>CAZSBL010000019.1:0-36073 GCA_964605205.1 uncultured Gemmatimonadaceae bacterium
ACCCAACCTCAGCCTCTTCCCGGCAAGCGGCTGAGAAAAATGGGGAAAGTCCTCAGCTCTACACTTTGACACTCTATCCGCCCAGCGGTAGCTTAATGGGTTCCAATACGGAATCAGGAGACACATACATGATATTGCGCGAGTTCTTCGATACAGACGTGGTCGATCTCGACCTGGACGGCGAGAGCAAGGACGAGATCCTCAAGGAGCTCATCGCCCTCCTCGAGCTCGATGAGAAGAGCGAGGGCATCCTCTTCAAGATGCTCAAGCGGCGCGAGAACCTGGGCTCCACCGGGATCGGACGCGGCATCGCCATCCCCCACTGCCGCTCGCTGGTGGTGAACCGCCTGCGGATCGCCTTCGGCCGCAAGAAGGACGGGATCGACTTCAACGCCATCGACGACGAGCCGGTCCATCACCTCTTCCTCATCGTGGCGCCGCCGCTGGAGGTCAGCAACCAGTACCTCCCGGTGCTGGGCAAGATCGCCCAGTTCGCGAAGGAGGAAGATGTCCCCGAGAAGCTCGCCGCTATCGAAGATGCGGACGATTTCCTTGCGCTCCTCGAAGAGAAGTCGATCTGACCGTGACCATGAACGAACAGCTCGAGATCCTGCTCCAGATCCAGGACCTGAAGTCGAAGCGGAAGGACCTCCAGGAGGTGGACGCGGCGGCAAAGGTCCAGCAGGAGGAGTTCAATCTGGACATCGAGGAGGCCACGGCCCAGATCGAGGTCAAGATCGCCGAGGTGGTGGAGGAGCTGGAGCCCACGGTCCGGGCCCGCTACAAGCGGCTGAACAGGGCCCTGGGCCGGGTGGTGGTCCCCGTGATCAACGAGATGTGCTACGGGTGTTTCGTGGCCGTCCCCACCGCCATCGCCTCGGACCCGGAGGAGCGCAACAAGCTTCAGACCTGCGCTCACTGCGGCCGGTTCCTCTACTTCGTGGACTAGAGGCTAGAGCCCGGTGACTACCTGGACACCACCATCTTGATGATCTGACGGTGGCTGCCCACGATCATCTGCAGGTAGTACATCCCGGACGCGGCCTGGCGGCCGTTCATGTCCTGCCCGTCCCAGAGGGCTTCCTTCGTTCCGGGCGTGTAGTATGTCAGCCCCTCCAGCGGAACCCCGTCCCCGTCCGGATGTCCCAGCGCCGTCGGGTACGCCACGAGCTGCTGCAGCACGTTGAAGATCCGCATCGTCACCTTGACGGTGCCATCATTGCTCGCCTCGAAGAGCTCCGGGCTGAGCGTGAACGGAATCCGCGTGGATGGATTGAACGGATTCGGATAATTCTGTAGAAGCTCAAAACCGGCTTCGTTGGAGCGGGGCGACGCATCGCTCCCCGGATCCTGGGCCATCACCGCGCCAGGCATGAAGGCGAGGATCGCAAGGAAGATGACGCCGGTGAATAAGCGGCGTCTCATAGTCTCCTCCGCACGATCCAGCTGTGCAGTAGCGGATTGTTCGATAGGCCTCCAGCTCATCGTACTCTGGTGGAAAGTGGACATTTTGAAGGTACTTCGACACCCCGGGAGGGTCAAGGCTGCAGGGCGCCCCGTTACGTCCCGGCAGGCGCGGAGCTAGGCCACCCTGCGGCCCGAAGGCCCACCAGCGGTCACGCCGACCCGGTCGAAGTACTCGAGGAGCGGGATCAGGTGGCGCCGCGACACGCCCAGCACCTCCCGGAAGTCTCCGGGCGAGAGGCCCTCACGGCCTTCGAGCTGCGTCCGGATCCGGTCCACGGCCTGTTCCACGGCCCGGGCATCGAGGAAGAGGTCGTGCTCCACGCGCACCAACGCGCCCCGGGCCTCGAGGAGGGCCACGAGGTCGTCGAGCTCGGGTCCTTCCCCACCCTCGGCCTCCCGCAGCTCGTCGAGCCTCGGCGCGGCCAGACCGGCGGCGGCCAGGGCTTCGAGGAGCCGGTCTCGGAGGCGTTCCTGATCGGGTGTGAGTCGCGGCTCGTGTCCGGGCCGACCGACGGCCCCGCGGCGCATGACCAGCTCCTCTCCGAGCAGGCGTTCCAGGACGTGCTCGACCAGCGCCGGGGCCGCCCCCTCCCCCGCCGCCCGGCGCAGCGCCTCGGGGTCGATCCCCGGCTGGAGCGGGGTGTCACGGTGGTGGGCGTCCACGGCGTCCAGGATGCGGTCCCGGATCGCCGCCGCCGCCGCTCCGTCGAACACGCGCCCGCCCACCGCCACCGTGTCCAGTCCGTCGAGGGCCTCGTCGGCTCGGCCGGGGGTCAGACCGGAGAGAATCGGCAGCCGGTCCCGGCCGACGCCCCGTTCAGCGGCCGCCTCGAGGAGTGCCGGGATCCGGGCCTCGGGGTCTTCGAGGGCGGTGAAGAACGTTTCCCGGCCGTCGATCCGGGTCCGCTTCGGTGGGAGCGGTTCGAGGACCACGCCGCCGCCGATGGTGGTGACGGGCGAGTAGGAGCGGATGACGAACCGGTCACCGGCCCGGGCCACCATCGGCGCCTCGAGCCGCAGCTGCACGAGCCCCTGGCGGCCCGGGTCGAGGCGGTCGGCGCCCAGGAGGGCGGTTCGGGCCATGACCTCGGCGGTGCCGAGGTGCACCCGCACACGCTGCCACGGCTCCACGCTCCAACGCCCGGACAGCACCCGGAGCGACCCGGTAATCCGTTCGGTCTCGGACCACCCCGGTTCGGCCACCACCGTGGTGCCGCGCTCGACGGCGCCCCGGTCCATCCCGGCCAGCGCCACGGCGGCCCGCTGTCCGGCCTCGACGCGCTCCACATCGCCGCCATGGACCTGGAGCCCCCGGACCCGGACCTCCTCGCCGCCCGGGAGCAGCCGCACCGTGGCGTCCACCTCCAGCGTTCCGGACCAGACGGTGCCCGTCACCACGGTGCCGGTCCCCTTCACGGTGAAGGTGCGGTCCACCGGAAGCCGGAACAGGTCATCGGTGTGCCCCCGGGTACCGGTGAAGGTGTCCTCGATGGCTTCGGTGACGGCGTCGATGCCGGTCCCGTCTACGGTGGATGTGGGGATCACCGGCGCGCCGGCGAAGGGGGTATCCGCCAGGAAGTCGGCCAGGTCATCGTGGACCAGCCCGAGCCACTCGTCGCCCACCAGATCGACCTTCGTGAGCGCCACCACGGCTCGGTGCACGCCCAGGAGCTCGGCGATGGCGGCGTGCTCGCGGGTCTGCGGCATCACGCCCTCATCGGCGGCCACCACCAGGAGCAGCATATCGATCCCGGTGGCGCCCGCCAGCATATTGCGGATGAAGTCTTCGTGTCCCGGGACGTCGATGACGCCGAGGGTGCCGTGCCGGGTGTCCAGGTGGCTGAAGCCGAGATCGATGCTGATCCCCCGCTCCTGCTCCTCCGGGAGCCGGTCGGTCTGCTCGCCGGTCAGGGCGCCGATGAGCGCCGTCTTGCCGTGATCGATGTGGCCGGCGGTCCCGACGATCCCCCTCATGGCTCCCCCACCTGTCCCGACAGGAACGTCAATGATCGGAGCGACCCCGCGTCCACCAGATGGTAGCCGAGGAACCGGGACAGCAGCTGCCAGTGGGCCGCCGTCCGGTGGATGGAAACGGGCTCGCCCGCCAACAGCGACAGCAGGTCGGCGCGGCCCTCGGCGGGGACCACCCGGCCGCCCCCGCCACCGCCCCCGCACGTCCCGCAGAGGAACCCGCCGGCGCCGTAATCGAAAAACAGGTCTTCATCCGGCAGCGCCCCGGCGCAGTGCACGCAGCGGTGGAGCCCCGGCGCGAACCCCAGCGCGGCGATGATCCCCCAGGCGTGGCCGAGGGCCACCGCCTCCACCTGCTCGGCCGCCACCTCTTCGAGCTCGGAGAGGGCGACCCGTACCCGCTCGAAGAGCTCGGGCGCCGCCTGCTCGCTGGAGGTACGGAGCACGATCTCCGCCAGGAGCGACGCGGCGCCGAAGCGGACCAGGTCGCGGCCCAGCGTCTGGCGAGGGTGGTGCAGCTCGAACTCCCGGAGCGTGTGCAGGTCCCGGGTCTCTTTCAGGTAGAAGGTGGCGGTCCCGTCGGTGAACGGCTCCAGCACCCCGCCGTATCGGCTCTTGGCCCGTCGGGCCCCCTTGGCGATGACCGACTGGACGCCGTGGCCCGCGGTCAGCAGACGCAGGATCTTGCTCGTCTCGCTGTACGGAAAGGCCTGAAGGACGGTGGCGTCTACCGTGATCAGCGCCATCGCTGCCTCAACCCCGGGGTGCCAGCTGCTCCTTCAGCCGATCGTGGCGCGTCTGAAGGCGGCCACGCTCCTCCTCGCTCAGCTCGTCCGCCGCCAACCGGTTCTCGATGGACGCCACCTCGATCACCGCGTCCCGGGTCCGACGCCGCCGGTAGCGGGGCGCCGTGAGGACGAACACCGCCGCGGCGCCCAGGGCCAGCAGCGCCACGAGCCACAGCGCGCCGGCATCGCTCGATCCCATCGATCCGCCGCCGGGCGCTGTCTGCCGGGGCGGCTGTGCCGGCGGCAGTGCTCCGCCTCGCGAGACCCCGCCCACGTTCCCGATGGCGGCGGCCGGATTCACCTCGAGCACATAGTCCGTGATGGACTGGCTCCCGTCGGCGGCCGGCCCGATGTAGAGCTCACCGTCGTAGCGAAGCGCCGCGAAGTACGCGGACTGGGCGTCGCCGTCGAGGGTGAAGCTGAACTCGCCCACGGCGTTGGTCGTGTCGCTCCCGGCCGTGGCGCCGCCCCCCGCCCCCACGCGGTGGAGGATGACGGTGTGGTCGGCCAGCGGCTGGCGGTCCGGGCCGAGCGCTACGCCGCTCAGCTCCTGGGCCCCGGCCATGGCGGGCCCCAGCAGGAGGCCGAGGGCGGCGCCGGTGACGGCGGTACGGGCGAACCGGGCCCACCCGCTGCCGGGGCGGCCGGTCATGGCGTGAACCGCCCGAAATCCTCGGGGTGCAGGCGTCGCAGGTACTCCTTCAGGTCTTCCGGTGGCGGGGCCTCCTCCAACTCGGCCTCCTCCGGCGCGTCTCCGAGCTCCAGCTCCTGGTCAAGCTCCTCGGGCTCGGAGATCTCGATGCTGGTATGCTCGAGCAGGTCGTCGCTGGTAAAGATCCCCGCATCCATGCGCAGCGCGATGGCGATGGAGTCGGAGGGGCGCGCGTCGAGGCTGAAGAACTCCCCGTCGCGGGTGATGATCATCTCGGCGTAGTAGGTGTTGTCCACCACCTTGGTGATGACCACCCGCTGGAGGTCGCCGCCCAGCCCCGTGATGGCCGAAGCCAGCAGGTCGTGGGTCAGCGGACGGGAGAAGTTCATCCCCGCCAGCTCCATGGCGATGGCGCTGGCTTCCCCCGGCCCGATCCAGATCGGCAGGACCCTGGGACCATCGGCCTCCTGCAGGATGACCACCGGTGTGTTGGAGTTCCGGTCCAGCCCCAGACTCTGTACGGTGACTTCTTTCATCAGGCCTCGCGCACTCGGTGAAGCTCCCCCCGCGTTCCAATACTCCGGAAGCCGCCTGGGGTTCAACCGGCCACGTTCCGGATCAAGTGGCCGCCGCCTTCAGCGGATCCACCCGATCGGTCTGCTCCCACGGGAAGAGCCGCACGGTGCGTCCGTTCACCTTCCGGTCTTCCGACACGCGCCCGAAGTGCCCGTACGCCGCCGTGGGCCGGTAGATCGGCCGGTTCAGTCCCAGCGTCTCGATGATGGCCCGGGGCCGGAAATCGAAGACCTCCCGCACCGCCTTCGCGATGGCCTCGTCGGCCACCTGCCCCGTCCCGAACGTGTCGATGTGGATGCTCACCGGGTCCACCACCCCGATGGCGTACGCCAGCTGGATCTCGCACCGCCGCGCCAGCCCCGCCGCCACCACGTTCTTCGCCGCCCACCGTGCCGCGTAGGCGCCAGACCGGTCCACCTTGGTCGGGTCCTTCCCGCTGAACGCGCCACCGCCGTGCCGGCCCGCGCCACCGTACGTGTCCACGATGATCTTACGGCCCGTGAGCCCCGCATCACCGTGGGGGCCGCCCACCACGAACCGGCCCGTGGGGTTCACGTGGAAGGTGCAGTCCTCGCGGTCGAAGAGGTCTTCGGGCATGACGGGGACGATCACGTGCTCGATGATGGCCGCCCTCACATCCGCCAGCGTCATGTCCGGGGAGTGCTGGGTACTCACCACCACCGTGTCCACCCGCACCGGGCGGTCTTCGTGGTACTCGAGGGTGACCTGCGCCTTTCCATCGGGCCGCACCCAGCTCAGCTGCCCCGACCGGCGCACCTCGGCCAGCCGCTGGGTCAGCTTGTGGGAGAGGAGGATCGGCGCCGGCATGAGCTCCGGCGTCTCGTCCACCGCGTAGCCGAACATCATCCCCTGGTCGCCGGCCCCGCCCGGGTCCACGCCCTGGCTGATGTCCGGCGACTGCCGGTCCACGCTCACCATCACGCCGCACGTATCGCCGTCGATCCCCCAGCTCGATTCCGTGTAGCCGATGGAGCTGACCGTGCCCCGGGCCAGCGAGGTATAGTCGGGCGTCTCGGCCGCCGTGATCTCACCGGAGATGATGACCATGCCGGTGGTGACCATGACCTCGCACGCCACACGGCCGCCGGCGTCTTTCTCGAGGACGGCGTCGAGTACCGCGTCGCTGACCTGATCGGCAATCTTGTCCGGGTGCCCTTCGGTGACGGACTCGGACGTGAACAGACGTGTAGACAAGAGACTTCCTTCCCTGAAATGCGGGGTGCGCCGGCCGAAGTGTAGACGATCAACCGGACGGCGACAAGTTCCACCGCCCCGAGAACATGGAGAGATCCAGCCACTGTCTCAGCCCCTCGGTGAGCTGCTCGCGGACCGTCTCCGCATCCGCCACTCCCACGGTGGCGTCGACCCTCGCCCGGGCGTCGGCGGCCGGCACGCTGCGGATCACCTTCTTGATCTCGAGGAGCGCCGAGGGGGCCACGCTGAAGGTGGCGATCCCCAGCCCCAGGAGCAGGTAGACGCCGAGCGGGTTGGCGGCCAGCTCGCCGCACACGCTCACCTCGAGCCCGGCCTCTCGACCCGCGTCGGCCGTACGCCGCATCAGCTCGATGACGGCCGGGTGGAACGCGGTGAAGCGGTCGGCCAGCTGGGCGTTGTTCCGGTCCACGGCCAGGGTGTACTGCGTCAGGTCGTTGCTCCCGATGGAGAAGAAGTCGGCGTACCGGGCGAGCTCCTTGGCCACCAGCGCGGAGGCCGGGGTCTCGATCATCACGCCCACCTTGTAGCCCGGGTTGAAGGGGATCCCGTCGGCGTTCAGTCGATCTTCCTCTTCTTCGAGCATGGCCCGGGCGGCCCTCAACTCCCCCACGTCGTTCACCAGCGGCATCATGATCCGGATATCGCCGTGGACGGTGGCCCGGAGCATGGCGCGCAGGTGCGTGCGGAAGAGGTCCGGGCGGTCGAGGCAGACCCGGATCGCCCGCCACCCCAGGTACGGATTCTCCTCGGCCGGCATGTTCAGGAACATGGGGAACTTGTCCCCCCCGAGATCGAAGGTGCGGATCACCACGGCGTGGTCGGGGAACGCCTCCGCTACCTCCCGGTACGCCTGGTACTGGGCCTCCTCCTCGGGCATGGTCTGTCGCCCCACCACCAGGAACTCGGTGCGGAACAGCCCCACACCCTGCGCGCCGTACTCCCGGGCCTTCCTCGCCTCCCCGGGGAGGTCGATATTCGCTCGCAGCACCGCCGGCTGGCGGTCCCGCGTTACCGTCTTCAGCTGCGCCGTCTCGATCAGCTCCTGCTCCCACGCCCGGGAGCGCTCACCGCGGGCCTCGTAGACCTGCCGCTCGTGGCCCGTGGGGTTCGCGATCACCCGACCCACCCGACCGTCCAGGACCAGGGTATCCCCGTCCCGTACGCTGGCGGAGAGGTCGCCGAGCCCCACCACGGCCGGAATCCCCAGCGAGCGGGCCAGGATCGCCGAGTGCGACGTGCGGGTCCCGGCGTCGGTGGCGATCCCCAGGACCTTGCCCGGGTCGAGCTGCACGGTGATGCTCGGCGTCAACTCCCGCCCCACCAGGATCACCGGACCGTCGATGTCTTCGAGGATGTCGTCGAGGTCGCCCACCCCGAGGAGGTGGCGCACTATGCGGGTCTCCACGTCCACCAGGTCGTTCAGCCGGTCCATGACCATGGGGTGCCCGGTCTCTCGCCACGCGGCCTGGAACTCGAGCATCCGCAGCTCCAGCGCCCGGGCGGCCGAGATCCGGTTCTCGCCGATGTAGGCCTCGACATCGTCGATGAGCTCGGTGTCATCGACCATCATCAGCTGCGGATCGAAGATCTGGGCCTCCACGCTCCCCAGTCGCTCCGCGGTCTCGGCCTTGAGCTCCTCAATCCGGCGCCGCGTGGCCGCGCGGGCGGTCCGGAACCGCTCGATCTCCGCCTCCACCTGGTCGCGGGCGATGGTCTCGTGGGGGACGCGGCGCCGGTCCCAGACCACGCGATGCGCCGGCCCGATTACGATCCCCGGGCACGCCGGTGTCCCGTCTCTGATCAGCCGTTCCGTCACGCTATTCCTCTCCGAAGCGTCCATCCACCAGCGCCGTGAGGGCCTCCACGGCCTCCTCGGCGTCATCTCCCGCCGCCCGGATCACCAGCTCCGTACCGCGCTCCGCCGCCAGCATCATGATCCCCATGATGCTCTTCCCGTTCACCTCGAGATCCGCCTTCCGGACCCAGACGTCCGCGTCGAACGTGTGGGCCGTCTTCACGAACGCCGCCGCGGGCCGGGCGTGGAGCCCGTACTTGTTGTCGATCCGTACCGTCCGCTCACAGCTCTGATCGCTCATCCCAACGCTCCCGCCAGTAACCCGATCCCCGCAAGCATCAGGGCGCCGATCACGCCGGCGCGCCGGGCCTTCACCCCCCAGATCGCCCCGGCCACCACACCGCCCAGCGCCACAACGCTCCATACCCAGCCGGGCTCCCCGGCGCCCGGGATCCCGCGGGCCAGGACCAGCGCGATCACCACGCCGGCCGCAAAGGCGCCCGTCGCCATGACCTGCGGCTGGACCCGGCTCATCACCGCGTGCCGGAGCCGGCCGGCCACCCGCAGTCCTTCGTCGAGCCCGAGGTTCAGCCCCCACACCATCATGGCCGCGTGCACGGCGTTGTACACGCAGAGGAACGCCAGGACCGCGGCCCACCAGGGCGTGCCCACCAGCAGCAGCCCCATGGCCAGGAGCAGGCACAGCGGCCGCACCCCCGCCCACACCAGCTGATCACCGAGGGTGCCCAGCGAGCCCCGGAGCGCGGTCTTGAAGCGATCGATCACCGCCGGGTCCTCCCCTTCCGCTTCCAGCCGGATCACCGCGCCCAGCGCCAGCGGCGCCAGGTACGGGTGGCTGTTGAACGGCCCCTCGTGCCGCCGGACCGCCGCGTCCAGCTCACCCGGATCCCGGTAGATCTCCCGCAGCGCGGGCAGGATGGCGAACCCGAATCCCGTACCCGTCAGCGTCTCGTAGTTCCATGACCCCTGGACGGCCAGCGCCCGCACCAGCACCGCCACCTTCGTCTTCCACCCGATCACGGGAGCACCACCGCGAGCAGGAAGCCCACAGCGAGCCCCGCCGCCAGGGCGTAGCCCCGGCTCCGGATCCCGCCGAAGAGCGGCACCGCCGTGCCCACCATCGCGGCGGTCAGCGCCGCCAGCACGGCCAGTGTCGCCCGCCCCCCCAGCGCCCACGCGGGCGCCAGCAGCTGCAGCAGTCCCGTCGCGATCAGCCCACCGGTGGCCGTGACCAAACCACCCCGGACGAAGTCCAGCGTCATGGCCGTCAGGTGCCGACGCTCCAGCTCCCGGGCCGCCACACCACCCTCCTCCAGCAGCATCTCCCCGTTCCCCCGGCGCAGCAGTACCACCGTCCCGCCGGCCATCCATTCCCAGGTCAGCCCGAACGCCACCACGAGCGCCAGGAGCCCGGGGCTCAACGTGACCGGGGCCACGGCGATATACGCGCTGGTGGCCGCCACCGCGGCGGTCCCCGACTCCGGGTATCGAGCCGCGCCCGCCGGCAGGATCAGGAGCGAGAACGCCTCCAGTACGAACCCCACCATCACGCCCTCGAACGGGCGTCCGAACACCGCACCGGTCAGCGTACCGGCGATGAGCGGCCGGGAGATCATGGCCTGTGGGAACGAGGTGGTGTCCAGCCCCACGAGCCCGCCCAGGAGGCCTACCGTGACCCAGGTGGTCATGGCAACCGCACCAGCTCTTCGACGCCCACACCGCGGGCGCCCGGGACATCCCGGGCCACCACATCAGCCCCCAGCTCCGTCAGCGCCCGCAGTTCCTGACGCTCCGCGTCTCCGAGGAAAACGTAGCGCAGCACGGGGGTCCGGCCGGGGGCGTGGTGGATGCCGCCGATATTCACGTGCTCGCCGGCCAGCGATGCCGCCTCCCCGAGGCGACGCATGGAGCGGACATCCCGGGTCAGGAGGATCACGCGCTCGTCGCTGCTCTGCCACTCGGGCAGCTTCTGCGCCGCCTCCTCGACCTCCACGAATTCGGCCGTGACGTCGGCGGGCACGCCCACGGCGTAGAGCTCCTGCTCCCACGGCGACCCGGCCAGCGGGTCATCGACCACCACGATCCGATCCGGGTCGAGACGGCCGCCCCACCCCACCACCACCTGGCCGTGGATCAGTCGCTCATCCACCCGGTAGAGCACCACCATCTCCGGGGTCTACTCCCGCTCCGGCAGCGCCTGCACGGCGTTCCGTCCCCGGTCCACGACGCGCTCCACCAGGTCGTACAGCGGCAGGTGCCGTTTCATGGCGAAGTCCAGCAGCATCGGGAGGTTCACACCGGTGATGACCACGTGATCGGGACGGGTCACGCAGAGCCGCTGGGCGGCGATCCCGCAGCTCCCTTCCCGAAGGTCGGAGAAAATGATGGCCGGGCCGTCTTCCGGCAGCAGCGCCGCCAGCCGGTCGCGGATGGCTTCCGGCGCCAGCCCTTCGTTGCTCAGCGGGAGCAGCGCCTGATCTTCGGTCCCGGCGATCCGCCGCACCGCCTCCACCAGCGCCTCGGCCACGGCGGAATGGGCCACGACCACGCCCCGCACCGGCCTCCCATCACTCATAGTCCTCCTCCAGGTAATCCCGGACCGGCCGCATCGCCGCCTGGAGACTGGCGTTGAAGCGCTCTGCGGAATGGATCCCGGAATACTTCAGCAGGTGGTTCATGGCGATGACCTCGGCGATCACCGTGATGTTCTTGCCGGGGTTCAGCGGGATCGTCACCTGGGGGATATCCACGTCCAGGATGTCGACCTGCTCCGACTCGAGCCCGGTCCGCTCGTAGGTGTCACGGTCGTTCCAGTCCACCAGCTGCACCACCACCTCGATCCGCTTCTGCTGCCGGATCGAGCGGATCCCGAACAGCGCCGGGATATCGATGATCCCGATCCCCCGGATCTCCATGTGGTGACGCTGGAGCTCGTGCCCCCGGGCGATGAGCACGTCGTTGCCCCGTTTCGCGATGTAGACCAGGTCATCGGCCACGAGGCGGTGTCCCCGCTCGACCAGGTCCAGGACGCACTCGCTCTTCCCGATCCCGCTCCGGCCCACGAAGAGCAGCCCCACCCCGTACACGTCGGCCATGGAGCCGTGCATGGTGGTGGTGGGCGCGAACCGGCCCTCGAGGTACGGTTGGAGCCTGCGGTAGAAGTCACCGGTCTTCAGCGCGGTCCGGATCACCGGGATCTGCTCCACCGCCGCCTGCTCCAGGAGGCGGTCCGGGACCTCCAACCCCTTGGTGACCACCACGCCGGGCATGGGGATGGCGAAGAGACGGTCGAGCACCCGCTCCAGCTCCTCCGCGTCGAGCGACCGGAGGTAGCTGAGCTCGGTTTCCCCCAGGACCTGGAGCCGGCCCGACGGCATCCGCTTGTCGAAGCCGGTCAGGATGAGCCCCGGGCTGGAGAGAGTGGGCCCCTCCACCACCCGGTTCAGCGGCACGTTCGGGGTCAGGATCTCGAGCCCGAGCGACTCCCGTTTGTCGGCGTACAGCGTGTCGACGGTGAGCTTCTCCACGCGGCGGCTACTCCTCGATGATGGAACCCGCGGACGGGGCCTGATGATCGACCCGCTTCGACCGCTCCTTCTTCAGCTGCCTCCCCACTTTGTCCAGCGCGCTGTCCAACGACTTCCGCTTCGACTCGTTTTCCGCTTTGGCGACCAGCGGTGGGATGCCCGGGACCTCCGCCCGTACCTCCGTGGAGAACTCTCCGTGGTCATTGTCGAAGATCAGGTCCACGGAGATCAACCGGGGCTCGTACTTCGTGAGCTTGCCGGCCCGCTCGTTGGCGTACTCCGCGAAGGTGTCCCCGATGTTCACGTGCCGGGTGGTGATCCGAACGTCCATGTATCCTCCCGATGTTGAGACAACAGCTATTGGGGCCGCGAAGCCCGTCGCAGGAACGTCTCCGTCTCCTCCGCGGCGCGGTCCCAGGTGAATCGCTCCGCGAAACGCCGGGCGCTTCGGCCCAGCTCCTCCCGGAGCGTCTCATCCTCGATCACGATGCGCAGTCGTGCCGTCAGAGCGGCCAGATCGTCGTGGGGTACCAGGAACCCGGTCTCTCCGTGCACCACGGAATCCCGGAGCCCCGGCGAGTCGCTGGCCACGGTGGGCGTCCCGCACGCGGCCGCCTCCAGGTTCGTGATCCCCCACCCCTCCTTCGGCGAGGTCAATACGTGCACCCACGCCTGCTGGAAGAGGCGGATCTTCTCCGCCTCGCTCACGAACCCCGCGAACTCGACGGCGTCTTCCACGCCCAGCTGCCGTACCAGCGCCTGCAGCGCCGGTGCGTGGTCACCGGTCCCGGCCACCACCATGCGGACCACCACGCCCTCGCCGCGCAGAGCCGCCACGGCCCGGATCGGAAGATCGACTCGCTTGTAGCGCTTGAGACGGCCCAGATAGAGGAGGGTGGGCGTCTCGAACCGGGCCCCGGCCTCGCCGGGCACGCACTGGCCGAGCTCCACGCCGTTGGGGATCACCGCAATGTCTTCTTCCGGCAGTCCTCGCGCCCCGAGGTCCGCGGCCGTACTCTTCGAGACGGCCATTGTCGGGGTTGTGCGGTACACCGTGCCCAGAGGTCGCTCCAGGAGCCAGGTGGCAGCCGCCAGGGGCACCGACGCCTCCTGGAACGCCGTGGCACCGAACAGATGGTGCACGAGGAGCGTCACCGGGTGGCTCGCCCACAGCGGGGTCAGCAGTGGAACCTTGTTCAGATCCTCCACCAGAACGTCGAACTCGCGATGCCGCAAACGTCTCCGGTAGTACAGCGGAGCCGCCATATTGAATGTATAGCGACCGCCGGTCCTGTGCACCTCCAGCCCGTCCACGGTCTCCCGCTCCGGCGCCCCCTTCCACCCGGACACGACGAGCGTGATATCGTGGCGCCGGGCGAGGCGGCCGAAGATCTCGTGGAGGTGAGTCTCGGCGCCTCCGGCCTGCGGATTCAGACGGTCCTGCCAGTTCAGGACCAGGACCCTCATTCGCGCTCCACCCGCTTCATCAGTGCATCGAGAACGCCGTTCACGAACCGGGGGCTCTGGTCGGTGCCGTAACGCTCGGCCAGCTTCAGCGCTTCGCGAATCGACACCCGGGGGGGGATATCGTCGAAGTACAGCATCTCGGCGCCGGCCAGGCGCAGGATGTTGCGGTCGATCACTGCCAGCCGCTCGATCCGCCAGTTGCTGATGGCGTCCTGGAGCGCCGCATCGATGGGCCGGCCGTGCTCGGCTACGGCCGCCACCAGCCGCCGCAGGTATTGGCGCCTCGCGGGAGCCACGAGGCGGTGCGTCAGGAACTCGTCCAGGACCACGTCGAGGTCGACGCCGTCCCGGGCCTCCCACGCATAAAGCACGTGAAGGGCCCAGGCCCGCGCCTTACTCCGCTCCCGCACCGTCTCGGAGCGACGCGTAGACGTCGCGCATCTCGAGGGCGGCCAGCGCCGCTTCCCACCCCTTGTTCCCCTTCTCGCCGCCGGCCCGGGCCAGCGCCTGCTCCCGGGTATCGGTAGTCAGCACGCCGAAGGCGATGGGCACGTCGTGGGCCACGGCCAGCGCCTGCACGCCCCGGGCGGCCTCTCCGGCCACGTAGTCGAAGTGGGGCGTCTCGCCGCGGATCACGCAGCCGAGGGTCACGATCCCGTCGTAGCGTCCCCGCCGCACCGCCACACCCACCGCGCCGGGGATCTCGAACGCGCCCGGAACACGGGCCACCACGATGTCGTCGTCCGCCACACCGTGCTCAACGAGGGCGGAGCGGGCGCCGTCCAGGAGCTTCTCGGTGATCAACTCGTTGAACTGCGCCACGACGATCAGGAACCGGCGGCCCTCGCCCCGGGCCGACCCTTCGATCTCACGCATCGCTACGCCTCCCGCTCGGCGCCGAGCTCGGCCGCCTCGGCCTCCGGCGGGTCGGGTGGGGCCGGGGTGTAGTTCCCGTCGCCGAGGGCCGGCTCCACCAGCTCCGGCAGGATATGGCCGAGCTTGCTCCGCTTCGTCTCCAGGTACTCGCGGTTGTGGGCCGTGGGCTCGACATGGATCGGCTCCCTGCCGGTGACCTCGAGCCCGTACCCTTCCAGCCCCACGATCTTCCGCGGGTTGTTGGTCAGGATCCGGATCGAAGACAGCCCGAGGTCGAGGAGGATCTGGGCGCCGATCCCGTAGTCCCGCAGATCCGGCTTGAAGCCCAGCGCCACGTTGGCCTCCACCGTGTCCCGGCCCGTCTCGTCCTGGACCTTGTACGCCCGGATCTTGTTGGCGAGCCCGATGCCGCGCCCTTCCTGGCGCAGGTAGACCACGGCGCCGGCCCCTTCCTCGGCGATCCGTCGCATGGCCGCCGCCAGCTGATCGCCGCAGTCGCAGCGCAGCGAATGGAAGACATCGCCCGTAAGGCACTCGGAGTGCATCCGAACCAGTACGTCTTCCTCCCCTTCGATGTCGCCCTTGATCAGCGCGACGTGCTCGAGGCCGTCCACCTGGTTCTCGAAGGCCACCACCCGGAAGTCACCGTGCTCGGTGGGCAGAGACGCCTCGGCCACCCGCCGCACCAGCCGCTCGTTGGCGAGCCGGTAGGCCACGATCTGGGCCACCGTGATGAACTTGAGGTCGTGCTCCTCCGCGAACGCCTCGAGCTGCGGACGGCGGGCCATGGTGCCGTCTTCATTCATGATCTCGCAGATCACGCCCGCCGGCGGGAGCCCCGCCAGCCGCGCCAGGTCCACCGACGCCTCCGTCTGGCCGACCCGCCGCAGGACGCCGCCGGGGATGGCCCGGAGCGGGAAGACGTGGCCGGGTCGGCGCAGGTCGCTGGGGCGCGTCTCCTGGTCCACCAGAAGCTCGATGGTCTTGGCCCGGTCGGCCGCGCTGATCCCCGTTGTGACACCGAAGCGGGGGTGCGCGTCCACACTCACCGTGAATGCCGTCCGGAACGTGTCCGTGTTCCGCTCCTCCATGAGCGGGAGTCCCAGCTGATCGGCCCGGGTAGGTGTGAGCGTGGCGCAGATCAGACCCCGGGCCCTGCTGGCCATGAAGTTGATGGCCTCCGGCGTGACCTTCGCCGCCGCCAGCACCAGGTCACCCTCGTTCTCACGGTCCTCGTCATCGGCCACGATCACCATCTTCCCGTCGCGGATGTCGCGGATGGCCTCCTCGACGGTGTCGAACGTCGTGTCCGGTTCGGTCATTCGGCCTCCCCACGGCCGCGCTTGTCCATGTAGTCGACGACGAATCGCCCGATCATGTCCCCCTCGAGGTTAACCCCGTCGCCGGGCGTAAGGTCCCGCAGCGTAGTGTGGTCCCAGGTGTACGGGATGAGCGCCACCTGGGCCACGTCCTCCTCCGGGAACGCGTTCACGGTCAGGCTCACGCCCGCCATGGCGATGGAGCCGTGCAGGACCGTCACATCCGCCACCACCGCCGGCAGCCGGACGTCGAGGAGCACGTGCTCGCCCTCCCGGGTCACACCCGTGACCTCGCCCACGGCGTCGACGTGACCCTGGACCATGTGGCCATCCAGCCGGTCGCCCAGCGCGAGCGCCCGCTCCAGGTTCACACCCGACCCCTCCTCCAGCCGCCCGAGGGTGGTCCGCGACAGCGTGGTGGCGATCGCTTCCGTCTCGAATCCCTCCGCGTCCACCGCCGTGGCCGTCAGGCATACGCCCTCGACCGCGATGGATGCTCCTTCCTCCAGCTCCGCGGCGAACGGGGCCGCGATCCGGAACCGTCGACCGTTGTCGACAGGCTCCACCCGCTCGATCCGTCCTACCGCTTCCACGATTCCGCTGAACATCAGCCACTCCGATCTATGATGAACAGGGCGTCTCCGCCCACGGTTCTCTGCTCCACCCGCCGACCCCGGAACCTGGCCCGGCCCGGGAACGCCGGGACTCCCTCAACCCCGTACACCACCGGGGCCTGGAAAATATACAAACGATCCACGCGCCCGTCTTCCAGGAGCGACGCGCCCAGCCGCCCGCCACCCTCGCAGAACACCGTGCGGATCCCCCGCTCCCAGAGCCGCTCCAGCGCCGCCGTCATATCCAGCCCCGGCTCCGCCCGGGGTACCCGGACCACTTCCACGCCCCGCGCTTCCAGGGCCGCCACCCGCTCCCCGGGCGCATCCCCGGCCACCAGCGAGACCACGGGCACCTCTCCGGCCGTCCGGACCAGGGTGCCGTCCGGCGGCAGCCGGGCCCCGGGGTCCGCCACCACCCGCACCGGCGGTACCCGGGGTGCGGGCCCGTGACGCACCGTGAGCGAAGGATCGTCGATCCGGGCCGTGCGGCCGCCCACCAGGATGGCGTCGTGGCCTCCGCGCAGCCGGTGGACCTCAGCCTCCGCCTCGGGGCCGGTGACCCGGGTCCGCTCGCCCTCCCGGGCGGCGATCCGGGCGTCCAGCGAGATGGCCAGCTTCAACGCCACGAAGGGGCGCCCCTCCTCGATCGGGACGAGGAACGTCGCGTTCTCGGTACGCGCCCGGTCCGCCTCCACCCCGACCACCACCTCCAACCCCGCCGAGCGCAGCCGCTCACCCCCACCACCGGCCTCGGGGTGCGGGTCGCCCACGGCGTACACCAGCCGCCCGATCCCCGCCTCGAGGATGGCATCCGTGCACGGCGGCGTCTTCCCGTGGTGGGCGCACGGCTCCAGTGTGACGTACAGGGTGGCGCCCCGGGCCCGCTCCCCCGCCTCCCGCAGCGCCTCGATCTCGGCGTGGGGCCCGCCGTACTCCCGGTGCGCCCCCGTGCCCACCACCTCGCCGTCCTTCACCACCACGGCGCCGACCAGAGGGTTCGGATGTACGCGTCCCCAGCCGGCCCCCGCCAGCTCCAGCGCCCGGGCCATAAAACGGCGATCCGGCTCCGACGCGCGACCGGCCGGTGCATTCATCCGGTCCTCCCCGCCCCCGCTCATGGCGTCACCCGGAAGGCCAGCCCCGCCCACCAGGTCATGGGTTTGACCTCGATGGGCGCGGGCAGCGTGGGCAGCTCCGGCGGCGCCTGCCACCCGATCTCGAGGGTGGTGTGGTAGATCAACCGGGTCCAGGTCATGCTCCCGAACCCGGACCATCGGGTCATCACCATGTCGCCCTCCACCGCGCTCCCGGGCCCCGAGGTCGGCAGACCGACGTACCCGGCCTGCGCCACCGTAGTATACCGATCCCACGACGCGCCACCGCTCAGCCGCATCCCCAGGAGCCGTCGGCTCACGGCGCCCGTGACCCGCAGACCCGAGACCGCTCCCCGGACGTAGCCGTCGGTAGACACGCCCGACGGGTCGCCGAAGGTCACGGTGGTGCTCCGGCCGTAGAGCGCGGTCAGCGACGCACCGGGGAGCGTGAACGATTCCCGCAGGAGTCCCAGCCGGAGCCCGCCGGAGACCCCCCAGACATCGCCGCGCTGGAACCCCCTCCCCGGGGGTACCCGGGCAGCGGTGATCCGGGCGATGATGTCCATGGCGAACACGCCGCCCACGGTGGGCAGCGGCGAAGCGCCGTGCACCAGCGCCATCGAAGACTGGAGCGAGAGGGCGGTCACCGTGGCGGTCCTGGTGAGGGGCGCCCCCCGATCCAGGAGGGGCGGCAGCGCGGCGGGGACCAGCGCCACCCGTCCCGCGGCGCTGATCCGGGGCGTCCGTCCGATCCGGAACCCCGCCGTCCCCGCGGTCCCGGGGATCGGGTTCCCGCCCCAGAGCGCGAGCCCGACCCGCGGGTGCACGAGCGAGATCGCGGCCGCCGCCACACTGCACTCCCCGGGGAACGGCGCCCCGGCGCACAGGGCGTTCCCCTCGGACTGGGCCACGACATCCCCGACCCCGGCCAGGACGGCCGTCAGGGCCAGGGCGCCGGCGAGGCTACTCGAGTACGACGGCCGCTCCGCCATCCGGTCGCTCCTCCACGGTGCCGAGCACCCACGCGTGCTCCCCGGCCGCCTGCAGCGCCTCGGCCAGCGACCCGGCGGCCTCGGGCGCCGCGATGAGGATCATGCCGATGCCCATGTTGAAGGTGCGGAACATCTCCTCCTCGGCCACACCGCCGGCGTCCATGACGCCCACGAATTCCGGCGGAACCTGCCAGCTCTCGCTCCGCACGCGTGCCTGGAGCCCATCCGGGATCGAGCGGTCCAGGTTCCCCGGGATCCCGCCCCCCGTGATGTGGGCCAGCGCGCGAATCTCCCCGCCACCCAGGAGCGGCAGGACGGTGGCCGCGTAGGACCGGTGGACCCGGAGCAGGACGTCTTCCACCGGCGCGTCGACGCCCGGGAACGGGTCATCGAGCTCGAGCCCCAGGCGCTCGAAGACCAGCTTTCGGAGGAGCGAGTAGCCGTTGGTGTGGAACCCGTCGGAAGCCATCCCGATCAGCACGTCACCCGCGCGGACCTGGTCGACGCCCGGCCGTTTCCCTTCCTCCACGACGCCCACGATGAAGCCGGCCAGGTCATACTCGCCGGGCTCGTAGAAATCGGGCATCTCGGCGGTCTCGCCCCCGAGGAGCGCGCACTCGTTTTCACGGCATCCCCGGGCCAGCCCCTCCACCAGCTCGCCCACCACGCCCTCCTCCATCGTGCCCATCCCGATGTAATCGAGGAAAAAGAGCGGCCGGGCACCCTCCACGAGGATGTCGTTCACGCAGTGGTTCACCAGGTCGTGCCCCACGGTGTCGTGGCGGCCGGCCCGCATGGCCACCTTCAACTTGGTGCCCACCCCGTCGGCGCTGGCCACGAGCACGGGCGAATCCAGCCCTTCTGGCACCCGGAAGAGCCCACCGAACGCGCCCACCCTGGAGAGGACGCCGTCGGTCTCCGTCGACGCCACCAGGTCGCCGATCCGCGACTTGGCGCGGCGGGCCGCCTCGAGGTCGACCCCGGCGGCTCGGTAGCTCAGCCCTTCGCCCTCAGCCATCGACGGCCACCGGGTGCTCGAACGCGGTCAGGCGACGGAACTCGCGGACCCGGTCGTGGACTTCGGCCACGTCCAGATCCCGGAGCCGGCCCAGCCCCATCTCCTCGCAGACCAGCGAGCCGGTGGCGGAGCCGTAGATCATGGCCCGGCGCAGCTCCTCCACATCGCGGGAGTCCACGTACGCCAGCCAGCCCATGAAGCCGCCGGCGAAGGCGTCTCCGGCGCCGGTGGGGTCGAAGACCTCCTCGAGGGGGTAGCCGGGGGCGAAGAAGGTGTGGTTATCGGCGAAGAGGAGCGCGCCGTGCTCGCCCTTCTTGACCACCACGATCTCCGGGCCTCGCTCCCGGATCCAGCGGGCCGCCCGGGTCAGGTTGTAATCACCGGAGAGCTCGCGGGCCTCGCTGTCGGTGATCATCAGGCAGTCCACGCGCCCGAGGAGATCGAGGAGCGCGTCCCGTTTCCCCTCGATCCAGAAGTTCATGGTGTCACACGCCACGAACGTGGGATCGTCGATCTGGTCCAGGACGTCCAGCTGGAGGGTCGGGTCGATATTGGCCAGGAAGACCCAATCGGTGGACCGGAAGGCCTCGGGGATCTTCGGCCGGAAATCGGCGAACACGCCCAGCCGGGTCTCCAGCGTCTCCCGGGTGTTCATGTCGAAGTCGTACTTCCCGGCCCAGAAGAAGCTCTCCCCTTCCGCCCGCTCGAGCCCGGTGAAGTCCACCTCCCGTTCCCGGAGGAAGTCGAGCTCCGCCTCCGGGAAATCATCGCCGATCACCGCCACCAGGCGCACGGGCTGGAAGAGCGACGCGGCGGCGGAGAAGTAGGTGGCCGCTCCCCCCAGTGTACGCTCGGCCTTGCCGAAGGGGGTCTCGATCTGATCGAGGGCCACGCTGCCCACGACGAGTACGCTCATGCCTCGTCCTCTCTCTCCATCCGGTCCGGCGCGTTCAGCCCCAGCACCGTAAGTCCGTTTCGCAGCACGATCCGGATCCCCCGGGCCAGCGCCAGTCGCGCCGCTCGCAGCTCCGGATCATCCACCAGCACCGCCAGCTCCGGGTTCCGGCTCGGGTTACCCGAGTGGTACCAGGAGTTGGCCATCCCGGCGGTCCCCTCAAGGTATTCGCAGACCGCATGGGGTGCACGGTCCGCCGCCGCCCCCGCCAGCACCTCGGGGAACCGACCGATCTGCTTGATCAGCTCCTGCTCATCGGCGGTCTCGAGGAGCCCCAGGTCCAGCGACTCGGCGGCCTTCGGGACCGGGTCCACCCCCGCCTTCCGGAAGATGCTCATCATCCGGGCGTGGGCGTACTGGATCTTGTAGACCGGGTTCTTCTCCGAGTGGTCCAGCGCCAGGTCGAGGTCGAAGACCATCTGGGTCTCCGCCTTCCGCATCAGGAAGAAGTAGCGGGCCACGTCGGTCCCGGTCTCGGCGAACAGGTCGCGCAGCGTGACGAACTCGCCGGCCCGCTTGCTCAGCTTGACCTCCTTGCCGCCCCGGAGGATCCGGACCATCTGGACCACCTCCACGTCCAGGAATCCCTCGAGCCCCAGCGCCGAGAGCGCCGCCTGCATGCGCGGCACGTAGCCGTGGTGGTCGGCGCCCCAGATGTTGATGGCGTGGTCGAAGCCTCGCCGGGCCTTGTCCCGGTGGTACGCCAGGTCCGGGAGGAAGTAGGTGAAGGTCCCGTCGCTCTTCCGGAGCACCCGGTCCTTGTCGTCGCCGTACTCCGAGGTCCGCAGCCAGAGGGCGCCGTCCGCCTCGTACGTCAGCCCACGCTCGTCCAGGTCCCGCAGCGTTCGCTCGATCTGGTGGGTGCGGTACGTCCGGCTCTCCGGGTACCATTCGTCGAAGACGATGCCGAACTCCTTCAGGTCCTCCTCCTGGCTCTCCTTGAGTCGGGCGACGGCCCACTCCTGGAACAGCTCGAGCCGGTCGCCCGCGTCGGCCTCGGCCAGCTCCGCCGCCAGCTCCTGGTCCGCTTCCCGGGCCAGCTCCTGGATGTAGTCGCCCCGGTACCCACCCTCCGGCACCTCCGCGGCCTCCCCGTGCAGCTGCCGCCACCGGGCCTCCACAGACGCCGCCAGCTTGTCGATCTGGACGCCGGCGTCGTTCACGTAGAACTCCCGGTGCGGCGCATCGCCGGCCCAGGCCAGGAGCGTGGCGATGGCGTCGCCCAGCGCCGCGCCTCGCCCGTGGGCCACGTGCAGCGGTCCGGTAGGATTCGCTGACACGAACTCGATGATGGTCCGCCGCGGCTCCGCCGCGTCGGTCCGGCCGTAGCGCTGGTCCTCGATGAGCGTGTGCTCCAGCAGGTTCGTCAGCTGGGCTTCCGAGAGCCGGAAATTGATGAAGCCGGGGCCGGCCACTTCCGTGCTCCGGATCCCGACCCTGTCGGTGTCCAGGCGCGCCAGGAGCTCATCGGCCACCGCCCGGGGCGATTTCCCCAGCCGGCCGGCCAGCACCATGGCCAGGTTGGTGGCCCAGTCCCCGTGCTCCGGGTCCCGGGGCCGCTCCAGCTGTACCTCCACGTCTTCCACGCCGAGGGCGGCCGCGGCCTCCTTCAGCTTTTCCTTGAGCTTGGCGTCAGCGGTCACTGCCCGCTCCCCTTCCCTGCGTTCTTCGCGTCCTTCTTCGCGCCTCCGGCGTCCCTGGTCGTGCCGGAGCCCGTGTCACCCTTCTTCTCCTTCTGCGCCGCCTTCCGGTAGCTGTCACTCCGGTAGTCGGTGATGTAGAACCCTTCCCCCTTGAAGAGGAGCCCGGCACCGCCGGACAGGATGCGTTCCGCCTCCTCGCCGCACTCCGGGCACTGGCCCTCCGGCGGGTCCGTCATCCGCTGGAACTTCTCGAACTCGTGCCCGTGCGGGCACCGGTACTCGTACGTGGGCACTGCCGTCTCTCCCGTTACGCGCTCCTGTGCTCGCCCCATGCGCGGCGCAGCACGTCGCTGATCTCGCCCAGCGTGGCCATGGCCTTCACCGCCTCCACCATCGGCGGCAGCAGATTGTCGTTCCCTTCGGCCGCCGCCGCAACCGCCTCCAGGTGCCGGCTCACCGCCGCCTGGCCGCGACCCGCCCTCACCGCCTCCAGCCGCTCGACCTGCTCGGCCTCCAGCGTGCCGAAATCCGGCTGCTCGATCCGGGTGCCCGCCTCCGCCTCCCGGTACTCGTTCACGCCCACGATCACACGCTCCCCGCTCTCCACCGCCTGCTGGTGCTGGTACGCCGACCGGTGGATCTCCTCCTGGAAGTACGCGATCGCCGCCGCCGCGCCGCCCAGCTCCTCCACCTCGGCCAGGTATCCGCGCACCTTCTCCTCCAGCGCGTCGGTCAGACTCTCCACGTAGTAGCTCCCGCCCAGCGGGTCCACCGTATCCGCCGCGCCCGACTCGTGGGCCAGGATCTGCTGCGTGCGCAGCGCCAGCTTCGCCGAGTCTTCCGTGGGCAGTGCCAGCGCCTCGTCGTACGCGTTCGTGTGCAGGGACTGGGTCCCCCCCAGCACCGCCGACAGCGCCTGTACCGCCACCCGCACCACGTTGTTGAGCGGCTGCTGGGCCGTGAGCGTCACGCCCCCGGTCTGCGTGTGGAACCGGAGGCGCGCCGATGTGTCATCGGCGCCGTAGCGCTCGCGCATCAGCCCGGCCCAGAGCCGACGGGCCGCCCGGAACTTCGCCGCCTCCTCGAAGAGGTCATTGTGGGCGGCGAAGAAGAACGACAGCCGGGGCGCGAACTCGTCGATGTCCAACCCGGCCTCCACCGCCCGGTCCACGTACTCCAGCGCGTTGGCAAAGGTGAACGCCACCTCCTGCGCCGCCGTGGCACCCGCCTCCCGGATATGGTAGCCGCTGATGGAGATGGTGTTCCATCGGGGCACCTCGGCGGCGCAGAACTCGAAGGTGTCGGTGATGAGCCGGAGGCTCGGCTCCACGGGGTAGATGTAGGTGCCCCGGGCGATGTACTCCTTCAGGATGTCGTTCTGGATCGTGCCGGCCAGCCGCTCCCGGGGCACGCCCCGCTCGTCGGCGAGGGCCACGTACAATCCCAGCAGGATCGCGGCGGTGGCGTTGATGGTCATGGAGACCGAGACCTTCTCCAGCGGGATCCCGTCGAATAGGGTGCGCATGTCCTCGAGCGTGTCGATGGCCACACCCACCCGGCCCACCTCGCCCGCCGCCATCGCCGCGCCGGAGTCGTAGCCCATCTGCGTGGGCAGGTCGAACGCCACGCTCAGCCCCGTCTGCCCCGCGGCCAGCAGGTAGCGGTAGCGCTCGTTGGTCTCCCGGGCCGTGCCGAACCCGGCGTACTGGCGCATGGTCCAGAGCCGGCCCCGATACATGTTCGGGTAGACGCCACGAGCGTAGGGAAACGCGCCGGGCTCCCCCAGCGCGGGAGAGGGGGCGTCGCCCTCGTCGTAGACCCGCTGGATCTCGATCCCGCTGGTGGTGGTGAACGCCTCCTTGCGCTCCTTACTCATCCCCGTCCTCCTCGACCTCGAACTCCACCAGAACCGCGCCCTTCTCCACCGGCTCACCGGCGGCGACCCGGACCCTGGCCACCACGCCGTCGGACTCGGCCTTCAGGTCATTCTCCATCTTCATGGCCTCCACGATCGCCACGCTCTGCCCCGCCTCCACCCGGTCTCCCTCTTCGACGGCCAGACTCACCACCAGCCCGGGCATGGGCGCCCGGATCGGGCTCGGACCCTGGTCACCCGCGGCCTGACCCGTCATCTCCCGGATCGCCCGGGCCCTCTCGTCCACCACATCGGCCTCGAACCGCTCCCCGTCCAGGTAGAGGTCCCAGCAATCGGCCTCACCTCGCCGGGCCACCAGCGTATGGCTGCGCCCGTCCACCAGCAGCAGCCGGGTCGGCGTTCCCGGCACCTGCCGCAGCTCCGCCCCGACCTCCTCTCCGTCCACCCGGGGCACCTCACCGGTGAGGTCCACCTCGAATGTCCTGTCCTCCAGCGTCACGTAGTAGCGCATCGCTCCAGCTCCACAACCGTCTCCACATGGGCCGTCTGCGGGAACAGGTCGAAACACCGGATCCCCGCCGGTTCGTAGGCCGCCTTCATTCGCTTCATATCCCGGGCCAGCGTGGCCGGATCACAGCTCACGTACACCACCCGGTCCGGCCCGGCCGCCACGAGAACGTCCGTCACGGCGGCGTCGAGCCCCGCCCGCGGCGGATTCAGGATCGCCACGTCCGCGGGCAGCGCTTCCTCCAGCCGGGCCTCGACGGCCCCCTCCAGCACCCGGCTCTCCGGCAGCGCCCGGCGCGCTTCCGCCGCCGCCAGAGGGTGTGCCTCGATGGCTACCACATCCACCCCGTCCGCCGCCAGCAGCCGACCGTAAATGCCGACGCCGCTGTATGCGTCCACCACTCGCTCCGGGGCACACGCCCGCACACGCTCTACCACGTGCGTCTCCAGCTCCACGGCCGCTTCACGGTTCACCTGCGTGAACACGTCCCCCCGCAGCCGGAGCGTCTGTTCCCCCCACTGTTCCACCAGCTCCGCCTTGCCGGCCAGCAGCTTGTACGCCGGCTCCGGCTCGGCGCGGTGCCACACCGAAGCGAGCCCCACCAGGTCCACGAGCTCGCGCGGCCGGCCGGGAGCGTAGCCCCCATCCACCAACAGCGCCACGGTCCCCTCCCGAGTGGCCCGGAGGGTGAGCCGCAGCTCCTCGCCCGATGGCAGTCGCCGGGCCTCCGGACCCCAGGCACCCCGGAGCGCGCTCCAGGCATCCCGAATCGCAGGCTCCGGCAGCATGCACGCGGTGATGTCCAACAGCGTTTCCGGCGCCTCCAGCGCGTGGAACCCGGCCACCACACCCCCGCTTCGCCGCAGCGTGAAGGTCACCCGGTTCCGGTAGCCGAACTCCCGGGGCGACGGCTCCACCACGTCCACCGACCGATCGAGCTTCCCGATCCGCTGCAGCGCGTCGGTCACCACGCCGGCCTTCGCGGTTCGCTGCGCGTCGTACTCCAGGTGCTCCACGGTACAGCCGCCGCACCGGTGGTAGTGAGGGCACGGAGCCTCCCGCCGCCCGGGGCCCGGCTCCAGGATCCGCACGAGCTCAGCGCGGGTCCAGCTCGACTTCTCCGTGGTCAGCCGCACCTCGACCCGGTCCCCCACCGCCGTCCGATGCACGAAGGTGACCCGGCCGTCGTCCAGCCGGCCGACCCCCGCTCCCTCGCCCGTGATGTCCGTGATCTCCGTTACGTGCATGGCGGGCGCAAAGGTAGCCCGTCCGTCGGATGGTTGAAAGGACGAACGGGCTCGGGTGCCACGGGGGTTCGAACGGCGTTCGGCGAGGCTACGTGGCGGACGTGCCCTCCGCTGCTCCGGGCCCCTCGTCGACCGGCTCGACCGCCTCGACCGGCTCCTCCGCCAGCGTGCCGACCGCATCCGCCTCCTCGGCCCCCACCTCCCGCACCACCTGGATGGCGTCCTGGTTCACCACCACATCGCCCAGCGTCTTGGCACGGGGCCGCAGCTGTGCATCCTGGAGGGGCACGAACGGGGGCGCCGACTGCAGGTAGTCGGTCAGGCGCTGGTTGGCCACCAGGAGCAGGCCGGCCGACAGGAGGTAGCCGCCCTCCAGCTCCAACTCCACGCGCCGCGACGACCCCGAGCTGCGGGCGTTGGTGAGGCCAAGCTCGCCGTCCTGGGATGCGGCCCAGAGAACCTTGTCGACCTTGAGCGCCATGTGGTCGACCTTCTCCCCGGTCCCCAACCAGTCCACGCCCGTGAGGTTTACGTAGCGCGTGCGACTCGCCAGGTAGGTGGAGAGGTACTGGCCGCGGGGAACCCGCGCGTTCGCGTCCAGGACGCGGTGGTCGCGCAGGAAGAGGCGAAGCCGCCTGGGGGGATTCGGTTCGTTCTGGTTCACTGTCTCTCCTCGGTTGGTCAGGCGCCCTTGCGCCGGTCCCGCTCCGCTTCCAGCTCCGCGCGCGCTTCTGCGTACTCCCGGTCCAGATCGTCCAGCAGGGGCGGCATCGCGTCCAGGTCCTCGTCGTGGGCCCGGGCCTCCGCCGCCTCGGCCGCAGCCTGCAGCCCCCGCGCACCCAGGTTCGCCGCCGTGGACTTAAGCGAGTGGACGGCACGGTGGAGGGTCGGGGTGTCCCCGGTCTCGAACGCTTCCCGGGCCGTCGCGAGCCGCTGGGGCGCGTTCTCGAGGAACAGCTCGATCATCTCCACCACGAACTCGCTGCCGCCGATCCGGTCGAGACGCGAGATGGCGCCCCCGTCGAGTATTTTCCGTCCGCTCACGTCAGGTCATCCTTGCACGGCGCAGGGCCGCCTTGATCCGGGCGATGAACCGCGGCGGATCCAGCGGCTTGCGCAGGTAGTCGTCGGCCCCGCCCTCCATCAGGCGGTACTCGTCCTCCGGGTCCGGCGATCCTGTCAGCACGATCACGGGCAGGGCCATGGTGGAGCCCGACGATCGGAGCTGCGAGAGCACCTCGCGCCCGCCCACCGTGGGCATCTCCAGGTCCAGGACCACCAGGGCGTGCCGGTCCCCGGTCCCGATGGTCTCCAGCGCCTCGTCGCCGTCCCGGGCCTCCTCCACCTCGAAGCCATGCTTGTTCAGGATGGTCCGTACCAGGAGCCGGTCCTCCGGATCGTCATCCACGATCAGGATCGGCTGGTCGTCGGGCGGCGCGCCGAGCTCCAGCGGCTCCTCGTCGAGCACGATCGCGTCGTCGAACGATTCCGCCTCCAGCTCGAGCTCCTCGTCCGCCGGGGAGATCTCCAGGCTGGCCGCCGCCGCGATCAGGTCCTCCGCGCTCTCGTCATCCACGTCCTCGTCCAGCGCCAGCGCCTCCACCGGCTCCAGGTCCTGCCCCACGCCGCTGAGCGGTGCGGCTTCTTCTTCGCCGACATCGGGCTCCACGACCTCTTCGGCCTCGGCGGCCTCCGCGGGTTCTTCCTCCGCCGCCTCCCCTTCCATGGGCTCTTCCCGGGTCTCGGCGACCGGTTCGGCCGGCTCAGCGGCCGCCGGCTCAGCGGCCGCCGGCTCCGCCTCTTCGATGGCGGTCGGCTGGATCTCCGGCTCCGGCTCCGCTACCGCCTCGGCGGCCTCGGCGGCCTCGGCCTCCGCCGCCTCGAGCTCCCGCTTCGCCGCCTGCTCGGCCGGCTCGTCTTCTGCCTCGAGCCCGAGCACCCGCTCCAACTCCTCCAGCGTGGTCTCCCCGCTCCGGACCCGCTCGATCCCCACCTGCTGGAGTGGCCGCATCCCGGACGAGACGGCGGCGTTGTAGAGCTCCGTGTAGGTGGCACCGGCCGTGATCATGTCGGCGATGGTGTTGTTCAGGAGGAAGACCTCCTGGACCGGCAGCCGGCCCCGGTAGCCCGTCTCGGCGCACCGGCGGCAGCCCACGCTCCGGATCGGCGGGCGGATATTGTACAGCTTGGCGAGCCGGATCTCCTCATCGGTCATCTCGCCACGGATCGGCTCGCCGCACTCGTCGCAGACCTTGCGCACCAGGCGCTGGGCCAGGGCGCCCCGGAGGGTAGCGGCGATGCTGGGCCGGTCCAGGCCGATATCCAGGAGCCGGGCCACGACGCTGACGGCGTCATTGGTGTGCAGAGTGGCCAGGACCAGGTGGCCGGTCATGGCGGCCTGGACGGCCACCTCGGCCGTCTCCATGTCCCGGATCTCGCCCACCAGGATCACGTCCGGATCCTGCCGCAGGATGGCCCGCAGCGCGCTGGCGAAGGTCACGCCCCGCTTCGTCTGCACCTGGATCTGGGTGATCCCCGGCAGCTCGTACTCCACCGGGTCCTCGACGGTCATGATATTGACCTCGCCGGTGGCCAGCTCCCGGATCCCGGCGTAGAGCGTGGTCGTCTTCCCGGAGCCCGTGGGGCCCGTGACGAGGACGATTCCGTCCCGGTTCGACAGCAGCTGGCGCAGGCGGCCCAGCTCCCACGGCGGGAGCCCGATCTCGCTAAGCTTCGATGCCTGCCCGCCCTTCAGGATCCGGAGCACCACCTTCTCGGCCTCGCGGGTCGGCACGGTGGAGATCCGGATGTCGTACGGCCGGCCTTCCACCACCACCCGTGCCCGGCCGTCCTGGGGCCGCCACTTGTCCGCGATATCGAGCTGGCCCATGACCTTGATCCGGGAGACCACCCGGATCAGCGCCGGAAGCGGGAGCTGCATGTAGTTGCGGAGCACGCCATCGATCCGGAACCGGACCGTGCCGCCGTTGGCGCCCGGCTCGATGTGCACGTCGCTGGCGCCGTTCATGGCGGCGTCGCGGAGGATCAGGTTGGTCAGCTTGATCACGGGCGCCGCTTCGGCATCCGCCTCGGTGACCTCGTCCGCGTCATGCCTGCTGCTTTCCACCACGGAGACCGAGTCGGCGATGGCCTCGTCCACCCGGCTGAGCAGGTTCTCGATCACGCCATCGGGGCTGTAGTTGGCGTTGATCGCGTCCAGGATGAACGGGGGCGGCGCCACCTCGAACACCGCCTTCCGCCCGGAGATGAAGCCCAGCGCCTGCTCCGCCGCGAAGTTGGTGGGGTCGCTCGTCGCCACGGTCAGGTGCCGGTCATCTTCCTTCAGCGGGAAGATCGAGTACTGCCGGGCGATCTTCTCGGGGACGAGCTTGATGGCCGTCGACTCGGCCGTATCGAGGTTGGCCACCTTCAGGCGGAAATAGTCCCCCACGTGGCCGGCGAGCTGGTCCTGGGACAGGCCCGTGGACTCGCAGGCGGTCATCCACGCCTCCGCGGACGGCATCCCGGGGTCGATGGCCAGATCTTCGGCGCCATCGATCCCCGCCCGTCTCAGGACGTGAACAAGCCAGTGTTTCTTTTGTAGACTCTTGGCCACGTGTGACTCTTCGCCAACGGGAAAAATGGGCCCCGGTCAGGCGTGATGATCGGCAAACCGCACGGCCCCGTCCGCAGGGCGGCGATCTTGGAGAGCGCGGCTACGCATGTTAGAAACGATATCCTCCTGAGGCAAGACGACGAAAGGGGAGCTCTCGCCCTTACCGTCGCCACCCCATGTCGCGCCACCGGGAGATTCGCCCCTCCTGGCCGTCGATGCGACGGATCGCCCGCCGTTCCCGCTGCTCCTCCGCCAGCAGCGCCGCCGCCAGCGCCGCGGACCGGAGCGCCTCCTCCTCCGGCTCCAGCGCCAGCAGCTCCGGGTGGTTGTCCAGGTATTTGATGTCGATGTCTCCGGCCCGGAAATCCCGTTCCCGGAGAACCCGCCTGTGGAACGGGACGCTGGTCTCGACGCCCACGATCTGGAGCTCTCCCAGGGCTCGGAGCATGCGGTCGATGGCCGCTTCCCGCGTCGGGCCGTGGACCACCAGCTTGGCCAGCATCGGGTCGTAGAAGAGGGACACCTCGTCGCCCTCCTGCATCCCGCCGTCCCACCGCACACCCGGGCCGCCCGGCACGGTCAGCAACTCGATCCGGCCGCTCGACGGCAGGAACCCGTGGGCCGGATCCTCACTGGTGATCCGACACTCGATGGCGTGGCCCGTCCAGTCGATGGCGTCCTGTTCCACCGTGAGCCGCTCCCCCGCCGCAACCCGCAGCTGCCACTGTACCAGGTCCACCCCCGTGACCAGCTCGGTGACCGGGTGCTCCACCTGGATCCGGGTGTTCATCTCCAGGAAGTAGAACGCGCCGTCCTGGTAGAGGAACTCCACCGTACCGGCGTTCCGGTATCCCACGGCCTCGGCCGCGGCCACGGCCGCCTCCCCCATCTCCCGGCGCAGATCCGGCGTGATCACCGCCGAAGGCGCTTCCTCGATCATCTTCTGGTGGCGTCTCTGGATCGAGCATTCCCGCTCGCCCAGGTGGATGACCGTACCGTGATGGTCGGCCAGCACCTGGATCTCGATGTGCCGGGGTCCCTCGAGGAAGCGCTCCACGTACACGCTGCCATCCCCGAACGACGCCTGCGCCTCCCGCGATGCCGCTTCGTACGCCGCCACCAGCTCCGACGACTCGTGGACCACCCGCATCCCCTTCCCGCCGCCCCCAGCGGCGGCCTTCAGCATCACCGGGTAGCCCACCTCCCCGGCCACCCGGACCGCCTCGTCGGCGTCGGCCAGGGCATGGGCCGTGCCCGGCACCACCGGCACGCCCGCCTCCATCATGGCCGTACGGGCCCGGGTCTTGTCACCCATGGCCTCGATGGCGTCGGCCGGTGGGCCCACGAAGATGAGCCCCGCCTCCTCCACCGCCCGGGCGAACGGCGCCCGCTCCGCCAGGAACCCGTACCCGGGATGGACCGCGTCGCATCCGCGCTCGCCCGCCACCTCCACCAGCGTGTCGATCCGGAGGTAGCTCTCCGCCGCCGGGGGCGGTCCGATCAGCACCGCCTCATCCGCCGCGAAGACGTGGGGCGCGCGGCGATCCGCCTCCGAGTACACGGCCACCGTCTCGATCCCGAGTTCGCGGCACGCCCGGATGACCCGCACGGCGATCTCACCCCGATTGGCGACCAGAACCTTCTTCAGGCCGCTCACAGCGGGATGTTCCCGTGCTTCTTCCACGGATTCTCGTCGCGCTTGTTCTTCAGCATGTCCAGCGCGCTGATGAGGCGAGGACGCGTCTCCCGGGGGTCGATCACATCATCCACGTACCCCCGGGCCGCAGCGATGTAGGGGTGCGCGAACCGCTCTCGGTATTCGGCCTCCTTCTCCGCCGTCATCGCCTCCGGGTCCTCGGCCTCGGCGATCTGCTTGCGGAAGAGGATCTCCACAGCACCTTTCGGCCCCATCACGGCGATCTCCGCCGTGGGCCAGGCCAGGTTGATGTCACCCCGGATGTGCTTGCTGTTCATCACGTCATAGGCGCCGCCGTACGCTTTCCGGGTGATGAGCGTGACCTTGGGAACCGTGGCCTCGCTGAACGCGTACAGCAGCTTCGCGCCGTGCCGGATGATCCCGCCGTGCTCCTGGGCCACCCCCGGCAGGAAGCCCGGCACGTCCTCGAGCACCACCAGCGGGATGTTGAACGCGTCGCAGAACCGGACGAAGCGGCCACCCTTATCGGAGCTGTCGATATCCAGCACCCCGGCCAGTACCGCCGGCTGGTTCGCGATGATCCCCACCGACCGGCCGCCCAGGTGGGCGAACCCCACCACGATGTTCCGGGCGTAGTCGGCGTGGACCTCGTAGAACTCGCCGTCGTCCACCGCCCGGGTGATGACCTCGCAGATGTCGTACGGCTTCGACGGCTCGTCGGGCACGATGTCCAGGAGCGCCTCGTCCTGCCGGTCGAACGGGTCGTCGCTCTCCCGGAACGGCGGGTCCTCCTTGTTGTTCTGCGGGATGAAGTCGAACAGCGCCCGGATCGACTCCAGCGCCTCCATCTCCGAGTCGTGGGCGAAGTGCGCCACGCCCGACGTGGACGCGTGGACGTCGGCGCCGCCGAGCCCCTCCATGTCGATGTCCTCGTGCGTCACCGTCTTCACCACGTTCGGCCCGGTCACGAACATATAGCTGATCCCCCGGACCATGTACACGAAGTCGGTGATGGCCGGCGAGTAGACCGCCCCACCCGCGCACGGCCCCAGGATGGCGCTGATCTGGGGCACCACCCCCGACGCCAGCGTGTTGCGCAGGAAGATGTCCGCGTAGCCGCCCAGGCTCACCACACCCTCCTGGATCCGGGCCCCGCCGCTGTCATTCAGCCCGATCAGCGGCGCGCCGTTGGTCATGGCCAACTCCTGGAGCTTCACGATCTTCTCGGCGTGCGCCTCGCTGAGCGAGCCGCCGAACACGGTGAAATCCTGGCTGAAGATGTAGACCAGCCGCCCCTTCACCGTGCCGTAGCCGGTGACTACACCGTCGCCGAGGAACCGCTTCTCCTCGAGCCCGAAACCCGTGGTCCGGTGCGTCACGAACCGATCCAGCTCCACGAAGCTGCCCTCGTCCAGCAGCAGCTCCAGACGCTCCCGCGCCGACAGCTTCCCGCGCTCGTGCTGGGCTTCCAGCCGCTTCTGGCCACCGCCCAGCACCGACTCGCGACGGAGCTCCTCCAAACGCTTCAGCTTTTCGCTCATGCTCATCGACCCGACCCTCCCTCTTCCTCTGCTTCCGTCGTGTCCGGCGGCGTGGGCGGCCGCGGCTCCGGCATCTCGTACTCCCACGGGTACGGCGCGGACTCCAGCGCGCCGGCGCGGACGATCACAAGGTGCGGGGTCCGGACCACCCGTCCCGCCCGCACCGAGAACACCCCCGTCGCGCCCCGGATCCCCGCCAGAAAGCTGAACCGCTGCGCCACTGCCTCCGGCTCCAGCCACCGGTTCGGCAGCGCCTGCAGTACCAGGTTCGCCGCATCGTAGCCCAGCGCCGGCAGCGCGTTGTCCAGCGACCGCCGGTAGCGGGCCTCGTACGCCGCCACGAACGCCGAGTCCGCCACCCCTTCGCCCCGACCCGGAGGGAAGGGTGAGGCAGCGATCACGCCCTCCAGATCCCGCCGCGGCACCACCCGGCGCGTAGTCGCGTCCGCCCAGCCCTCATCGCCGAAGACCTGCACGCCCGCCGAGTCCAGGCCGTAGAACGCCACCTGCGGCGCGATCTTCGGCACGTCCTGCTGCGGGCCCGAGACGAAGAGCGCGAACGGCTGCTGGGGCGGCAGTCCCAGCCACGGGTCCGCGGTGTCGTACGGCGGCGGCATCAGACTGTCCACCGGCGTCCACACCCGCTCCCGTACGCTGTCAGGACGCACCAGGTCCACCAGCATGAGCAGCGTGTCCCGCGACATGGTGTCAGCCACCACGCGGTTCGGGAGCAGCCCCAGGGCGATCAGGCTGTCCACCAGCGGACCCGTGACCACCGTGTCCTCGGGCTCCACCGCCTCCAGGATCCGCTTCATGTGGGGGCCGAACGTGGTGGTCCCCGAGTCGTAGGGGACCATGGCCTTCACGTCGCCTCCCAGCGTCTGGTACTCTACCGCGAACGCCTGTGCTCTCCGTTCGTACTCCGGGTTCCGGGCAAAGAGCACCGTCGCCTGACGGAAGCCCACATCCGCCGCGTAGCGGCCCAGCTGCTGCGCGCCCCGGGTGTCCCCGGTCCGCACCGAGTACGTCTCCGGCCACATTGCCGAGGGGGGCGCCGTGGGGCTCACGATCACCCGGCGAGGATTGCGCCGCGCCTCGGCCGCCACCGCCAGCTGCTGCGGCAGCAGCGGGCCCACGATGGCCAGCGCGTCCTGCCGCTCCAGCTCCCGCACCGCCTCGCGGGTGCCCGTCCCGCCGGAATCGTCCGCCACCACCAGCTTGATGGGCCGCCCCTGCCGGCGCTCCGCCTCCGCCACCGCCAGTTCGATCCCCTCCAGCACCCAGTCCGCGTAGCGCACCAGCACCCGGGGACCGCTCCGGGGCAGGATCACCCCGACCACCGGCGCCGACGACGCCGGAGAGGCCAGCGCGTCCTCCGCCAGCCGGACCAGATCCCGGGCCCGCTCCGCCAGCCTCCAGCCCGACGGCTGCCCGCTGGCGTACCGCTCCGCCATCTCCGCCGCCTGCTCGTAGCGACCGAGGGCGAACGCAGCCCGGGCACCGACCCAGCGCGCCGGCTCCACCGCCATGCTCGCCGGGTAGTCGGCCAGCACCCGCTCGGCCATGGAGAGCGACTCCTCGAGCCGCACCGCCTCGTACGCCAGCTGCGCATGGATCAGCAGATCGGTGGCCCGGTACGCCTCACCCGGGTCCTCCGCCGGCTCCGCCATCGTGTCCGCCCCGGCCACGGGCGCCGGGGCCACCGTGGTGTCCGGCTCCTCCACCGGTGCCTCCCCCACCGGCGGCTCCGCCCCCGGCCTCGGACGCTCCGGCGGCGCCTCGCCCACGGTGCACGCCAGCCCGAACATCAGAAGTGCCAAGCCCGGAGCCAGCACGCTCTTCTCCCTCACTCGGTCCACTCGTTCCCTCGCTCCAGTCCGTTGCGCGGCCGGAAAACTACCGCACCCTACAGTACGAAAAAAGGAGGGGCACCGCTGAGCGGCCCCCTCCCCGGATCGGCCTGCGCGTTCGACGCCTGCGTCCGTCCCTCGCGTCATCCGGCCCGTGCCCGACGACTACGCGTCCTTCTCTTCCTCGTCCTCTTCCTCGTCGTCGTCGGACTCCTCATCCTCGGCTTCGGGCTCGGCCTCCGCCTCCGCCTCGACCGCTTCCTCGGCTTCAGCTTCAGGCTCGGCCTCTTCTTCGACCTCCGCCTCGACCTCCTCTTCGGCTTCAGCCTCCACCTCTTCCTCGGCTTCAGCTTCAGGCTCGGCCTCTTCCTCGGCCTCCGCCTCGACCTCTTCCTCCTCTTCGGCTTCGGCCTCGACCTCTTCTTCGGCTTCGGCTTCAGGCTCGGCCTCTTCTTCGCCCTCCGCCTCGACCTCTTCTTCGGCTTCGGCCTCCTCCGTCTCGGCCTCCGCGCTGGCCTCGGCCTCCTCGACCTCTTCGGCGGCCTCTTCGTCCTCCGGCGCCTCCACGCCGCCCTCGGGCTCGTGGATCTCCGTGATGGCCAGGACGATCCGGCGGTTCACGGCGTCCGACTCGAGCACGCGGAGCTCGACCTTCTGGCCCTCGGTCAACGCCTCGGCCGGCTCGGCCACCTCGTCCGGGAACTGGCTGAAGGGAACGAAGCCCTCCACGTCATCGCCGAGGTCCATGACCACGCCGTCATCGAGCACGCGGGCCACGGTGCCTTCGGTCTCGACGCCGGGCGAGTACTGCTCGACGAGCCCGTACCACGGGTCGTCCTGCATCTGCTTGAGGCCCAGGGAGATCCGCTTGTTTTCGGCGTCCACGCCGAGGACCATGACCTCCACTTCCTCGCCCTTACGCAGCACTTCGGACGGGTGCTGGATCCGCTTGGTCCAACTCATGTCGCTGATATGGATCAGCCCGTCGATCCCCGGCTCGATCTCCACGAACGCGCCGAACGATGTCAGGTTCCGGACGATGCCCTTGACTTTCGTCCCGGTGGGGTACTTCACCGGCAGCGCGAGCCACGGGTCCTCTTCGATCTGCTTCATCCCGAGGGAGATCTTCTCTTCCTCGCGGTCGACCTTGAGGACCACGGCCTCGATATCGTCGCCGATGCTGACGATCTGGCTCGGGTGCTTGATGTTCCGCGTCCAGCTCATCTCGCTGACGTGGACCAGCCCCTCGACACCCTTCTCCAGCTCGACGAACGCGCCGTAGTTGGTGATGGAGACCACGCGCCCGATGACGCGCGAGCCCACGGGGTACTTGTCGGCCACGTCCTTCCACGGGTACGGCAGGAGCTGCTTGTAGCCCAGCGAGATCCGCTCCCGGTCCCAGTCGATGTCCAGGACCTTCACGTCGATGCTGTCCCCGATGTCCACGATCTCCGACGGGTGGCCCACACGGCCCCAGCTCATGTCGGTGATGTGGAGCAGTCCGTCGAGCCCGCCCAGGTCGATGAACGCGCCGAAGTCGGTCACGTTCTTGATCACGCCCTCCCGGACCTGACCGACCATGAGCTCCTTGACCAGGTACTCCTTCTTCTTCTCCCGCTCCTCTTCCAGGATCACCCGGCGGCTCACCACGATGTTGCGGCGCCGCTTGTTCAGCTTGATGATCTTGAAGCTGTAGCGCTTCCCGATCAGCTCCTCGACGTTCGGCACCCGCCTCAGCGCGATCTGCGAGCCCGGCAGGAACGCCTC
>CAZSBL010000020.1:0-36019 GCA_964605205.1 uncultured Gemmatimonadaceae bacterium
CGCCACTACCGGCGCGGTGGCCACCGTGGCGGCGATGCTCGTGGCCAGACCGTCCGCCAGCCACCTCCCCTTCACCCGCCCCATCCCCAGCCCCGCCAGCGGTCCCAGCCGTTCCAGAAGAGGCCGCCGGAGCGCCAGGATGCCGGCCACCCCGGCGAACGACAGCTGGAACCCGGGGCTGAAGAGCGCCGCAGGGTCCCGGGCCAGGAGGAGGAGCGCCGCCGTGGCAATGAGCGCCTCCGTCCGGGCGGGCCGCTGCGCCCATCGGGCCGCCAGCACCAGGACGATCTGGAGCGCCGCCCGGCTGGCGGAGTGGGGCGCGCCCAGAAAGAGCACGTAGGCCACGGTCCCGACCGCCGCTACCGCGGCCCCGGGCCCCTTCCCCAGCCGGGCCACCCCGGCCAGGAGCAGCAGCAGCCCGGCCACCAGCGCCACGTGCAGCCCCGAGATGGCCAGCAGGTGGCTCAACCCGGCCCGGGCAAAGCGGTCGCGGACCTCCCGGTCCAGACCATCCCGCTGGGCCAGCAGCAGCGATGCCGCCAGCGGCGCGCCTTCGCCGAACAGGCGGTCGACCCGCTGCCGGGCCCCGTCACGGAGCCCCGCCAGAAGCCCGGCCGTCCACCCGGCAGGTGCGCGATGCGGACGGCCGTCCTGACGCTCCCACTCCTCCAGCCCTTCCACCAGGAACAGCCCGATAGGTACCACACCCGGTCGACCCGGCGGGCGCCACCACCGGCCGGTCGCCCGCACAGCCCGCGGGAAGGCGCCATCTTCGACGCCGTCCGCGACGGACGCCGACGTCCCGGCGGTCCCCGCGGCCCCGTCCTCCAGCCTTGCCGGGACCTCACCGCGGCACGGGAGCCGGGTCCCACCCAGCTCCGCCGCCTCCGCATCGATCCGGATCCGGTCGCCGCTCGCCTCCAGCACCGACCCCACCACGGTCACCGGCAGCTCGGCCGGGAGCCGGGCCGCGCAGCTCCGGTCGCCGGCGGTCCGGGCCCCGAGGCCCAGCAGCACCCCGGCCCCGAGGAGCAGCCACCACGGCGCGAACCGAACCCCGGGGAGCCGGGTCCCGCGGGTCCTCGTGCCCCGTGATCCCAGTGTGAGCCCGAGCCCGACCACCGCCCCCACCAACGCCATCCCCACGAAAAGCGGCCCGTCCCCCACGGAGACGGGCCGTTGAGCGCCAACGGCGATGCCGGCGGCCACCAGCGTGACGCCCACCACCAGCGGGGCCCGCATTCAGCGGCCCCGCGGGGTCGGCGAGGCGAGCTCAGGCCACCCGGGCCTCCTCGTCGGCGATCCGTCCGGTGAACGTGGCGCCCGTGGTGCCGTCGAGGACCACACGCACGAACGAGCCCACCAGCGATGCGTCGCCCGGGAACGCCACCACCTTGTTCCGCTCGGTGCGGCCGAGCATGTCACCGGCGCTCTTCGCCGGCTTCTCCACCAGGACCTCTTCCTCGCGGCCGACCTCGCCGCGGTTGATCTCGGCCTGGATGGCGCGCTGGACCTCGATGAGCCGCTCCAGGCGCGCCTGGCCCACGGCGTCCGGGAGGAAGTCTTCCCCCGGCAGCCGGGTGGCCGGCGTCCCCTCGCGGGGCGAGTACCTGTACAGGAACGCATCATCGAATCGAACCGCTCGCATCAGATCCAGCGTGGCCTCGTACTCCTCCTCCGTCTCGCCGGGGAACGCCACGATCACGTCGGTGGACAGCGCCAGGTCCGGGATCGCCGCCCGGAGCTCGTCCACGATCTCCAGGTACCGCTCCACGGTGTACCGGCGAACCATCCGCTTCAGCACCCGGTCCGCGCCGGACTGGACCGGCAGGTGCAGCTGCCGGCACACCGCCGGCTCCGCCGCCATCACCTCGATCAGCTCCGGCGTCATGTCGTTCGGGTGCGGCGACGTGAACCGGACCCGCCGGATCCCGTCGACCCGCGCCACCGCCCGGAGCAGCCGGGCGAAGCTCCAGCCGCCGTGTACGTACGAGTTCACCGTCTGCCCCAGGAGCGTGACCTCCGGGATCCCCTGCTCCGCGATCCCCCGGACCGCCTCGAGCACCCGCTCCGGGGCCCGGTTCTTCTCCGAGCCACGCACGTACGGCACGATGCAGTACGTGCACCGGTAGTTGCAGCCGCGCTGAACCGGCACCCACGCGCTGATCCGGTCGCTCCGCCGCACTTCCAGCCCCTCGTAGTTCTCGTGGGGCTCCAGCTCCAGCACCGCGAGCCGCCGGTCCGACGACGGCCCCTCCGCCGGCACCTCCGGCAGCACCGGCAGCTCGCCCCGCCGCTTCGCCGGCGACGACGGCGGCTCGTGCTCCACGGCGCCCGCCGGACTCCCGGCTGCCTGCCCATCGGTCCCCATCACTACGGGCGCCCCCGGCCGGACGGCCGACAACGCCTCCGGCAGCTTGCGATAGCCGTCGGGCCCCATGACCAGGTCCACGTACGCGGCCCGATCCAGGAGCTTCTCGCCCAACCGCTGTGCCATGCACCCCGTCACCCCGATCACCAGCTCCGGGTTGTCTTTCTTCAGCCGGTTCAGCTCACTGACCCGGCCCAGGACCCGCTGCTCCGCGTGCTCACGGATCGCGCACGTGTTCACCAGGATCACGTCGGCGTCCTCCGGCGCATCCACCACCCCGTAGCCGTGGGACGCCAGGATCCCCTCCATCAGCTCGCCGTCGCTGATGTTCATCTGGCATCCGTACGTCTCCACATACGCGGTACGCCGATAGTGCGTGTCGGGACGGGGCACATCCATAGCGCGTCGGGTCATGTTCCGAAGATCGCGACGCCGAGGACCAGCCGCCACAGCGTCTCCTCCAGCTCCGGCAGGGTGGCGTCACCGGCCGCCGTGCGCGCGCCACGCTGCACGGTTACATCGATCCGGGCCATCGGGGTATTGAAGTCCGCGCCCACCCGTAGCCCGAATCCCGCGCTCGCCAACCACTCCGATGGCGCGTTGTCTCCCACGAAGGCGAACGGCAGCTGACGATACTGGAACCCGACCCGGAGCGGGAAATTGTAGCGCTCCCGCCGCTCCGGGTTGTCGAGCTCGAGCCCGCCACCGACCTCCCACGTGTCCCGACTCGCGACGGTACCCACCGTCTCCAGCAGGCCGCCGGACGCCTCCGTCACGCTCCACCCGCTCCAGCGCCCCGCCGCCGTGGCGAGGAGGCCGGGCGCCAGGTACGCGCTCAGGCCACCGGCCGCCTGGAGCGGCAGGTCGTATTCCCGGGTGACGGCCCGGCCGTCGGCCGAGTCCGCCCTGAGGGTCCCCGACCAGGTGAAGCTGCCGCCCACGCGCACCTCGTCGGTGACGTCCCACTGGAAGCCGACCTGGCCCGTGGTGCCGCTGTACTGCACCGAACGGGTCTCCGTGAACGGCTGGAGGTTGCCCACGGCCGTGCTGTCATAGCGCCGCGAGATGCCCAGGTCCTGCCGACCCGTCAACGCCCCGATACTGAGCCCGACTGACAGGCCCCACCCCACGGGCACGGCCGCCGCGAGCTGGGCCTGACCCACGCCGCCCACCGAGCTGAACCCGTCCCGATAGGTAACGTCGCTGGTGCCCAGCGTCTGGGTCCCCGTTCGTTCCACGCTCCACGCCTGGTCCAGGAACGCGCCGTACCCGGCCGAAACCACGACCCCGCCCGCCGGGATGACCACCCGGATCAGGGGGAACCGGCTCCCGTTGACCTCACTCGACGCCTCACCGAGCGAAGCCTGCTGGTCGGTGGCAACCGAGGAGATCACTACCCCCCGCCGGGTTACGCCGGCCACCGAGGCCGGATTGGTGAATGGCACCGTCAACCCCTGCACGCCCACGCCGATCCCTCCCAGCGCCTCGGCCCGGGCGTCCACGGGCACGATCGGGTAGCCCAGGCCGCGGATCGACGTGACCGACTGGGCCTGGAGCCCGCCGGCCAGTCCGACCAGGATCGTCACCAGCAGCAGCATACGCGTTTCGAACCTCATTGCACCCCCCGCACGGGCACGGTGGCCACCACTTCGAGCTGCGGCGGGATGGCGGAGTCCGGACCGCTGAACTCGCCGAAGCCGAACACCGAGCGCTCCGCCACGGCGGTCAGGGCCAGCCAGAGACTCGGACTCTCCTCGTCGCCGATGGTCGAGTTCCGCCGGACGAAGCCGGTGATCGGCACTCGGGTCATGACCGCCGCCGGCGCCTCGAACGCTTCGATCGCCACCACCTCGCCCGTCTGTGAAAACGGAGCGCTCAGCGGCGACCGGGTCAGCGGCACCGTCGGCCCCTGCAGCACCGCACGACCCTCGACCCGCATCTCCAGCTCCGTCCGGTAGCCCCCCATGGGCTCCGTCCACATCAGCAGGTTGGCCGTGCTGATCTCGACTTCCGACAATGGCACCTCGCACGTGGTCGAACCCTGCTCGCACGGAACCGTCAGGCCGTCCAGTGGCAGGAAGTGAAGGAGCGAGCGCCACACCGGCAGCCCCCCGACCCGGAGCCGCCCGGCCGCCGGGTCCGGCGGCTCGGGCGCCACGGTCACCCGCCGGGCGATGCGGCCGGCGGGCACCACCGTGTCGGCGTCCACGGGCCGCACATCGAAGGTGAAACTGACGGACCGGATCCGGAGCCGGGCGTCGGCGGTGGCCAGCCGAAGCATGCCCCAGTTGGCCTCGCCTGCCGTGTCGTCCCAGACGGCCACCGCCGCCGAGTCCAGCGGGATCACCAGCGAGTCGCCCGACTCCCACGTCCCGGTGCCCAGCACCTGGCCGGTGGTCCCGCCGGGTGTGGTCCACGGCTCCGGCCCCGCGGTATCAGCGCGGGCGGTCCAGGAGGCGGTGACCGGGTCGAACGACTCGACCACGTCCACCACTTCCACCGCCACGGGGCCGGCCTGCGGCGCCGTCGTTTCCACCACCACGGTCACGGTTCCCGCGACGACGGCCTCGATCGTGTCCCTTGACGTGGCGCCGGTGCTGTCCTCCCACGACACCGTGCTCGGTCGTTCCACGTCGAACAGGACGTGGGCATCCAGGTCGCCCTCGAAATCCGTGGCCACCAGGCCGAACGAGGCGTCGTTGAGCGCGCCGATCCGGTCGTACACCGTGTCGCCCTGAAGGAACGCCGCCGCGTCATAGACCACCCGCACGGTCCGCATCTCTTCGCCGATCAGCTCCGAGCCCACCGCGGAGGGACCCTCGTCCCCACAGCCGGTCAGTCCCGTCATGATCGCCACGGCCAGGCCGATCCGCCAATTCCACCGCATCTATCCCGTCTCGCTCTCCTCTGTACTGCATTCCACGCGCGGCAGCCGGGGACTCAATCCCGTCAGGATCTCGTACCCGATCGTTCCCACCTGCCCCGCGATGTCGTCTATCGTGATGAGCTCCTGGCCGTCCCGGCCGATCAGCGTCACCCGCTCGTCACGGCCGGCCTCGGGCACGTCGTCCAGCCGCACCGTGGTCAGATCCATACTGATCCGGCCCACGATCGGTACCCTGCGGCCACGCACCAGCGCTTCGCCCCGATTCCCGAGGACACGGGGCAGCCCATCGCCGTACCCGATCCCCAGCGTACCCCAGCGCTCGGGGCCCGCCGCGGTGTGCGTCGCGCCGTAGCCCACGGTGCTCCCCGCCGGTACGTCCTTGACCAGCACCAGACGAGACCGCACCGCCACCACCGGCGCCGGGGCCGGCACATCGGCCAGCCCCGGGGCCGGATCGCCGCCGTACAGGAAGATCCCCGGCCGCACCGCGTCGAGCCCGTACTCCCGCCAGCGGAGCGCGGCGCCGCTGGCCGACGCGTGCACCAGCAGTTGCTCCACCGGCACGGGCAGTTGTACGAGCGTGTCCCGGAAACGTTCCCACTGCCGCACCGACGCCGAGGGGTCACGGACGTCCGCGCTGTGGAAGTGCGTGAACGCACCCGTCCACCGCAGCCCCGCCACCGGGTCGGGGCCGCTCCCGGATCGCTCCGCCACCGCCGGGCCCCACGCGCCCACATCTCGCCAGTCGAATCCGGAGCGCCCCATGCCGGTGTCGACGTCGACATGGAAGTCCAGCGCCGCGCCGGCGTCCAGCGCGGCGGCGCGCCACGCGTCCAGCCCGTCCAGCGACGAGACTGACGCCGTCAGGCGCGCCGCCGCCGCCCTGGCCACGTCCCGGAGCGGCAGCGGGCTCAGCACCAGCACCGGCCGGGTCACCCCCAGCCGCCGCAGCGCCGCCCCTTCCCCGGCCGTCGCCACGCCGTAGCCCCACGGCCCCCGTGGCTCCAGGGTACGCACCACCCCCGCTGCTCCCACGCCGTAGGCGTCGGCCTTGACCATCGGGAGCATCGCGGTGCCGGCGGCACGCTCGACCGTATCGTAGTTCGCGCGCAGGGCATCGAGGTCCACCTCGACCCATGCGCGCGTTTCAGCGATTGCCATAACCCCTAAAGACCGAATAGTATAGGCGGCCCGTGGACCCAAAGCAATCAGACGCCCTCGAGCGCGTCATGGAGCTGGTTCGGTACCTCCGAGCCCACTGCCCCTGGGACGGCGCACAGACGCCCAGGTCGCTGATCCCGTACCTCCTCGAGGAGGCCCACGAGTCCGCCGATGCCATCGCGTCCGGCAATGACCAGGCCCTCCGTGCCGAGCTCGGCGACCTCCTCCTCAACGTGGCCTTCCAGCTCGTCCTCGGAGAGGAGCGCGACGCCTTCGATGCCGACGCCGTGGCCGATACGGTGATCGCCAAGATGGAGCGCCGTCACCCGCACCTCTTCGGCGGGGAGGGCGAGCCCGAGGACTGGGAGACGCTCAAGGCCCGCGAGCGCGACGACGATGCCTCCCTCCTGCACGGCGTGACGAAGGGCCTCGATCCCCTGAGCAAGGCCCACCGGATCCAGGACCGGGTGGCCGGCGTGGGCTTCGACTGGGACGACGCCATGGGCGCGTTCGAGAAGGTGGCCGAGGAGCTGGAGGAGGTCCGGGTCGCCATGGAGGACGTGCGCGTCGCCGGGTCCGGCACCGGTGCGGACGCCGCGGCCGCCGCCGAGTCGGTGCTCGAGGAGGAGCTGGGCGACCTGCTCTTCGCAGTGGTCAACCTGACCCGGCTGGCCGGCGCCCACGCGCTGACGGCGCTGCACGGCGCCAACGCCAAGTTCACGCGCCGGTTCGAGGCGCTGGAGGCGCTGGCGAAGGCCCGGGGCGTGGAGCTGCGCGCGGCGTCGCTGGACGAGCTGGAAGCGCTCTGGCAGGCGGTGAAGTCGGAGGAGCAGGCGTCCTGAGCTCGCCCTGTCCGCCTAGAACATGACGCCGATGCCGGCGCCCCAGCCGTGGGGGCCGGTGCGGAGCTCGAAGCGTACGTGCACCGGGCCCGGGAGCAGCTCCAGCCCCGCCCGCAGGAGGTGGGTCGTCTCGATCTTCTTCCCCGGGGACGCCAGCCCCAATCCGGCGCCCACGTAGGGCGCCACCGGCAGCTCGGTGCCCGTGGGGAACAGGCTGCCGCCCACCATCACGAGCCATGGCAGCCCTTCGCCGGTATCGCACGAAGCGCCGGCGAACGGCTCGCAGATCCAGTCGGTGGCCGGCCGGGTGAGACCCAGCTGAATCCACCCGACCATGGACCGGGCGATCCCCCGCTCCACCTCGATCCCGAGGGCCGCCAGCTCGAGCGGTGCGTCCGGGTCGCTGGTAACGCCGGCCACGAACGCCCCGATCTGGACCGGCCGGAGCTCGCCGCCGAGCGGTCGGCCGCTGCCTCGCCGCGTCCACGCCAGCACCACACCGCAGCTCGTGGCACCGGGCGTACCCATGAACTGGGCCGGAATCTCGCCGAGACCCCGGTACAGCTCCAATCCCATGAGGTCCGCCGCCGGGATCGAGCGTATGGTCTGGCCGTCCACCGGGTGCCCGTTCAGGAAGAACGCCGGCGTGCACCACGGTGACTGACCGAAGCGCGCCATCCGGCGCCGGACGATCAGGCCCCCACCCAGTCCGGTCACTTCCCGGGCGTGGATCGACTCCCGGGCCAGCACGCTGGCTCCGGTCTGGGCGATATGGCGATCGAGCGCCTCCCGGTCCAGCACCACGCCGCTCCCGCCGTACCGCTCGTAGCGGTCCAGCCGACGGTAGAACTCCCGGACCTGCGGCGGCCCCATGGGCCGGCGGGCCACCACCGTCAGTCCTTCCACGTCGAACGGCCTGGGACCGAGTCGCAGCTCGACCCACACCGCCTCTGATTCGCCGATCGCAATGGAGTCAACGGCCAGCGAGTCGTAGCCGACGGCCGTGGCCATCAACCGGTAGACCCCCGGGTCCCCGAGCGGGATGTGAAATGCGCCCGCCGTATCGGTGACGGCCCGCCCGACCGGCGCCGCACTGTCTCCGACAACGGCCACCTCCGCGTCCGCCACCGGCTGCCCGGACGTCCCATCGAACACGCGCCCCGTCAGCGCCTGCGCGCCCACGGATTGCGCAGCCAGCAGCGCTACCAGCCCGACCAGTGCCAGTCCCTTGCCCCTACCCATCGCCCTTACCCCTCGCCCCTTGCGAACGAAGTGAGCCTGTTGCGAGCGCAGCGAGCCGGTTGCGCGGGGCCGCCAGGCCCCGCCCGCTGCCGCCGCAGGCGGCCTGTTGCGAGCCGCAGGCGAGCCGGTTGCGGGCCGCCAGGCCCGCATGTTGGCGATTCGGCCCCCGGCCGACTCGCCCTGTTGCGCCGCGCAGCGGCGCCCCTACGGGTACAGCCGGTTGATCATCCGCGGGAACGGGATGAACTCCCGGATATGACGCCGGCCCGTGATCCACGCGCACGTCCGCTCCAGCCCGAGCCCGAAGCCCGAGTGGGGGAAGCCGCCGTACTTTCGCAGATCCAGGTACCAGCCGTAGGCCTCCTCCGGGAGCTTCTCCTCGCGGATCCGGGCCAGGAGCCGGTCGTAATCGTCCTCCCGCTGGCTGCCGCCGATGATCTCGCCGTACCCCTCGGGCGCCAGGAGATCATTGCACAGCACCGTGCGCGGATCCTCGGGGTTCTCCTTCATGTAGAAGGCCTTCGCCTCCTTGGGGTAGTTGTACACGAAGACCGGCCGGTCATACTGCTCGCTGATGGCCGCCTCGTCCGGCGCCCCCAGGTCGCTCCCCCACTCCACCTCGTGCCCCTTCCCGTGAAGGAACTCGATGGCTTCGTTGTAACTCACCCGGGGGAACGGCGGCTTCACGTTCTCCAGCGCCTTCGGGTCCCGCTCCAGGATCTCCAGCTCGTCAGCGCAGTTCTCCACTGCCCGCTGGACCAGGTAGCTGACGAACTCCTCCTGCAGCCGCATGTTGTCATCCGAGTCTGCGAACGCCACCTCCGGCTCGCACATCCAGAACTCGGTCAGGTGCCGCCGGGTCTTCGACTTCTCCGCCCGGAACGTGGGGCCGAAGCAGTACACCTTCCGGAACGCCGCGGCCGCGGCCTCCACGTAGAGCTGCCCCGTCTGCGCCAGGTACGCCGTCTCGCCGAAGTAGTCGGTCTCGAAGAGCGTACCGGCGCTCTCCCCGATGGCGCCGGAGAGGATCGGCGTGTCGATACGGACGAAGTCACGCTCGTAGAAGAAGTCGTGGATGCCTTTCTCGACTTCGTCGCGGACCCGGAGCGTGGCCCGCTGCTGGCTCGACCGGAGCCACAGGTGTCGGTGGTCGAGGAGGAACTCGACGCCGTGCTCCTTCGGCTGGATCGGATACTCGTCGACGGGCTGCGCGATCACGTCGAGCCCGGTCATGGTCATCTCGTACCCACCCGGCGCACGGTCATCCTCCCGAACCGTGCCCGTGATCCGGACCGTGGCCTCCTGCGCCAGTGCCTCGAACGCCTCCCACGTCGCCGCGTCCACCTCCTTCTTCGGCACCACCACCTGCACCACGCCGGTGCCGTCACGGACCTCGACGAACCCGATCTTCCCGTGCGATCGCGTGGTCTCCACCCACCCCGCGATCTCGATCTCCCCGCCCACGTGGTCCTCGAGGTGCCGGACCTCTACCATAGCGCTTGGCTCCCGTGCTGCTGTCAGTTCGGTTCCGGCCAACAATGGCGACGGGCCGGGATGGCGTCAACGCGAGGCGAGCCGGGGACCCCGGGGCGGGTTACGGGATGCCAGCGGGATCGGGGCGCGTCGCCGGTTCCTCGGGGCCGCCGTCGCAGCCGCAGCTCCAACGCTTCTGCACCCGCACGCCCCACGCCCCAGCTTCAAATGAATCCGGAGCCGGCGTCCCTCGTATGGCTGCTTGTCCACGCCCCGGGAAACCGGTACTCTCGGGGGCGGCACCAGCCCGGTTCAGGGCGCCAGATCCGAAGGGACGAAATGATCATGAGATCCTACACGACGGGGTCGGTTCTCCGGCTCTCCGCCCTCCTCCTCCTGCCCGTACTCGCCGCGTGCGCTGGCGGCGCCACCGAGGAGCCCAGCCCCGAGGCGTCGGCCCACCGGGCCTTGGAGACCATCACCGCCGCGGACATGGCCCGGGAGATCGGGGTCCTGGCCCACGACTCCATGGCCGGCCGCGACACGCCCAGCCCGGAGCTGGAGCAGGCGGCACAGTACCTGGCCCGGCGTTTCCAGGAGATGGGGCTCGAGCCCGCCGGTGAGAACGGCACGTACCTCGACCGCTACGAGTACCAGGTCACCCGCATGGCGGATGAGGCCACTACCCTGCGCCTCGCCGACGCCACGGCCGAGTACGGCGTGGACTTCTTCCTCGTGCCCGGGATGCAGCGGGTCTCGGCGGAGGCCGTCTACCTGGGCACGGCGGGCGAGGACCGACCGTCATCGGAGCAGGCGGGCCAGGTGGTCTTCGTCGACCACCCGGTGGCCGAAGTGGATCAGGCGTGGCAGCAGACGGTCATGAGCGCGCTGCAGCCGGCCATGATGAGCGGCGCGGCGGGGCTGGTATTCATCCTCCATCCCGAGTTCCCGGCCGACATGGTGGGGCAGCTCGCATCCGCGACCGCCGGGCAGCAGGCCCCCTTCCCCGTGGCCGGGATGACCAGCGTGGCGGCGCAGCGGCTCTTCGCCGCCGCGGGGCACGAGCTCGAAGCCGTCCGTGCCGCCGAGGGTGCCACCGCCCTGGGCGCCAGCGCCGGGCTCGAGTGGAACCGCCGCTCCGAGACCCACTCGCCGCCCAACGTGGTGGCCATGCTCCCGGGCTCCGACCCGGAGCTCCGGGACACGTACGTGGTCCTCACCGCCCACTTCGACCACGTGGGCATCGGCTCGCCCGACGAGACCGGCGACTCCATCTACAACGGCGCCGACGACGACGCTTCGGGCACGGCGGCCGTGCTGGAGATGGCGGAAGCGTTCGCGTCGCTGCCGCAGGCGCCGGCCCGGTCGGTCATCTTCCTGGCGGTGAGCGGCGAGGAGAAGGGGTTGCTCGGCTCCATGGCGTACGCCGAGGACCCACCGGTGATCCGGATCGACCAGGTGGTCGCCAACGTGAACATGGACATGATCGGCCGGAACGCCCCGGACACGGTCATCGGGATCGGGCAGGAGTACTCCACCATCCAGTCGATCCTCCATGAGATCCAGAGCCACCACCCGGAGCTCGGGCTCAACGTGATCCTGGACCCGGCGCCGGAGAGGAACTTCTTCTTCCGCAGCGACCAGCTGCCGTTCATCCAGCACGGAATCCCGGCGGTGTTCTTCACCACCGATGACCACGAGGACTACCACCGGCCGTCGGACGAGGTCGAGAAGATCAACAGCGACAAGGCCGCCCGGATCGCGAAGCTGGGGTTCCTGGTGGCGTACCACATCGCCCGGGACCCGACGCCCCCGTCGTGGACGGAGGAGGGGAAGGCGCAGATCGAGCAGATGCTGCGGCAGAGCCCGTTCTAGAGGTATGACCGCAACCCACGCCCCGTCGGCCATTCTCGCTGGCGCGGCCCGATTCCTGTACCCCACGCTCGCCGCCGGCGCCTTCGTTCTCCTGCTCCTCGTAGTACCCGGGCGAGAGCGGCACCCGGCCCTCGAGGCGGCGGAAGCGGTTCATGACGAGCTCCTGGACCGCCCCGCCCCCTGGCTCCACTGGTCGCTCCGGCGGGTCACGCCGCCAGGGGAGACCATCCTCCTGCACTTCGCCGGCACACCATGACCGACCCGGAACATCGCCGCGGCCCCGGAGCCACCAAAGGGACCCTCCTCGCCGGCGCGGCCGCCCTCGCCGTGGCCTTCCTGACCGGCCTGGGTGTCGGCTCCCTCGGATCCGACGACCCGCCCCCCGAACCACCGGGCCCCACACGCGCTCTCTTCGAGGATCTCGGGCTCACCGGGGACCAGCAGGCCCACGTGGACTCCGTCCTCGCCGCCACACAGGCCAGGACCGGGGAGGTCCTGGAGGAGACGCGGGTCGAGCTCACGGCCATCGCCACCGAAGCGCTCGACGCCATCGACCGGGTCCTTACGCCGGAGCAGATCGAGACGGTGCGGGCCCGGATCCGTGCCGCAGGCAGGGTGCCCTGATACCCACTCGTCCGAGCGCGAGCGACTCAGTCCCTCGACAGCTGTCGGACCGCCTGGTGAAGCTCCGCAGCCTCGTCCTGGCGGATCGGCCCGATCTGCATGGCGTGGGCCGCCAGAGCGGCCTTCGACCCGGAGAAGAGGCTTTCGGCGGCCGCCTCCAGCATCGCCGTCCGGACCTCGTCCCGGGTCACGCGCGACCGGTACACGAACTGCCGACCCTCGTCGCGGTGCTCAAGAATCCCGTCCTGCTCCAGCCGCCGGAGGATCGTGCCCACCGTCTTCAACGCCAGCCCCAGCGCTGGCTGCGCGGCGTGGACATGGCGCACTGTGGCTTCTCCGCGCTTCCAGATGGGATCCAGCAGCGCGATCTGGAGATCGGTGAGACGGTGGAGCTCTTTCATGGCAACCCTCCGCCTCATGAGACGCATGGCCGACGGAAACCGTTGCCGACCGCCTGGTTCGCACCCCGGCGCTGGCCACCCCACCGGCCCTACCCCACTTCGTACATCTTCGCCCGCTCGCCGTATCGCTCCACCAGCTCGTCGCGGAACGCCCGGTGCTCCGGCCGCTTCAGCTCCGGATCGCTCTCGATCACCTCCCACGCCTCCTGGCGGGCGGTGAAAAGCAGCTCCTCGTCACGCTCGGGATCGAAGAAGCGGAAGTCGGGCACGCCGTGCTGCTTGGCGCCGAAGAGGTCGCCCATGCCCCGGAGCCGGAGGTCGGCGCGGGCGATCTCGAACCCGTCGTCGCTCTCGGCCAGGATCCGGAGCCGCTCCATGGACTCGGGCCCGCCGGCGGCCAGGAGCACGCAGTAGCTCTGCTCGGCGCCCCGTCCGATCCGTCCCCGGAGCTGGTGGAGCTGGGAGAGGCCGAACCGCTCGGCGTGCTCCACCACCATGACCGTGGCGTTGGGGACGTCGATGCCGACCTCGATGACGGTGGTGGAGACCAGGATATCGAGGTCGCCGGCCACGAACGCGGCCATGACGTCCTCCTTCTCCCTCGCCGGCATCTGGCCGTGCATGAGGCCGACCGAGAGGTCCGGAAAGACATCGTCGCTGAGCTTCTCGTACTCGGCGGTGGCCGCCCGCAGATCGACCTTCTCCGATTCCTCGATGAGCGGGTAGACCACGTACGCCTGCCGTCCGGCCTCCACCTGTTCGCGGACGAAGTCCCAGACCTTCGGTCGGTCCTTGTCGCGCCTGAGCCCGGTCCGGATCGGCTTCCGGCCCGCCGGCTTCTCGTCGAGCACGCTGATGTCCAGGTCGCCGTACAGCGTCAGCGCCAGCGAACGGGGGATCGGCGTGGCGCTCATCACCAGCACGTCCGGGTCGCCGCCCCGCTCCGCCAGCTCCATCCGCTGCCGCACACCGAACCGGTGCTGCTCGTCCACCACCACCAGCCCCAGCTGTCGGAACTCGACGCCCTCCTGGATCAGCGCGTGGGTGCCCACCACCAGCTGAGCCCGGCCGGCGGCCACCGCCTCCCGGGCCGTCTCCCGCTCGGCGCCCGTCTGCTTGCCCAGCAGGACCTCGACCGCGACGTCCAGCGGCGCCACCATCTCCCGGATGTTGCGCAGGTGCTGCTCCGCCAGCAGCTCGGTGGGCGCCATGAGCGCGGCCTGGTACCCGGACTCGGCCGCCAGCAGCATGGCCAGCACGGCGACCACGGTCTTGCCCGACCCCACGTCGCCCTGGAGCAGCCGGTTCATCCGGCGCTCGCTGGTCATGTCGTCCAGGATCTCCCGCACCGCCTTCTTCTGCGCGTCCGTCAGCTCCCACGGCAGCGCCTCGTAGAACGGTCGCAGCAGCTCGTTCGTGCGCCGGAACGCGATCCCTTCCCGCTCCTTCGTGGCCGCACGGTGGGCCCGGGCGTGAAGCAGCTGGAGGAAGAACAGCTCGCCGTACGCCAGCCGTCGTCGTCCCCGTTCCGCCTCGTCGATGGACGACGGCCGGTGCATGCCCCGCAGCGCTTCCACCAAGCGCGGCACGCCCACCCGCTCCCGGTGCTCCTCCGAAAACGGCTCCTCGTCCTCCAGCAGCGGGAGCAGCCGGTCCAGGTTCGTGTCCAGGATCTTCCGCAGGATCCCCTGGCTCAACCCCTCGGTGGCCGCGTAGATGGGGAGCACCCGGCCGCTGTCTCCCGGCGCGTCGCCCCGGTCCAGCTTGATGTGCTCCCGGGGCTGCAGCTGCCGGCCGTGGAAGAACCGGACCGGGCCCGTGACCAGCAGCCGGTCTCCCTTGTGGATGCTGCGGTCCAGAAACGGCTGGCCCGGCCACGAGCACTCGATGAGCCCCGTGTCATCCCGGAGCACCGCCTGGAAGATCCGGAGCCCCTTCCGCGTCGGCAGCACCCCCTTGCTCACCACCTCACCGATCACCGTGGCGTCCATCCCCACCTCCAGCGACGAGATCGGCGCCACGGTGCTCGCGTCTTCATATCGCCGCGGGACGTGGAAGAGCAGGTCCCGGGCCGTGCTCACGTCCAGCTTGTGCAGCTGCTCGGCCCGCCGCGGCCCCACGCCCTTCAGGTACTGGGCGGGTCGATCCAGGAGGAAGGCGTCGGGAGCGGCCATGGCAGTCTACCCGCGCGAGCCGAAGGCAAGCGCGCCCCGCGAGCGGAGCGAGCGCCCCACCCGCGCCGAGCGAAGCGAAGGCGCTAAACGGGAGGCCGCAGGCCGACCCACCCGCGGCCGCAGGCCGCTAAACGCGAGGCCGCAGGCCGAACTCCTCCGCGAGGAGGCACGGGCACCTCTACCCTTCCAGCACATCTCGGCTGAACTGTCGGGCATCGAAGGCCTCCAGATCTCCCAATCCCTCGCCCGTGCCGACGAGCTTCACCGGCAGGTCGAAGGCCTCCTTGAGCGCCACCACCACCCCACCCTTGGCCGTGCTGTCGAGCTTGGCCAGCACCAGCCCCGTCAACGGGAGCGCCGCGTTGAACTCCTCCGCCTGACGCACCGCGTTCTGGCCCACCGTGGCATCCAGCACCAGCAGCGTCTCGTGGGGGCCGCCGTCGCCGTCGCCCACCTTCCGCCCCACCACCCGCCCGATCTTGCTCAGCTCCTCCATCAGGTTGCCCTGCGTATGCAGCCGCCCCGCCGTGTCCACGATCACCGTGTCGCACCCCCGGGCCCGGGCCGCGTCCATGGCGTCGTACGCCACCGATCCGGGGTCCGCGCCCGGCTCACCGCCCACGAACTCGGCCTCCACCCGCTCCGCCCAGATCCGCAGCTGGTCGATGGCCCCCGCCCGGAACGTGTCACCGGCCGCCAGCAGAACCTTCTCCCGCTCCCGGGCCAACCGATGCGCCAGCTTCCCGATGGTGGTGGTCTTCCCGACTCCGTTCACCCCGACGACGAGGATCGCCGCCAGCTCGCCGGTCGCCGGCAGCTCCAGCTCACCGGAGCCCGTCTCCCCCTCCGTCAGAATCCGGTGGATCTCGTCTTCCACCGCCTCACGGAACTCCTGCTCCGTGCTCACCTTCCCCGACCGGGTCAGCGTCTCCACATGATCCACCAGCCGCAGCGTGGCGCCCACGCCGAAGTCGTTGGCCAGCAGCAGCTCCTCCAGCCGCTCCAGGGCGTCCTGGTCCAGCCCACCCTCCATGGCCACCTGCACGTCCATGAGCGCAACTTCCTTCACCCGCTCCCACAGACTCTTCCTCTCTTCACCCTTCCGAAACAACCTGTCCGCCACGTTCCCCCTCACCTTCACATTCGTAGTTGTAGTTGTAGTTGTAATTGCAGTTCTACTTCTTTCCGCCCCCTACCTCAGCCCCCACCTCCGCCGCAGCACCCATTCCACCGACAGCAGCGCCAGCACCACCATGTATCCCCACGGCATGCTCCGCAGCGGCGCTGTCGATCCCCGCCGGGACGCCGATGCCTCTCCCTCTCTCCCCTTCACCGTCACCGGCCGGGTGAACTCCGCCGTGAACCCCGAGACCGTGATCTCCCCCGTCCCGACCTCCCCACCCGCCGTGACCGTGTATCGGTAGTACCCCGGCGGCATCGCCGGCAAGGCGGCGACCCCGTCGTTCACCGCCACCGTCCGAGCCCGCACGATCTCTTCCGCCACCCCGGCCGGCTCCGCCGCCGGCTGAGCTACCGCCGTGGGCTCCAGCCGAACCACCGCCGAGTCCGCGCCGCCCGGAACCCGCCAGCGGGGGGGCTCCCCCCGCCCCACTACCCGCTCCACCGGCTCGACGGCCGACCCGGCATCGCCCTCTTCCAGCTCGGCCAGCCAGCCGCCCACCGCAGCCCAGAACCGTTCATAGAACGCCCGACCCACCTCGCCGGCGAACGCCCAGCGCCAGTACCCCTCGGCCAGCGCAACCGCCACCCGCCGCCCCTCGGCCTCCCCGGCCAGGAGCACGGGCCGGCCCTCCCCCTGGCCCCCCGCCCGGGCCATGGCCGGGGCCCAGAAATCGTCCGTGGCGGCCGTTCGCAGCGCCGCGAGGGGTGGGAGCCCCTCCGGCGCCGCCCCGGCCATCAGAGGTGCCACGGGCGATGCGGGAAGGGCCTCCGCCACGTACCAGTCGGCCGCCCGGGCGGGGCCCGCCTCGAGCGGCAGCCCCGGGGCGTCATCGGCCGGGAAGACCAGGACCCGGGGTGCGGTCTCCACGGCTTCCAGGACCCACGGCGGCGCGCCATCGCGGAGGCCGTGAGCCACCACCACGTCGGCCCGCGCCAGCGCCCGGCGGGGCACATCCTCGCCGTCCACGTGGCCGGCGTCATCGGCGCCGATGCGCACCCAGCGGCCGGGGGTGACGGCGGCCCAGCCCCGGACCGGGAGCCCGGTGGCCCGGGCCAGCACCGGCAGGAGGAACCGGGGCTCCTGTCCGGGGGTGAGGCTGACCAGCACGACCCCGGCCGGCTCGTCACTCACCTCTACGTACACGCTTCGCCTGTCATCGTCGGGCACGGATCCGCCATGAATCAGGACCGCGTCCAGCCGCACCGGCTCGCTCTCGGCACGGTTCGGCGTGTACCGCAGCACGGCCGACATCTCGCGCCCCGGCGGCGTGGCGACACGGCGGCTGGCCAGCTCCCGGTCGCCTCGACGGAGTGCGACATCCACGCTGTCGGGCCCTCCGACTCCCACGGCGGCCATGGACACCTCCACCTCCAGTGGCTGTCCGACTTCTCCCCATCCCCGCGTCCGCACATCGATCACCCCGGCGTTGAACTGTCGGGCGCCGCCCACCACCCGCAGCGAGGCGCCGCGGGCCGTCTCGAGCACGCGTCGCAGCTCGACGGGGTCCGCCACCGCCCCATCGGTGAAGAGCACCACCCGTTCGGGCCCGGCCTCGACCGCGGCCCGGAGCGCGGGCCCGAGGCGGCTGTGGAGCGCCGGTGCGGCGTCGCCCCTGGCCACGGCACCTCCGCCGACCACCAGCGTGCGATCCGGGGCCAGCGAATCCACCGCCGCCGCGGCGGCATCCCAGGCGCTGCCGGTCTCGGTCGGCATCCGCATGCTTGCCGATCCGTCGATCAGCGCCAGGACCGACGGCGCGGCCCCGGTGGTGGGGACCCGGGGGTTGAACATGAGCAGGACCACGCCCGCCAGCGCCAGCCCCCGGAGCACGGCCAGGAGCCGGCGCCCCGCACCCCTCGGTTCCCGGAGCCGGTAGTGCAGGAGCGCCGCGCCGAGGAGCGCGCCCGCGATCAACAGGTACAGCGCCCAGGCGGTCAGGTCCATGGCTGGATGGGACGGTCTGGTGGCGGGCCGGCTGCGGGCCCGGCAGGGATGGCAGCGCGGCGTCCCCCCACGGTCGCCGCGTCTTTCATTTCGGGCCGCGGATCAGGGTGCGACGATGGTCTCGGGTGGCGGCGCCGGGACGGACGGCAGGAGGGCGGCCCGCTCGGCCACCACGGCCCGGAACGCATCCATGAGCTCTTCCGGCACCGGCGGTCGTGCGGGGAGATTCACCGTCCGCGGGTTCAGCGCCGAGCCGTGCCTGCGCAGCTCGTAGTGCAGGTGCGGCGCGGTGACCAGGCCGGTGGCCCCGGAGTAGCCAATGACCTGCTTCTGCCGGACGCGAACGCCCGGCCGTATCCCCGGCGCGAAACGGCTCAGATGAGCGTACCGGGTCTCGTACCCGTTCCCGTGGTCGATCTTCACCAGGTTCCCGTAGTCGCCGTCCCAACCGGCGAATCGGATGATCCCGTCGGCCGTGGCAAGGATCGGCGCCCCCACACCGGTGCCGAAGTCCGTCCCCAGGTGGGGCCGGCTCCGGCGCAGCACGGGGTGGTACCGCTGCCAGGCGAAATTCGAGGTGATGCGCACGATCTCCACGGGATAGCGACTGAACGTCAGGCGCAGCGACTCGCCCGAATCGTCGTAATAATCGTCGCCATCCCCCCGCGGGTCGAATCGGGTGGCCCGGATCGTGTCGCCCTGATTCACGATCTCCGCCACCAGCACCCGCTCGCTCCGTGCGCTTCCATCCGGCCGCACCTCCCGCTCGAACACGGCCCGGTAGGTGTCACCTTCGCGGATGTCGGAGGCGAAGTTCACCTTCCAGCCGTACACGTCGTTGGCCAGCGCCACCACCATGTCCACCCGGTCTCCGTACTGGATCCCGGCAAGGCTGCGATTGGCCATGATGTCGGCCCAGAGACTGCTCCCGTCCCGGAGCCGTCCCGCGAGCTTCAGCGTGTCGACCCGGACGGGCGTGGCGACCGTGTCGCTCGTCCAGCTGACAGAGTTGCGGCGCAGCAGGACCGTGTTGTCGGCGTTCAACGCCACTTCCACGGCCCGTGGCGAACCGTCCTCCGCCCACCACCGGACCCGCACCGGCGTATCGGGCCGGATCAGCCTCGGATCCACCTGTTCCTGCAGCGCCAGGACCAGGCCGTTCCACTCCGACCGGGGAAGACGCGCCCGATGAAACACCTCCGACATGGTCTCGCCCGACCGCACGAGCAGGGTGGTCGTATGCTCGGCGGGCGGCGCGTAGACCGGTGCCAGGGTCGGTGCCGTCTCGGCGGGATCCGGGGAGTCCGGATACGCCACGGCGATCCCCGCGACCAGCAGTCCCAGGGTGCCGAGGGTGGCGGCCCGGATGCGCATCTTCATCGGATTCCTGTCCACGTCCACCTCAGTCCATCTGTCTCCTGATGAAGGTGGGTATGTCCAGGTCTGTCAACTGCTGGCGCGGCATCGGCCGCTCCGGCGGACGCGGGAACGGGATGTCCTCGGCGTAGCCGCCGGTCCCGCCGGCCGACGGTCCGCCCCCGGCCGCCGCCTGCGCGCCGACCACCTCGCGCTCGCGAATCATCTCCCGCTGGCCGCCGTTCGCGCCGCCGTTGCCGCCGGCGTGCATCGCTGCCGGATGGCTGTGCGCGTTCCGGCTGCCGCCGGCCATCCGCTCGCGTCCGAAGCTGCCCCGGATCACGCCGCTGGAGTCCTCGTCGTCCACGAGCCCGGTGGCGATCACGGTCACCCGGACCTCGCCCTCGCTCTCCGGCGAGTGCACGGCGCCGAAGATGATCTCCGCCTCCTCGCCGCTGGCCTCCTGGATGATCGACGCGATGGTCGTGACCTCGTCGATGGTCAGGTCCATCCCGCCGGTAATGTTGATCAGCACGCCCTGGGCGCCCTGGATCGACACGTTGTCGAGGAGCGGGCTGGAGATAGCCTCCTGCGCCGCATCCACGGCCCGGTTCTCGCCCTCACCGTGGCCCGTGCCCATGAGCGCCGGGCCCCGGCTGGCCATGACCGTCCGGACATCGGCGAAGTCGACGTTGACCTCCCCCGTGACGTGGATCAGGTCGCTGATCCCACGCGTGGCGTGAAGGAGCACCTCGTCGGCCTTCTTCAGTGCGTCGCGGAAGGAGGTGCCCTTCCCGACCACGCTCAGCAGCCGCTCGTTCGGGACCACGATGACCGTGTCCGCCGTCCGGCGCAGCTCGGCCAGCCCCTGCTCGGCCTGCCGCATCCGCTTGCGGCCCTCGAAGAGGAACGGGCGGGTGACCACGCCGATGGTCAGCGCGCCCATCTCCCGGGCCATCTCGGCGATGATCGGTGCCGCCCCGGTCCCGGTGCCACCGCCCATCCCGGCGGTGACGAAGACCAGGTCCGCGCCCTGCATGGAGCGCCGGACCTCGTCGCGGCTCTCCTCGATGGCCTGCCGGCCGATCTCCGGCCGGGCGCCGGCCCCGAGCCCGCGGGTCAGCTTCTTCCCGATCTGGATCTTGAGCTGGCTCTTCGACTGCTTGAGCGCCTGGGCATCGGTGTTGACGCTGATGAACTCCACGCCCTCCAGATCTTCGTCGATCATCCGGTTCACGGCGTTCCCACCGCCACCTCCTACGCCCACCACTTTCATGCGCGCGTTCTGCGCGGCCGCCTCTTCGAATTCGAAGATCATCATGACCACCCTCCTCGGTTGTGGAGTGCCGGCTCCGTCCGGCCCTCCGGTACAGAAGTACTGCTGTCGCTGTGCCCGCTTCCGCGGGATCCTGCTTCCTTCGGCAATCGCGCATCGCGCGGCTGCCTCCTGCATCTATCCGTCTCCGGCCTCCGCCGGTCACTGCCTAGAAGAACTCCTTGAGCCACTGCATCAGCTGCCCGAGCGGGCCAGGCATCCCGCCCCCGCCCGCCAGCCGGGTCTCGGCGCCGAAGAGCGCCAGCCCGGTGGCCGTGGCGAACCGGGGCTTCCGGACCGCGTCGGCCAGCCCGCCCAGCTCTGTGCCCGGCGTGCCGATCCTCGCGGGGACGCCGAAGACGTGATGCGCCACGTCCACGGCCCCCGTCAGCTCGGCGCCCCCACCGGTCAGCACCACGCCCGCACCCAGCCCCTCCTCCTCGCCGGCCCGCTCGATCTCCGTGGCGGCTAACTCCAGGATCTCGTCGAGGCGCTGCTCGATGATGTGGGCGATGAGCTCCCGGGCCACCTCACGGCGAGTGCCCGGGCTCGGCCCCGGCAGATCCACCGTCTCCCGGGGGTCCACCATCTGGGCCGACGCCACCCCGTGCTGCTCCTTCGCCCGCTCCGCCTCGGCGAAGGGGATGCTGAGCCCCTTCACCAGGTCGTTGGTGATGGCGGCCCCGCCCCACGGGATCGTGGCCAGGTGCTGCGTCTTCGTCTCCCGGAAGACGGCCAGCTCCGTGGTCCCGGCGCCCAGGTCCACCAGCGCCACGCCCACCTCCCGCTCGTCATCGCTCAGGATCGCCCGGGCGGTGGCCACGGGCTCGTGGACGAACGCCTCGACCTTGTAGCCGGCGCGCCCCACGGCCTTGCGCAGGTTCGCGGCGGCCGCGGCGCCGCACGTGATGATGTAGACCTCCGCCTCGAGCCGGGTGCCGGCCATACCCACGGGGTCGCGGATGTCAGCCTGGCCGTCCACCCGGTACTCCTGGGGCAGCACGTGCAGCACCTCCCGATCGCTGGGGACCACCACGGCCCGGGCGACCTCGTGGACCCGGTCCACGTCGCCAGGCCCGATCTCGCCGCCGCCCACCGCCACCACGCCGGTGGAGATGTTGGCGTCGATGTGGTTGCCGGCGATCCCGGCGAACACGCGGTCGGCCCGCACGCCGGCCATGAGCTCGGCCTCCTTCATGGCCGCTCGCACGCTCTCGGTGGTCTCCTCCAGGTCGGTGACCACGTCCCGACGGATCCCGGCCGTGCGCGACTGGCCGACGCCGAGCACCCGGTACGCTGGGCTCCGCCCCTCCTCCACCGTCACCTCGAGGAGGACCGCGCAGGTCTTGGTCGATCCGATGTCCAGTCCGGCAACGACGAACGTGCTCATGCTCAGCTCTCGGGTGTGTCGAGGAAGGAAACCACGACCTGGTCGCGGAAGCGGACATCGATGGTGTGGACCTCGCCCAGCTCGCCCCGGGCCCGAAGGTCGGCGTGCGCCAGTCGGAGCTGGAGGAGCTGGACCTCCGCCGGGTGCGTCGGGAGCACGGCCTCCAGCCCCTGGTCGCGGAACGTGATCCGCAGCGCGCCCGTCCCGACCTCGACCTGTGAGATCCGGTCGGCCAGCTCCGGCGCCCGAACCGCCAGCGACGTGAGCGTAGCCACGGCCGACGCCCCCGCCGGCCCGGCCACGCGGCCGTTCCGGACCGCAGCGCCCACCAGCACCGGGAGATCCAGCACGATCCCGGCGGGCTCCAGAGGCAGGAGACGCCCGCTCGCCTCCACGGGTCGGAGCGCGTCCCCGGCCACCAGCGCCACCGGCTCCACCTCCCGCACCTCGAGCCGTACCGTGGACGGGATCCGGCGCCGCACCCGCACGTCGTCCACCAGCGCCAGCGTCAGCACGCCGGCCCGCCACGCGTCCTTGCGGTCGAATACGCTGGCCGAACGGTCGAGCCCCGCGGCCCGCACCACGGCGTACGGCTCCAGGAACCGGGTGCCCGTGACCTCCACGGTCTCCACCCGGAACGCGTCGACCTGCCGGAGCAGCCGCGGCGCGAGCACGGTCAGCGCCACCGCGCCGGTCAGCACGAGTCCCACCGCGAGACGGCGCGCCCAGCGCCGAATTCGGCTCCGGGTGCTCATTCCGCCGCCTCCCTCAGCCGGTCCACCAGCCCGCGGGCGTGGACATGGATGTCACCGGCGCCCATGAGGAGGCAGACATCGCCGGGCTCGAGGGCGTCCGCCAGCGCGGCCTCGATCCCCTCGACCTCCCGCCGGTAGCGTACCTCGGCGCCCGCCTGCCGCGCGGCACTCGCCACCAGCTCGCCGGTCACGCCCTCGATGGGCGCCTCCCGGGCCGGGTAGACGTCGGTGACCCAGACCACGTCGGCGGCGGACAGGGTGCGGCCGAAGGCCCGCCAGTGCAGCTCGGTGCGGCTGTACAGGTGCGGCTGGAAGACGGCCACCAGCCGGCGGGCCGGGTACCGCTCGCGGGCCGCCTCGATGGTAACCTCCACCTCCGTGGGGTGGTGGGCGTAGTCGTCGATTACCGCAATGCCCCGGGGCTGCCCCAGGACCTGGAACCGGCGCTCCACGCCGTGGAACGCGGCCAGTCCGTCCCGGACCGTCCCGGGATCGACGCCGAGGTAGCCCGCCACCGCGATCGCCGCCAGCGCGTTCCGGACGTTGTGGCGCCCGGGCACGGGCAGGGCGTACTCGCCCGCCAGCGACTCGAGCCCCGCCACCCGGAACCGCGTGCCCGCCTCACCGGTCTCGGTCCCGGTGGCCCGGAGCTCCGCGGCGTCACCGGTGCCGTACGTCAGGATCCGGTCGGCCGGAAGCGCGTCCACCAGGGTGCGGACCCCCGGGTCGTCGACACACGCTACGATCAGCCCCTCCGCCGGGACGGGCTCGAGGAACTCGATGAACGCGGCCTGGAGCGTGTCCAGGTCGCCGTACACCTCCATGTGGTCGGGCTCGAGGGTGGTGACCACGGCTACCCGCGGCCGCAGCGCCAGGAACGACCGGTCGTACTCGTCGGCCTCCACCACGAACAGGTCGCTCCCGGCCCGCAGTCCGCCCTGCCACGACGGTACCCGGCCGCCCACGAACGCCGTGGGATCGAGCCCGGCGACCTCCAGCACGGTGGCGATCAGCGCGGTGGTGGTGGTCTTTCCATGCGTCCCGCCCACCGCCACCACCCGCCCCGGGTTCACCAGCGCGCCCAGCGCGACCGCCCGCTTCAGCACCGGGATCCCCTGGCGCCGGGCGGCCTCCAGCTCGGCGTGGTCCGCCGGGACCGCCGCGGTGACCACCACCGCCGAGGCGCCGTCCACGTGAGACGGGTCGTGGCCGTGGGCCACCTCCACGCCCAGCGCCCTCAGCGCCGGCGGCGCGTCGGACGGGCGGGCATCGCACCCGGTGGCTCGACCGCCGGAGCGGACCACGTACTCGGCCAGCGCAGACATGCCGGCGCCACAGACCCCGACGAAGTGCACCGGTGCCTTCTTCGCTCGACCGATCAGGTCGAGGGCCGCCGCCTCACGGGCCGTCACGAAGCGGTTCATGCGGCCCCCACGATCTCGAGGAGGTCGGCGGCGATGCGGCGCGCGGCATCGGGCTGCGCCCGGGCCACGGCCCGCTCGGCCATCCGGGCCCGACGCCCGGCATCGGTGGCCAGCTCGATGATCTCCGTCCACAGCCGGCCCGGGGTCAGCTCGAGCTCCGGCAGCGCCAGCGCCGCGCCCGCCTCTTCCAGCGCCCGGGCGTTGTGCGCCTGGTGGTCCGCGGCCGACGTGGGCAGCGGCACCAGGATCGCCGGGACACCCCACGCCAGCAGCTCCGCGGTGCCCATGGCCCCGGCCCGGGAGACGGCGAGATCGGCCGCGGCCAGCGCCTTCGGCATGGCGTCGATGTAGCCGGTGGGCCGGACCCAGTCCCCCACCCCAGCCGCTTCCAGCCGTGTCCGGATCGGCTCGATGTGGGCGGGGCCCGTGGCCCAGAGGATCTCCAGCCCGTCCGGTCGCTCGCCGTCGGCCACGCGCCATGCGGGGCGCCCCGTGCCATCCACGTCGGTACCCGCCACGCGCTCGATGGCGCCCAGCAGCGCCTGGTTGATGGCATGGCTGCCCTGGCTTCCACCCACCACCAGCAGCACGGTGCTGTCGGCGGCTAGCCCGAAGAAGCGGCGGGCCTCCGCTGCATCGGCGTTTGTATCCGGGGGGGCGATGGGGTTGCCGTGATGACGCACCACCGTCCGCCTCCCCGGCCGCAGGTGCGCCCCGGCCTCCGGGAACCCCAGGTGGACCTGACGGGCGTACCGGCTTATCCACCGCGTGGCGAGCCCCGGGAACGCGTTCTGCTCCTGGAGCGCCACCGGGATCCCCGTCAACACCGCCCAACCGCACGCCGGTCCGCTGGCGTAGCCGCCCGTGCCCACCACCAGCGCCGGACGCCGGCGAGCCGTCAGTCCGGCCAGTCCCCATACGCTCCCGAGCAGCGACGGCAGGAGGCGCCAGTTCCGCCACACGCGGCTCCGGTGGATCGGCTGCAGCGGGAGGAGCCGGTAGTCGACCCCCTTCTCCGGCAGCACCCGGGCCTCCACGCCCCGCTTCGCGCCCACGAACACCGTCTCCAGGCCCGGCCTCGCCTCCCGCATCGCCGTCGCGATGTTCAGCGCGGGGTACAGGTGCCCGCCCGTGCCGCCACCGGCGAAGATCACGCGGCTCATCGGGATACCGCCCGGGCCCGGGCCAGCGCCCGATCCCGCCGGTCGCTGATCCGGGCCACGCTCATGAGGATCCCCACCCCGGCCAGCGTCACGACCAGGCTCGAGCGACCGTAGGAGATGAACGGGAGCGTCAGCCCCGTGGGCGGGACCAGCGCCAGGTTCACCGCCATGTGCAGGAACGCCTGGATCACCACCAGGTTGGTCACGCCCAGCGCCAGCAGCGACCCGAAGAGGTCGGCGGCGCCCCGGGCGATCCGGTAGCCCACCAGCGCCAACGCCACGAACAGCACGGTGAGCAGCGCCACGCCCACGAAGCCCCATTCCTCGCCGATCATGGCCAGGATGAAGTCGTTGTGCGGCTCGGGCAGGAACCCGAACTTCTGCTGGCCCTCGCCGAACCCCCGGCCGAAGATCCCGCCGCTGCCCAGGGCGATGAGCGACTGATTCAGCTGGTAGCCGAGCCCCGCCAGGTCGGCGCCCGGATCCATGAACGCCCGGATCCGATCCACCCGGTACGCCGCGCGGGTCACCTGCTGCCAGAGGAACGGCGCCGCCAGGACCCCCAGGGCGAAGAAGTGAGCCGGACGAGCGCCGCCCGCGTACGCCACCAGTACGGCCAGGAACACGGCCAGGGTGGCCGTCGACAGGTCCGGCTGGAGCATGATGAGCCCTCCCACCACGCTCCACACCAGAAGGAACGGCGCCAACCCCTGCGACAGGCTCCGCAGACGGTCCTGCTTCTTCACCGCCAGGTGGGCCGTCCACACGATCAGCGCCAGCTTGGCCACCTCCGCCGGCTGGATCCCCACCGGGCCCAGGAGCAGCCAGCGGCGGGCACCGTTGGCACGGGGCGCCAGCTCCTCCGTACCCGGCATGACCGTGAGCGCCAGCAGCAGCACCGTCGCGCCCAGGATCGGCCACGCCAGCGCCCGCAGCCGCCGGTAGTCCAGCTGCGCGGCCACGATGAGCGCCACGAACCCGGCCAGCGCGCCCGACATCTGACGGAGCAGGAAGTGATGGGCTGCCAGCCCCTGGGCCTGCGCCATCACGGCGCTGGCGCTGTACACCATGACCATCCCCACCGAGACGAGCATGGTGGCGATCAGGAGCACGGCGCCGCCCTCCCACCCCTTGCCCAGCCGGCTCGGGTCCTGGTTGGCCCGCACCTTCGGGTACGACCCCGCACCCTCGGCCGACACGCCGCCCTGGATGGCCGAGATCCCGAGCCTAGCCACGGTCGCCTCCCGTGCCGAGCCCCGCGATCTCCTCCGCCAGCCGCTCGAACTGGCGACCCCGATCCTCGTAATCGGTGAACATGTCGAAGCTGGCGCACGCCGGGGCCAGCAGGATCGCGTCGCCCGGCTCCGCCAGCTCCGCGGCGTGCCAGACAGCGTTCCGGAACGGGCCCGGCACCCGGTCCACCGGCAGCCGGTCGCCCAGGTCCATCTCGATCCGGTCCGCGGCCTCGCCGAACGCCACGACCCGGCGGATCCGGCGCACGCCGTCGTCCGCCAGCGGGCCGAAAGACTGCCCCTTCCCCTGCCCGCCCAGGAGGAGGATCGTGGGCCGGTCCATCGCCTCGATGGCGACCCTGGCCGAGGCCACGTTCGTCGCCTTCGAGTCGTTGATCCACAGCACTCCCTTCGCCTCGCCCAGCGGCTCCAGCCGGTGCCGGAGCGGCGGGAAGGAACGAAGTCCGGCGCGCAGGGCAACCACGTCGCCTGTCACCGCGTGCACTGCTACGGCAGCGGCCAGCGCGTTGGCGCGGTTGTGACCTCCCAGCAGCCTCAGCTCGTCCTCTCGAACAAGCGCTTCGTCCTTCCCACCCACTCGCAGCATCAGCGTGCCGTCGGGGGCGAGCCACCCGCCGCTCTCGTCCGCGGCGGGCTCGGAGTCGATGCGGAACCAGAGCCGACGACCGGGCGCGTCCCCGATCAGCGCCGGCACCGCCGGATCCTCGCCGTTCAGCACCCAGGTGCTGTGGGGGCGGGCGTTCACGAAGAGCCGCCCCTTGTCGGCGTAATAGCTGGCGGTGTCCGGGTACCGGTCCAGGTGGTCGGGCGCCAGGTTCGTCAGCACGCCCACCCGGGGCTCGAACGTCCGGATCCGGCCCAACTGGTACGAGCTGGCTTCCACCACCACGTGCTCCGGCGGCGGGTCACGCAGCGCCACCTCGCTCAGCGCCGTGCCGATGTTCCCCGCCGCCACCGCGTCGGGGCCCGAGGCCCGGATCAGGTGCGTGATCCACGCCGTGACCGTGGTCTTCCCGTTCGTCCCCGTCACCGCCGTCACCGGCCGGTCGAGGTGCTGCCACGCGAACTCCAGCTCGCTGGTCAGCGGCACGCCCCGGCGCTCCAGCTCCAGCACCACATCGGCCGTGGGCGGGATCCCCGGGCTCACCACCACCAGCTCGCACCCCGCCAGCTCCTCGATGGTGTGGCCGCCCGTCTCCGCCTCGCCGCCCAGGCGTCGCAGCTCGGACGCGGCCTCCCGGACCAGCTCGTTGTCCGCCATGTCGCTGGCGAACACGCCGCTCCCCGAGGCCAGCGCCAGCTTCGCCGCCGCCCGCCCGCTCCGGGCCAGCCCCAGCACGCCCACCCGCCCCGGCGCCGTCATCGGATCTTCAGGGTGCTGAAGGCCATGAGCGCGAACAGGATCCCGAGGATCCAGAACCGGATGACCACCTTGCTCTCCGGCCAGCCCTTCTGCTCGAAGTGGTGATGGATCGGCGCCATGGCGAAAATCCGGCGGCCGGTGCCCGTCCGGCTCGCCGTCCACCGGAACCACCCCACCTGCAGGATCACGCTCAGCGCCTCCATCACGAACACACCGCCCACCAGCACGAGCAGGAACTCGGTCTTGAGCAGGATCGCCACGGCGCCGATGGCACCACCCAGCGCCAGCGAACCGGTGTCGCCCATGAAGACCTCCGCGGGGTGGGCGTTGAACCAGAGGAACCCCAGCGCCGCGCCGGCCACCGCCACGCAGAAGATCGTCAGCTCGCCGGCCCCCGGGACGTACATCAGCCCCAGGTACGCCGACGTGTCCACCCGGCCGATCACGTACGCGAACACGCCGAACGTGCCGGCGGCGATGGCGGCCAGCCCGGCGGCCAGCCCATCCAGCCCGTCGGCCAGGTTCACGGCGTTCGAGCTGCCGGTCAGCACGATCATGACCCACGGCACGAACACCCACGGGAGAAACTCCACGTGCCAGTCGGCGAAGAACGGGACCATGGTCCAGGTCGGGTTGTCCATGACCGGCAGCGTGAGCAGCAGCACGCCCACCAGGAGCCCCAGCACGCCCTGGCCGATGAGCTTGTACCGGGCCACCAGCCCCTCGGTCCGCTTCCGGACCACCTTCAGGTAGTCGTCGATGAAGCCGAGCGCGCCCGTCCACAGCAGCACGCCCAGCACGATGATCACGTTCCACCGCGTCAGGTTCGCCCAGAGCAGTGTCGAGATCGTGGTGGCCGCCAGGATCAGTACCCCGCCCATGGTGGGCGTGCCCGCCTTCGACAGGTGGTGCTCCGGCCCCACGTCCCGGACCACCTGCCCCACCCGGAGCGCCCGCAGCCGGCGGATGATCCACGGGCCCAACAGGAACGACAGCACCAGCGCCGTCACCATGGCCCCCGCCGCCCGGAAGGTGATGTACCGGAAGAGGTTGAAGATGATATGGACGTCGGAGAGCGGGACCAGGAGGTGATACAGCATCCGTCAGCCCCCCTTCCCCGACTCGGCGCCGGCGTCTTCTTCCGACCACGACGCGGCCCCACCACTGGCGCCCGACCCGCCTCCGAAGCGCGCTTCCAGCTCCGGGAGCAGCCGCTCCAGTGCCACGCCCCGGGAGCCCTTGAGCAGCACCGTCTCCTCACCGGTCATCCGCTCCGCCATCGCCTCGAACGCGGCCAGCGGATCCGTCTCGAGGACCAGCCGGTCCCCCACCGCGGCAGCCCGGTCGCCCGACAGCGCGCCGAGAAGCGCCTCGAACGCCGGGACGAACAGTCCCGTGCCCACCACCAGGTCCAGCTCGCCTTCGGCCAGCCGCCCGGCCAGCCCTTCGGCGGAGCGGCGATGCAGGGCATCCGCCCGGGCGCCGAGCTCCAGCATGGACCCCACCACCGCCACGCGGCCGGCGCGGCGGGGCATGCCGACCAGCGTCTCCACGGCGGCCTCCAGGCTCGCGGGGTTCGAGTTGTAGCAGTCCACCAGCACCGTCAGCGCGCCAAGCTGCCGGACCTCGCCCCGCAGCTTCGGCGGCTCCAGCTCCGCCAGCGCCGCCAGCGCCTCGTCCGGGTCCGCACCCCACTCCAGCCCGAGGGCCAGCGCCAGCAGCGCGTTCCGGACATGGGCCGCGCCGCCAAAGGGGAGCCGCCCCTCCCGACCCCGCCACCGGAACCGGACCGTGCCATCGTCTTCCATGCGCAGCTCCCTGGCACGCAGGCCGGCGTCGGCCCGGTCGGTCCAGCCGGCCACCCGCACCGTCCGCGCCAGTGATCGGGCCCGCTCCGACAGCGCCACCGGCTCATCGGCCACGATGGCCACGCCCCCGGGCCCCAGCCGGGACAGCAGCGACGTCTTCTCCCGGAGCACGCCCTCCACCGTGCCGAGCCCCTCGAGATGGCTCTCCGCCACCGCCGTGATCAGCCCCACATCGGGCTCCACCAGCTCCGCCAGCCGGGCGATCTCGCCGGGGCCGTTCGTGCCGATCTCCACCACCAGCGCCTCGGACCCCGCCGGCGCGTCCAGCAGCGTCAGCGGCGCGCCGATCAGGTTGTTCAGGTTCCCCGACGTGGCGTGAGTGGCGAATCGGGTGGCCAGCACCGCCCGGGCCATCTCCTTCGTGGTGGTCTTCCCGTTCGAGCCCGTGATCGCGGCCACCCGACCGCCCACGTCACGGCGGTGATAGCGGCCCAGGCGGCCCAGCGCCATGAGCGTGTCGGGCACCCGGTAGTAGCGCAGCGGCGGCGCGTCTTCTGGGATCCGGTCCACCACCGCCGCCCGGGCACCCTTCTCCGCCGCCTGGGCCAGGAAATCGTGCCCGTCGAAGTTCTCGCCCCGGAGCGCCACGAAGAGGGCGCCCTCCCGCAGCGTGCGCGTGTCCGTCCCCACCGCTTCGTACGACGACGCCTCGGGCCGGCTCCCGTTCCCACGATTCACCGGCACCGCCAGCTCCAACGCGGCCAGCACATCGGCATCCGACCAACGCGCCGGGCTCATGACGTCCCCCCGCGTTCCCGCCACGCCCCGACCACCTTCCGCTCGTCGAGCTCCACGGTGCCGGTCCCGATCACCTGGTAGGTCTCGTGGCCCTTGCCCGCCAGGAGCACCACATCGCCGGGCTCGGCCCGGTCCAGGGCGTAGCCGATGGCCTCCGGCCGGTCCGTGATTCGCTCTACCTCGACGCCCACGCCGCTCTCGATCCCGGCCATGATGTCATCGATGATCGCGTCCGGGACCTCCGTACGGGGGTTGTCCGAGGTCACCACCACCCGGTCGGCCATCGAGGCGGCCACCCGCCCCATCTCCGGGCGCTTCCCGGGGTCCCGGTCACCACCGGCGCCGAAGACCACCGTCACCCGCCCCTCGGCCACGTGCCGCAGCGTGGCAAGGACCCGCTCCAGCGCGTCGGGCGTGTGGGCGTAGTCGATGACCACCCGGAATGGCACATCCATCACCTGCTCCAGCCGGCCCGGGACCTGCGGCGCGTCGGCGAGCCCGTTCAGCACCTCCTCGAGCTCGAACCCGAGTCCGAGGCACGTGGCACCCGCCGCCACCGCGTTCTGCACGTTGTACGTGCCCAGCAGCGGCAGCTGTACCACGGCCTCGCCCCGCGCCGTGCGGAGGCGGAACCGCGACCCGCCCGGGCCCAGCTCCACGTCCTCGGCCACCACATCGGCGTCCCCCTCGCCGCGGCCGCCGGCCAGCGAGTAGCGGAGCGCCCGGGGCGCCCGCCGCTCCAGCCCCTCCCACGCCAGCTCGTCGGCGTTCAGGATGGCCACGCCATCGGGACTCAGCAGCTCCACGAACTCCCGCTTCGTGGCCCGGTAGCGCTCGAACGAGCCGTGGTAGTCCAGGTGGTCGCGGGTCAGGTTCGTGAACACGGCCGCATCGAACCGCAGCGCCTGGACCCGGGCCTGGTCCAGGGCGTGCGACGAGACTTCCAGCGCCACCGCCTCGGTGCCGTGGTCGGCGAACGTGCGCATCGTACGGGCCATCCCCACCGGCCCCGGCGTGGTCAGGCTCTCCGTGCCCGGGAGCGGCACCCCGCCCTCCGTCACGGCCCCCACCGTGCCCAGGCTGGCCGTGTTGTACCGGGCGCCGAGCAGGTGCCGCAGGATCCACACGGTGGTGGTCTTCCCGTTCGTGCCGGTCACCCCGGCCAGGAGGATCCCCCGGGCGGGGCGGCCCATGACCTCGTCGGCCGCCAGCGCCGCCGCGGCACGCCCGGCCGCCACCACCACCTGGGGCAGCTCGACTTCGGCTCGCCGTTCGACCAACGCCGCCGCGGCGCCCGCTTCGGCGGCCGCCGCCACGTAATCGTGGGCATCGACCTCGAAGCCCCGCCAAGCGCAGAACAGGTCCCCGGCCGTGACCTGGCGGCTGTCCGCCGTCACACCCTCGAGCAGCGGGTCCTCCAGCGGCGCCTCCGCCAGGAGACCCGCCACATCCAGGCGCTCCACCACCCGGCTCAGCGCCACCGGCTCCGGCACACGGGGCTCGATCATGGCCGCCCCCCGAGCGTCAACAGCACCGTGCTCCCTCGCTCCCCGGCCCGGCCCGGCGTCGGGTCCATCGACCGGACCCGACCCACGCCATCGAGGCGGACCCGGAAGCCCGCGGCGTGCAGCGAGGCGGCCGCGTCCCGCGCGCTCTCGCCCCGGACGTCGGGCACCACCTGGCGGGCGGGCTCGGGCGTGCGCCGCGGCGCGCCGGAGGCCACCTGGAAGTAGAACGGGCCCGGCGCCGGCGGCAGCCACGACGGGGTCGGCTCCCGCGGGGCCGGGTCCGGTACCGAAGACACCACCGCCCGCCGATCCAGCGGCGTGGCCCGGGCCGCCAGCGCGGCCGTCAGGGTGGCCCGGGTCACCGGCGCGGCCACCGACCCGCCGTACTCCGATCCCCGGTCCAGCTTGACCAGGAAGACCAGCTGGGGGTCCCGGGCCGGGAAGAAGCCCGCGAACGACGCGGTGTACATGTCGTCGCGGTACGTCCCGTTCTCCACCACCCGCGCCGTGCCGGTCTTGCCGGCCACATGGAACTCCCCGAGCCCGGCGCCCCGGCCGGTCCCCTCCTCCACCACATCCGTCAGCACCGCGGCCAGCTGTTCGGCCGTGACCTTCGACACCGCCTGGCGGATCACCCGGGGCACCGGGTCCCACACCACGGCACCATCAGTCCGCCGGACCTCCCGGATCAGCCGAGGCTCCAGCAGCCGCCCACCGTTGGCCAGGGCGCCGTACGCCATGGTCATCTGGAGTGGCGTGACCGAGATCTCGTAGCCCATGGCCAGGCTCGCCCGGGTGTACCCCGACCACCCCTCCGGCCGCTTCAGCCGGCCGCCGGACTCCGACGGGTAGCGCACGCCGGTAGGGCTGCCGAACCCGAAGCTCCGGAGCGTGGCATAGAGGTCCGGCGCCGCCAGCGTGTCCGTCAGCTTGACCATCCCGATGTTCGACGAGTAGCGGAGCACCTCCCCGGCCGTCAGCCACTCGTACCCGTGCACGTCCCGGATCTCACGCCGGCCGTGCCGGTAGTACCCGCGCTCCGTGTACACCGAGTCGCCCAGGCTCACCAGCCCACGCTCCAGCAGCGCCGCCATGTTGAACGGCTTGATGGTCGAGCCCGGCTCGTACGGGTCCGTCACGCTCCGCCAGTGACGCGTGCCGTCGGCGCGCACGCTTGCGCTGGCCAGGATGTCGCCCGTCCGCGGATCGGCGAAGATCAGGTCCCCGCCCTCTGCATCGTTCTCCGCGATGGCATCCCTCAGCGCCCCCTCGGCGATCTCCTGCAGACCCAGGTCCAGCGTGAGGTAGACGTCGTGGCCCGGGCGCGGCTCCCGCACCGGGATCAGGGCGCCCGGGATCGGCTCGCCCGCCCCATCCCGGCGGACCACCGCGTACCCCTCCCGGCCCACCAGCAGCGAGTCCATCTCCAGCTCCACGCCGCCCAGTGCCCGCCCGTCACCCGAGGTGGTGCCCACCAGCTCCGCCGCGATCTCGCCATGGGGACGGTACCGCTCGAGGGAGCGCTCCAGGTATACGCCGGTCTGCCCGCCCAGCGAGCCCCGGACCGTGGGCTCGTACCGCCCCGGCAGCACCACCCAGCGACGGTCGGTGTCCACCGCACGGTCCAGCCACGACGGTGACAGCTCCAGCGCCTCCGCCAGCGCCGCCCGCACCCCGGCCCGGTCCCGGATCTCCCGCGGCGCCGTGGCCACACGGATCATCTCCCGCGTGGTGGCCAACGGCACGCCGTTCCGATCGTAGATCCCGCCCCGCGCGGCCGGCAGCGGCACCTGCTCCCGCTGCTGCCGCTCCGCCAGACCCTCCCACTCCGCCGCCTGCAGCACCTGCAGTTGGAAGCCCCGGCCCAGCAGCCCCACTCCCCCCAGGAGGAGGACCGCCAGCATCAGCCGGCGACGTCGCACGTGGAGCGCACCGGGCTGACTCATCCGCCCTCCCCCGCCGCACCGACGCCCATCGAGCCCCGCCACTCCGAGCCCCGGGCGAGACCCGAGGGCGGCTCCCGCAGCGGCAGGATCACGATCTCGTCGCCTTCCGGCAGCCGCATCCCGAACCGGTCACGGGCCACCTCGCTCACCCGGGCCCGGCTCTCCAGCTGCTCCACCCGGCGCAGCAGCGCCGAGCGTCGCGCCTCCTCCACCACCCGCTCCCGACGGGCCTCGTCCATGGCCCGCAGCACCTCCAACGCACGGCTCTGCCGCCACACCACCAGCGTCAGCGACGCCAGCAGCACGGCGAACAGCAGTGCCGTCCGGATTACGGGAGTCCCCTTCTTCATGCCGCCTTCCTCCACGCTCGCAGTCGCGCGCTCCTCGCACGCGGGTTCCGTTCGATCTCCTCGTCGCTGGGCCGCACGATGCTCCGGGTCAGCAGCTCGCCCAGCGGCTCGCCCCGGCACACGCATACCGGCAGGTCCGGCGGGCAGATACAGCTCCGGCTCCACTCCCGGAACGCGTTCTTCACCCGCCGGTCCTCCAGCGAGTGGTACGCGATCACCACGAACACGCCACCGGGCTCCAGCGCCTCCCGGAGCCCGGGCAGCGCCCGGTCCAGGGAGCCCATCTCGTCGTTCACCTCGATCCGCAGCGCCTGGAACACCCGGGCCTTGTCCTGGGGAGTCAGCCCCCGGCCGTAGACCTCCTCGAGCACCGAGACCAGGTCGTCGCTGGTGCGGAACGGAGACGACCGCCGCCGCGCCACCACCCGGCGCACTACCGGCCACGCCCGCTTCTCCTCGCCGTACTCCCGGAGCACTCGCACCAGCTCGTCCTCCTCGTACTCGTTCAGGACATCCGCGGCCGTCCGCCCTTCCCTTCCCATCCGCATGTCCAGCGGCGCGCCCTCGCGGAACGTGAAGCCCCGCTCCGACGCATCGATCTGATGCGACGAAACGCCCAGATCGAGCAGCGCTCCTGCCAGCTCGACCTCGAGGCGCTCCGCAACATCTCCGTAGTCCCCGGCCCGCGCCTCGAATCGGGACCCGTACGCCGACAGACGCTCCCGCGCCGCTTCCAGCGCCTCCGGGTCCCGGTCCACCCCCAGCACGCGGGCCTCCGGACCAGCCTCCAGTATCGCTTCACTGTGCCCGCCGCCGCCGAGCGTCCCGTCGAAGAAAAGCCCTCCTCGTCGAGGCTCCAGCCGGCGGACCACCTCGTCCACCAGCACCGGGGTGTGGTACCCGTTCGTCATGTCACCACCCGGCGCCCCGCGCCATCACCGGAAGATCTGACGCGCGTATTGCTCGAAGTCCTCCCCCTCCCCTGTCGCCGCCTCGAAATCCGACGGATTCCACAGGTCCACTCGATCGATCATCCCCACCAGCAGGACCTCCTTTTCCAGACCCGCCGCCTCCTGCAGATGCGACGGCACCAGGATCCGACCCTGCGAGTCCGGACTCACCGGGACCGCCTTCGACAGCACGGTCATCACCCACGCCCGGGACTCCGGCTGGTCCCGCAGCAGGTTCCGCAGACGCGACTCCACCTGAAGCCACGCGCTCTCCGGGTACAGCGCCAGCGACGGCTCCTCCACCTGCAGAAGCACGTAATGCTGCTCGTCGCTGTCACGACGGAACGGCGCGGGCAGACTCACCCGCCCCTTGCCGTCCAGCGTGTACGTGTAGCTGCCCAGGAACGTCGACACGTGGTCTCCGCGTCGTATTGGTCGGATTCCCCACTTATCCCCACACTTC
>CAZSBL010000021.1:0-34952 GCA_964605205.1 uncultured Gemmatimonadaceae bacterium
AGCTGTCGGGGACTTTCTCCGCCCGGAAAGGCAGCCTCGCCGGCACCCCGCTGCTGCGCCGGCCGCGCTGCCTCACCGGAAAAGAATCAAAAAACTCCGCGTATGCTCCGCGTCTCCGCGGTTCACCGGGCGTTCGCCCCGCCGGTACACCCGGGAGCCGACCCTGGCTCCGTTTCACCCACTCCAGATGTCGAAGACCCTCTCATATTATCTCATGGCCGGGTCTTCGGAGTGTTACCGGTTGAGAACTACGTGTGGCTATCGACAGGTCATATCAGTCCCGGCGGTACTTCCTGCTCACCCGGTCCAGCAGCTCGAGCTCGTCGTCGCTCAGGCTCTGGAGCCCCGACTCGCTGATCTTGTCGAGGACGCGGTCGACCTCGTCCAGGACGCGCTCCTCCTCCCGGCTCCCGGGGCGCGGCGGGCGGGGGCCGGAGGCGCCCGCGTCGCGATCATCGCCGCTGGAGACATCGAACTTCCGCTTCGCCACGGTCCTGCGGAGCTGGCCCAGCTGGATCGCCATCTGGTCGGACAGCTTGAGGTAGACGAACCCGCCGATGAAGCCGCCGAGGTGGGCCCAGTGGGCGACGCCATTCTGCTCGCCGCCCACGAGGCTGAGCACGGAGACGGCGGCGAGGAAGCCCACGAGCCACTTGATCTTGACCGGGAAGAGGAACCACACCCAGACCTTCATGTCCGGCCAGTTCATGGCGAAGGCGAGCATGATGCCGTAGATGGCGCCCGACGCGCCGATCACGCCGACATTGGGCGAGAAGAACGACAGCGCGGCGGCGCTGAGCCCGGTCACGAAGTAATACTTCAGGAACTCCCGTCCTCCCCACATGCTCTCGAGCGGCGGCCCGAAGAAGAACAGGATGAGCATGTTGAAGAAGATGTGGAGGAACCCGCGCCCGTGGGCGAACATGTAGGTGAGGATCGTCCACGGTCGGCTGAGCGCCTCGGCGGGGACGAAGGCCAGCGCGGGCCGGAGCCCGGGGAACGCCAGCATGACCAGCCAGACCACCACGTTGGCGATGATGATGCGCTGCACCCACGGGGTGAGTGCCCCGCCGCCGAACGAGAAGCCGCCGCCTCCGTATCCCTGCTGCCGGTACGCCATGGTACCGTTCAACCCCCGGCGCCGGGCGAGTGTTCCTGAATGGCGAGCTCGCAGATCCGCTCGCACAGGCGCGGGAACGGGATCCCCGCGGCGGCCGCCGATTTCGGCACCAGGCTGGCGGAGGTGAGGCCTGGCAGGGTGTTGGCCTCGAGGCACCAGAGGCCGCCCTGGCGGTCGAGTCGGAAGTCCACGCGGCTGAAGCCGCTGAGCTTGAGGGTACGGTGGGTGGCGAGGGCGAGCCGCTGGGCCTCGGTGGCCACGTCGTCGGCGAGCTCTGCGGGGAAGATCTCCTCGGCCATCCCCGGCTGGTACTTGGCCTCGTAATCGAAGATCTCGTTCTTCGAGATGATCTCGCCCACCGGGAGCGGCTCGCTGCCGAGGATCGGGACGGTGAGCTCGCGGCCGGGGACGAACCGCTCGACCATGACCTCGTCGTCGTACTCGTACGCCGTTGCGATGGCCGCCGCCAGGCCGTCGGGCGACTTCACCACCGTGAGCCCCACGGTGGAGCCCTGCTTGCTCGGCTTCACCACCGCCGGCCACCCGATCATCCGCTCCACCTCGGTGATGTCGGTGGGCGTCATGATCCAGTCCGGGGTGGGCACATCGGCCAGGCGGAGCAGGCGCTTGGTGATGTCCTTGTCCATGGCCATGGCGCTGCCCAGCATCCCGCTCCCGGTGTAGGGCAGCCCCACCAGGTCCAGCAGCCCCTGGAGCGCGCCCCCCTCCCCCGCCCCGCCGTGGAGCGCCAGGAAGAGGACATGGGCGCCCTCCAGCTCCGGCGCGTGGGTCAGCGCCGTCGGGTCCCCGGTCCGGAGCATGTCGAGGCGACCCCGATCCGGCGGCTCCGGCGCCACGCCGGTCTTCAGCAGCTCGGCCTCCTGGGCCGCGTCCAGCACGCCGTTGGCCGTGTCCACCGCCACCACGTCGTGGCCCGCCTCCCGCAGCGCCCGCACCACCTCCGCACCGCTGGCGATGGAGACGTCCCGCTCCTCGCTGGTCCCGCCGAACAGCACGCCGATCTTCATGGGCTCACCCCGTCAGCTGCCGGACCATGTCATAGCGCGTGATGATCCCCGTCAGCGCCCCGTTCTCCCGCACCAGCGCCGCGGGCGTCCGGCGGGTGAGCAGTCGACCCACGGCGTCCAGCGCGGTATCCGGCTCGATCTCCGGGAACGGGTCGGCCATGAAATCGGCCACCTCCGCAGCCAGGATCTCCGGGTCCTCGATGACCCGGGCCATGAGCGTCTCCTCGGTGATGGCGCCCACGTTCTCGCCGCCATCGAGCACCGGCAGCTGGCCGATGTCGTGGCCGGTGATGAGGGCCAGCGCTTCCCGGACGGTCTGGGTGGCCTGGATGACCACCAGGTCCGGCGTCTCGGCGTCCTTGTGGCGGATGAGCTGCCCCGCATCCAGCCGTTCCGGCTCGATGAGCCGGTTCTCCCGGAGCCACTCCTCGTTGAACACCTTGGACAGGTACCGCTCGCCGGTGTCGCAGAGGATCCCGGCCACCAGCGCGTCGGGGTCGTCGAGCTCCCGGGCCACCTCGAGGGCCAGGTGCACGATCAGCCCCGCGGAGCCGCCCACGAAGAGCCCTTCCTCCCGGGTCAGCCGCCGGGCCATGCGGAACGCGTCCCGGTCGCTGACGGTCTCGTAGCGATCGATGACATCCACCCAGAGCGTCTCCGGGATCTTCTCGTTCCCGATCCCCTCCACCTGGTACGGCGCCCCTTCGATCTTCTCGCCCGTCTCCCAGTAGTGCTTGAGCGACGAGCCCTCCGGGTCACCGCCGATGACCTGGATGTCCGGGTCCCGCTCCTTCAGGTACTTCCCCGTCCCCGAGATCGTGCCGCCAGTCCCGGCCGAGGCGACGAAGTGGGTGATCCGGCCGGCGGTCTGGTGCCAGAGCTCCGGGCCCGTGGTGGCGTAGTGGGCCTCGGGGTTGGCCTGGTTGTAGAACTGGTTGGCCAGGATCGTGTTCGGCGTCTCCCGTGCGATCCGCCTGGCCGTCATGACGTAGTCGTCCGGGTGGTCCGGCGGGACGGCGGTGGGCGTGACGATGACCTCGGCGCCGAACGCCTTCATGAGCCGGATCTTCTCCTGGCTCATCTTGTCGGGGATCGTGAAGATGGTGCGGTAGCCCTTGATGGACGCGGCCAGCGCCAGCGCCAGCCCGGTGTTCCCGCTGGTCCCCTCCACGATGGTGCCGCCGGGCTTCAGCTCGCCCGCCGCCTCGGCCGCCTCGATGATGGCCCAGCCGATCCGGTCCTTCACCGAGCCGCCGGGATTCATGAACTCCGCCTTGCCGTACACCGGCGTGCGGATCCCCTCCGTGACCCGGTTCAGCCGGATCAGCGGGGTCCACCCCACCGTCTCCAGCACATCATCGTACGGTCGGGCGTTCCGCCTCACCTCATCGCTCATTGACCCCCTCCGGACCCCACCGAGTCGGGGCGGGCGAACACCACGGGCAGCTTCGCCCACATGGCGATCCGATCGTCCCCCCTTCGACCCGGCGCGAACTCGAGTTCCCGGGCGCCTTCCACCGCCGCCGAATCCAGCGCCGGCCGCCCGCTGCTTTCCAGTACGTACACGCTGTCGACATCGCCCACGTCCGTGACGTGGACCATCACCACCACCTCTCCCTCCAGCCGCTCATCCCACTCCTCGATGGGGTAGCGGAACGGCGACTCGATGGACACCGGCTCCGGGTGGGTCACCGGCTCGTCACCGCCGCACCCGGCCAGCACCACCGCCACGACCAGCCCCACCGCCACCGCCGGCAGGCGCGAGCGGTCGCTCACTCCGCCTCCCGCTTCAATTCAGCCAGGCGGTTCAGCGCCTCCAGCGGCGTCATCCCGTCCACATCGATCTCCTTGAGTTTCTCGACTACCGGGTGCGGCTCGGCGCCGAAGATGGACAGCTGGTCCGGCGGCGTGGTGCTCTCCGGCCGGCCCTTCGCACGCCGGCCCAGCCCCTCACCGTGGTGCGTGTGTGTGCCCTCCAGCTCCGCCAGGATCTCCCGGGCCCGATCCACCACGCCGTCGGGGAGCCCGGCCAGCCGGCCCACCTGGATCCCGTACGACCGGTCACTCCCGCCCGGCTCCAGCCGTCGCAGGAAGACGATGTCGTCACCGGCCTCCTTCACCGCCACGTTCATGTTCACGAGGGAGGGCAGGAGGTCGGCGAGCTGCGTCAACTCGTGATAATGGGTGGCGAAGACAGTCTTCGCACCCAGCCGCTCGTGCAGGTGCTCGGTCACCGCCCACGCGATGGAGACGCCGTCGTAGGTGGCGGTGCCTCGACCGATCTCGTCCAGCAGCACCAGGCTCCGCTCGGTGGCGTTGTGGAGGATCGACGCCGTCTCGCTCATCTCCACCATGAAGGTGGACTGCCCCCGGACCAGGTTGTCCGACGCGCCCACGCGCGTGAAGACCCGGTCGGCCACCGGGAGCCTCGCCGAGGCCGCCGGCACGAACGACCCGATCTGCGCCATCAGCTGGATCAGCCCCACCTGCCGCAGGAGCGTGCTCTTCCCGGCCATGTTGGGCCCGGTGAGGATCATGACCCGGGCGTCGCGGTCGAGTACCACGTCGTTGGGGATGAACTCCTCCCGTGGCATCATGACCTCCACCACCGGGTGGCGGCTGCCCCGGACCTCGAGCTCGTAGCCGGTGTGGACGTCGGGGCGGACGTAGCCCCGGCGCTCGGCCAGCCGGGCGAGCCCGGCCAGCACATCCAGCTCGGCGATCCGGCGGGCAGTCTCCAGCAGGCGACCCATCTCGCCGGCCACCTCCCGGCGCAGTTCGCCGAACAGGCGCGCCTCCAGCTCCGCGATCCGCTCCTCGGCGCCCAGGACCTTCCCCTCCCACTCGTCCAGCTCCTCGGTGACATACCGCTCGGAGTTGGCCAGCGTCTGCTTCCGGCGGAAGTGCTCGGGGACCCGGTCGACGTTAGGCTTCGTGACCTCGATGTAGTAGCCGAAGACCTTGTTGAAGCCCACCTTCAGCGACGAGATTCCCGTGGCCTCCCGCTCCCGCTGCTGCAGGCTCGCGATGAAATCCCGGGCCCCGTCCCGCGTCTCCCGGAGGTCGTCGAGCTCGGCGTCGTGGCCCTCGCGGATCACGCCGCCCTCGCCCAGCGTGGCCGGCGGCTCGTCGGTGAGCGCCTCGCGGATGGTGTCCCGGACGTCCGCCATGGGGTCGATGGCCTCCCGCAGCGCCGTCAACCGCTGGGAGCCGGCCTCCTCCAGCGCGTTGAGCACCGGCGGGAGCCGCTCCAGGCTCGACGCCAGCGACGCCAGCTCCCTCGGGCTCACCCGCCCGGCGCCCACCTTCCCCGCCAGCCGCTCCAGGTCCCGGATCTGCTTCAGCTCGCCCCGGACCGCGCGCCGGAGCGACGCCTTCTCCACTCCCTCCTCCACCGCCTTCTGCCGCGCCCAGATCCCCTCCGGCGCGATGAGCGGCCGGAGCAGCCACCGGCGCAGGAGCCGGCTGCCCATGGCGGTGACCGTCTCGTCCACCACGTCCATGAGCGTGGCCGGCGCGCCCGGTGGCACGTCGGGCCGGAGCGGCGCCACGAGCTCCAGGTTCCGGCGCGTCATCTCGTCCAGCGCCATGGCCTCGCCCGGCCGCTCGAGCTGGGGGCGCCGCAGTCCTTCCGCCGACGTGGGCTGAACGTCGGAGACGTAGGCCAGGAGCGCGCCCAGTGCGCCGATCAGCGGCTCGTCGCCGTCCTGGAACCCGAGCCCGTCCAGCGTGTGGAGCGTGTAGTGCCGCCGGATCTCGTCGGCGGCCATGTCCGGGTCGAAGAGCCAGTCCGGGCGGTACGTGGCATGGGCGCCCTCGGCCGGGTTCTGTCCCTCCCGGGCCTTCGGCAGCAGGATCTCCGATGGCTCGAACCGGGCCAGCTCCGCCTCCAGCCGGTCCGCGGGCACGCGGGTGCCCAGGAACTCGCCGGTGCTGATGTCCGCCGCCGCCAGCGCCGCCTCACCGTCGTCGGTCTCCACCACCGCCATCAGCCAGTTGTTGCGCCGGGCGTCGAGCAGCGTATCGGCCGTGATGGCGCCGGGCGTGACCGTCTCCACCACCTCCCGACGGACGATATCCTTGGCCTCCGACGGGTCCTCCACCTGCTCGCAGATCGCCACCCGCCGGCCCATCCTCACCAGCCGCTCCAGGTACTCGTCCTTCGCCTTCACCGGGATCCCGGCCAGCGGCACCTCCGCCGCCGCGCCGTTGTTCCGGGACGTGAGCGTGAGCCCCAGCAGCCGCGCACCCTCCTCGGCGTCTTCGTAGAACATCTCGTAGAAGTCGCCGACCCTGAAGAAGATGAGGGCGTCCTCGTGACGGGACTTGGCCTCCCGCCACTGGCGCATCAAAGGGGTGTCTTCGGGCTTCGGCATTCGTTGTGGGCTGGTGTGCGCGGTGGTCATCCCAAGCATAAACGTGGGAACCCCCTGCCACCACCCCGCCCCACCCGGGGCGACACCCGATGGGGGAGCCGGCTTCGCGGCGGGGCCGGGTTCGCGGGGTAACCTTGCCGGCAATCCGGCTCGGCAATCTTCGTGGCGAGATTGGGGGGACCGGGGGTCCGGGCTTCATCGCGGAGCAGCGTTCGCGGCGAATGCCTCGGGCGGCATCGCGCTTCGCGTTGACAGAATGTGGCGGGGTCGGGCGTCATGGGGACGGGGAGACACGACACCGGACAGGCCACCGATCATGAGACCGACCATGCGACACGCGCTGCGGGCGGCCGCTGCGGCGGCCGTGCTGACGATGCCGGCGATCCTGGGCGCCGCGTGCGACGGGGGCGATCCTCTCGAGCCGGATCCGAGCGGGAGCCGGCTCCTCGACGGCCAGGTCCTCGTGGCCCTCGAAGTCACCCCGGACACACTCCCATCGCCGGGCACCATTCTGGCCACACTGGTCTACGACAACCTCGGCGATGACACTGTCGTGCTCACCAGCGCTTCCAGCTGTCTGTCCCTCGCCTCGGTCTACCTCGGGGAGGACCGCATCCCGTTCCCCGCCACGAACTACGGCTGCTACGCGGTCATCACGCATCACGACCTCGTACCGGGCGACCCCATCGTGGTCCGGTGGACGCTGGAGGTCGGTGAGGAGGACGGCTACCCCGCAGGCCCCGGCACCTACCGGTTCGTGGCCGACCTCGAGACCCATCGCGAGGTCCTCGAGCAGACGTTCGTCATCGAGTGACTCTTCCCTGCCCCGGGGCACCACCCCGATGGGGGAGCCGGCTTCGCGGCGAGGCCGGATTCGCGGGGTTGCCTTGCCGGGATTTCGGCCCGGCGGGCCTCGTAGCGAGATGGGGGGGACTGGGGGATCCAGGGTCTTCTGGCGAGACTGCGTTCGAGGTGAATGCCGCCGACTCCGACACAACCAGGCTATTGGCACCCTCCTGCCTCTTCCCTCGACCTCGACCTGTACCTGTACCTCCGCTTCGTACCTTTCCGTCTCCCCGCCGCCCGTTGGTTCCTGAGCCTGGGTCCGCCTACCGACTCAGTGGGAAGGCAGTCGCCACGGTCGACTCCAGCGGCACGGGAGTTCCGCGGCCACCACGTTCCACGTCGACCTACTGCTGCAGGTCGGACTCCTCCCGGGATGGCTCGGCGTTCCCAATCCCCCAGTCCCCCAGTCTTCCGCCGCGAACTCAAAGAGCCGCGGGGTCAACCGCCGCCGCGAACCCGAACTCGCCCCTCATCCCCTCATCCCCCGCCCCGAACGCAGACCGCCCGGTGCTCTCAACTCACCGCGAACCCGAACCCGCCGCGAACTGTCATCGCCTCATCGCCGAACGCCGCCCGCGGAGAACGAACGCGCCGGTCACAACCGATTTGCCAAAGAACCCATGGCACCTAACTTGATCACGGTTTTCGGTCAACCTGCGCACATCGCGCAGACACGGGTGTATCCACGAGCCAATGAGCGACCGCAAACAAACCAGAGCCTACGACAGCTACAACGCCGGCTACGTGCAGGACCTATACGAGTCCTGGGTCCGGGACCCGAAGTCCGTGGACGCGCGGTGGCGGCACCTCTTCGAGATGGACCCGGCGGAGGTGGGGCTCATCCCTGTGGGGCGGAACGGCGCGCCGTCGCGGGCGCAGCTGCGGGCGGCCATCGCTGCCGGTGAGCTGGTGGACGCCTACCGGCTGCACGGGCACAAGGCGGCGAGGCTGGACCCGCTGGGCGGCGAGCCGAAGGGCCACCCGATGCTCTCGCTGGAGTACCACGGGATCGACGCCAGTGAGCTCGACGCCATCCCGTCGTCGCTGCTGGGGCTCGAGCGGGCCGGGAGCACCATGCGGGACGTGCTCGACTGGCTCCGGGATACGTACACCGGGACCATCGGGTACGAGTACGAGCACCTGGAGGACCCGAAGCGCCGGGAGTGGCTCCGACGCCGGATCGAGAAGGGCGAGCACCGCACGCCGCTCTCCGCCGAGGAGAAGGAGCGGCTGCTCCGTCGCCTGACCGAGGTCTCGGCCCTCGAGCAGTACCTGCACCGGGCCTACCTGGGCCAGAAGCGGTTCAGCGTCGAGGGCAACGACATGCTGGTCCCGGCCCTCGACCTGGCCATCGAGCGGGCGGCGGAGGCGGGCGCCCGGGAGGTGGTGCTGGGGATGGCCCACCGGGGGCGGCTGAACGTGCTGGCCCACGTGCTCGGGCAGCCGTATGAGAAGATCATCGCCGAGTTCGAGGGGAAGCAGCAGAGCTCCGGCACCGGTGACGTGAAGTACCACCTGGGCGCCGAGGGGACCTACGCCACCGAGTCCGGCGACCCGCTCACGGTGACCATGGCGCCGAACCCGAGCCACCTGGAGTTCGTGAACCCGGTGGTGGAGGGGATCGCCCGGGCCAAGCAGACCGACCGGACCGACGCCGGGATCACGCAGGATGTCTTCCGGGTGCTCCCGGTCCTGATGCACGGCGACGCGGCGTTCGCCGGCCAGGGGATCGTGGCGGAGACGCTGAACCTGGCCCGGCTCCGGGGCTGGGAGACCGGCGGCACGCTGCACATGATCGTGAACAACCAGATCGGGTTCACCACCGACCCGGCGGACTCCCGCTCCACCGACTACGCCAGCGACCTGGCCCGGGGCTTCGACATCCCCGTCTTCCACGTGAACGCCGATGACCCGGAGGCGTGCCTGGCCGTGATCCGCCTCGCCATGGCGTACCGGACCGAGTTCATGGCCGATGTGCTCATCGACCTGGTGGGCTACCGCCGCTACGGCCACAACGAGGGCGACGAGCCGGCCTACACGCAGCCGGAGATGTACGAGACCGTCGACGAGCACCCCACGGTCCGGGAGCAGTGGGCCGATCGGCTCGAGGAGGATGGCACGCTCTCCCGCGAGGAGATCGACGAGATCTGGAACAGCCACTACGACCGGTTGAGCCGGATCCAGCAGGAGGTGAAGGAGCGGCTCGCCGAGGAGGCCGAAGAGGACGAGCCCGCCACGCCGCCCGTGGAGCCCGCCACCCTCGAGGCGCCCGTCACCACCACCGTGGAGGCCGAGCTCCTGGGCTCGCTCGATCGGCAGCTCCATCAGTGGCCCGACGACTTCGCCATCAACGAGAAGCTGAAGCGACAGCTCACGAAGCGGGCCGAGACGTTGGACAGCGATGAGCCGAAGCTCGACTGGGCCCACGCCGAGTCGCTGGCCTTCGCGTCTCTGCTGGCGGAGGGCACGCCGATCCGCCTCACCGGGCAGGACTCGGCCCGGGGCACGTTCAGCCAGCGGCACCTCACGCTCCGGGACACGGAGACCGGTGAGGGGTACACGCCCCTGGAGAAGCTGGAGGAGGCGACGGCCCCGTTCGAGGTCTACAACAGCCCGCTCTCCGAGGCCGGTGTCCTCGGCTTCGAGTACGGCTACAGCACCGCGGCCAGCCGCACGCTCACCCTCTGGGAAGCCCAGTTCGGCGATTTCGTCAACGGCGCCCAGGTCATCCTCGACCAGTTCCTCGCCGCCGGCCGGGCCAAGTGGGGGCAGACCAGCCGACTCGTGCTCCTCCTGCCCCACGGCTACGAGGGCCAGGGACCGGAGCACTCCAGCGCCCGCCTCGAGCGGTTCCTCCAGCTGGCCGCCGAAGACAACATCCGGGTGGCGAACGTCACCACCCCGGGCCAGTACTTCCACCTGCTCCGGCGGCAGGCGCGGCTCGATGAGATGCGCCCGCTGGTGGTGTTCACGCCCAAGAGCCTGCTCCGGCACCCGAAGGCGGTCTCCGGGAAGACCGAGCTCACCGACGGCGGCTTCCGGCTCGCCCTCGATGACCCCCGGGGGCGCGATGGCGCCGAGAACGTGAAGCGCGTGGTATTCTGCTCCGGGAAGGTGTACTACGACCTGCTGACCAGCGACCACCGGGAAGAGGCCGACCATGTGGCCGTGATCCGTCTCGAACAGCTCTATCCCTTCCCGGCCGACGCCGTGGCGGAGATCCTGGATCGGTACGGAAACGCCACGGAGCTGGTCTGGGTCCAGGAGGAGCCGGCCAACATGGGTGGGTGGAGCTACATCCGGCCGTGGCTCGACCGCTTCGCCGATGGGCGCGAGGTCGGCTACGTCGGCCGCCCGGAGCGGGCCAGCCCCGCCGAGGGGTACAAGAAGGCCCACGACGAAGAGCAGGCCCGGATCGTCCGCGAGGCCTTCCGCTCCGACGTGGCCATGCCCCGGGCCAGTGTCACCGTCGAGGAGTCCGGCGACGCCGGCTGAGCCGAGCCAGCGGCGCCCGGCCTAGCCCACCTGCTCCGCCTGGCGCTGGAGCACCCACATCGACTCGACCCGCTCCCGGCTCGCCTCCAGGAGCCGGGCCAGCTCCGGGTCGCTCGTGTCGCCCGCCGCGGCGATGACATCGTCCACGGCCGCCCCGATCGGTTCGTCCGCATCCGCGTCCGGGTGGGTCTCCGCGGCACGCCGCACCGCCGAGTGATCGAGCCGGTCCGCCAGCGAGAAGACCCGGGTCCGCAACGGCAGCCCCGGTGACCACGGCTCGGCGCCCTGGCGAACCAGCTCCGACACCCGCTCGTCGAAGCCCAGGTCGCCGAGAAGCTTCGCCGACCGCGTGGCGATCTCCCGAGGACCGCCGCCGCTCCCGACCAGCCGACCGATCTCGTGCGTCCGGGCGCCCGTACGGAGCACCTCCCGGTCCGTCAGCGACAGGGCGTCCCCCAGCTTCTTCGCCAGCAGCATCGCCACGCTCACCACCCGCGAGCCGTGGCCCGCGCCGGCCCCGGACTTCTCGTCGCCCAGCTGCAGCCACGCGCGGGGCAGGCTGCCGCCCAACTCCCCCCACTCATCCAGGTGCTGCGCCTGCGACCGGGCCAGCGTCTCCGTGGCCTCCACCAGCTCCAGCATCGAGACCGCCTGCGCCAGCGCCGCGTCCAGCTCGAACAGCTCGAACGGCTTCAGAAGGTAGCCCGTCGCCCCGTCCTGCAACGCGCGCCGCGCCAGCTCGGCATCGTCGTCGCCGGTGATCACGATGATCGGCTTCAGCGGCGCCGTGGCCAGCAGCAGACGGTTCAGCTCCACCCCCATCATCCCCGGCAGGTGGACGTCCGTCAACGCCACGTCGTACGTCAGCTCGCCGCTCCGCAGCGAATCCAGCACCTCCTCCGCCGACTCCGCCGTGACCGCGACGTACCCCTTCTTCCGCAGGTGGGACGAGACCAGCTCCCGCACGCCCGGATCGTCCTCCACCACCAGCACCGTATGTCGCGTCGTGTCGGTCATGCCGCCTCCCGGACTTCCGTCAGCTGCTGTCGGAGCCGCGCCAGCGTGCGGCTCCGGAGCTGCGAGACCCGGGACTCCGAAACGCCCAGGCGCTCTCCCACCTCCCGCAGCGTCCACCCCTCCAGGTCGTACAGCTCGATGATCTCCCGCTCCCGCGAAGGGAGCGTTGCCAGCGCCGCACGCAGACGGGCCATCTCTTCCACATGCGACAGTCGATCTTCCACGTCCATCGACTCCCCGGGCTCCCGCACGGTCTCCTCCGTCGACGCGCCCACCAGATCCGTCAGCGACACCCGACGGCTCCGGACCACGTCCCACTTCCACCGCCAGAGCTGCTGGGGATCCAGCCCCAGCAGCCGCGCCAGCTCCGGATGCCCCGGCGCCCGGTCGTGCTCCAGCACCAGCGCCTCCCGGGCACGCTCCATCTCCCGCTGCCGACGCCGCACCGAGCGCGGCGCCACGTCACGGGTCCGCATCTCGTCCAGCATCGCCCCGCGGATCCGCGGCGCCGCGAACGTACTGAAACGGGAGCCATGATCCGGGTCGTACGACGACACCGCCTGCAGCAGACCCACCGCACCCGCGCTCACCAGCTCCTCCACTTCCACCTGCTCCCCCGTCCGAGGACGCATCCGGTGCGCGAAGTGGTAGACCAGCGCCAGGTGACGCTCCACCAGCCGGTTCCGTACCGCCACATCTCCCGTCTCCCGGTACACCGACCAGTCCCTTCGCTCCGTTTCCGTCATGACCCGCTCCCCGCGTTCGCATTTCAGACACCCGCTCGACCGTTTCCAGGGGCATGAGCCGTTCCGTAAGCACCACGAGCACGGAAAAAACCCATAAACTGCTTCTGTACAATAATTTACAAATTTGTACGATTCCCGTACACCGCACGGGATGGCCGGAATCCACCCGGCAAGAATTGCCTGAACCGGAAGAATCTGCCGGGCCGAACCGGAAGAAGTTGCCGGGATGGTCGCTGAGGGGCGGTCAGCGGGCGCATTCGGAACAGCGGACGGCGGAGCGGCCGCGCCGCCGCGACCCGGGCGAGCGGAGAACCCTGACCGGGAAGGCGGGTAAGAGGAAGGTGGCTGCCCGGAAGCGGGCGGCCGGACGAACGGACCAGACGCCAAAGGGATCCAGGAGACGCATGGATCATCTCGTTGTAGTGCCGCACCCCACACCGATCGAGCTGGAAGCCCGGTCGATCCGCCACAATGCCGTACCGGAGGGGGCGGTCGGCCTGGGCTACTACTACGATGACCGCCTGATCGCCCGGAGCGTGGTGGCCTCGAATGCGCTGGAAACGATCCAGACGCTGCTTGAGACGCCGGTGAGCGTGGCGCTGGCCGCGCGGGAGGATGAGGAGGGGAATATCGATGGCCGGATCTGCCTGGTCCTGCCGGTGGACGAGGAGGAAGGCGAGGATGGCGCCGGGGTCGGGGATGGGGAGTCGGAGCCGTGGAAGTCGAGCGTACCGACTCCGCCCACGGAGATCGAGAGCGATTACGGCGGTGGCCCGGAGGGTGATGAGGAAGGCCCGCGGTTCGCGCTGCTGCCCATCGGGAACGTGATTCGCCCGACGGAGGACCGTCATCATCCCGGCGAGCTTGCCCACGATGTGAAGGAGATGCTGGAGAACCTTCTTACGGGCGGGGGCGAGGACGCGGTACAGAAGGCGATCGAGGACCTGCTGAACAGTATCTAGGTCATCCGAGCGCGGCGACGATGCGTTCGAGGTAGTGGGCCATCTGGAAGGGCTTGTGGACGAACCGGTCCGGCTCGGCCTCGGCGAAGGAGGCGATCTCGGGGTCTCCCACGTCGCCGGTGACGAAGAGGAACCGATCGACGAGTCCCGGCCGATTGGCCTCGACCCACCGGAAGAGCTCGAGCCCGCTGCCACCGGGCATTTTCACGTCGGAGACCACCAGGTCGACGTCTTCGCACTCGAGCACGCGGGTGGCTTCGTGGCTGGCCGCGGCGGTCAGGACCTCGGCATCGATGCGGGTCAGGATGCGCCGCTGCAGGTCGCGGAGCGGCGCCTCGTCTTCGACCACCAGGACCCGGACCCCCGAGCTCGCGGCCGGCCGGCTCGGGGGGCGTGGCTCGTGGGCGGTCCGCTCGGGCTCGGCGGTCTGGAAGGTAAGGACCATCCGGGCCCCACCTTCGGCCCGGTTCTCGGCGTGGACGCTCCCGTCGAACGTTTCCATGAAGCGGTGGACGAGGGAGAGGCCGAGGCCGGTGCCCCGTCCCACGGCCTTCGTGGTGTAGAACGGCTCGAAGACGTGATCCGGGTCCTCGAATCCGGGGCCTGTATCCTCGAAGTTGACCACGACGGTGCCGTTCGACCGGTGCGCGCGGATTCTGAGGGCACCGCCGCCGGCCTGCTCCATGGCGTCGAAGGCGTTGTTGATCACGTTCAGGAAGACCTGCTGCAGGCGCTGCTCCTCGGCCCGGACGAAGCACTCCGGCACCCGGTCCACGGTGAGCCGCAGCCCGGCCTGCTCGAAGGTGTAGGCCCGGAGCCCCACCACCACCTCCAGCGACTCCCGCAACGGTACGGCGGAGATCTCGCCCTCGGAGCGTCGCGAGAATCGGAGCAGGTTCCGGACGAGGCCCCGTGCCCGGACCGCTTCGGTGAGGATGGGATCGACCACTTCCCGGAGCTCCTCGGCGTCTGGCGGCTCGTCATCCTCAAGTCGGTCGCGGAGCAGCTCGGCGTACCCGAGCACGCTGGCCAGGGGGTTGTTCAGCTCGTGGGCGAGGCCGGCCATCATCCGGCCGGTGGCGCTCATCTTCTCGCTCTGGATCAGCTCGTTCTGAGTGGTCCTGAGCTCCTCGAGGGTATCCTGGAGCTGCTGGTTCCGACGCTCGAGGCTGGATTTGGCCGTCGCCAGGCTGTCGGCCATACGGTTGAACGCCTGGGTTACCTCGGCGAACTCGTCGTCGTACGGGACCTCCACGCGGGCGTGGAAGTCGCCGCGCTCTATGGCGGTGGCGGCGCGGGCCAGGGCGGCGATGGGTTGGCCGAAGCGCCGGTGCAGGAACCGGGTCAGGAACGCGATGCCGAGGAGCAGGAGCACGGCGACGAGGCCGAGCCCCAGCGACGTGTTGCGGAAGGTCTGTGCCTGTCGCGAGCTCAGCTCGGCGAGGTCGGCCTCCCGGAGCTCCATGAACCGGTCCACGGCCGCCTGCAGCCGCATGGCGTGATCGACCATGGCCCTGGCGGACTCATTGGCGTCGGCGGTCCGGCCGGCGGCGAACCCTTGGAACGCCTGGCTGGCGGCCACCTCCAGTCGCTGGTGCTCCTCCCGGATCGCCTCGAGCTGGATCCGCTGCTCGGGTGTCAGCCTCCGGAAGAGGTAGTGCCGGACCTCCTCGTACGCGTCGTCGCCGGCGGACCGGAACTCGTGGATGAAGGTGGTGTCGCCATAGCCCACGAAGCTGCTGGCGGCCACGAGCTGCTGCGTGACCGCCCGGGCCAGCCGATAGGCGATCCGCTGCTCTTCCACCAGGTTGGTGGTGGCTGCGGTCAGGTCCTCCCGCATGGACGTGTTCACGTGGATGAACCCGACCACTACCCCGGCCAACACGACGGTAAAGGCCACGCCGGCCACCCCCAGCGCCCGGCGGATCGACCCGGTTCGTGACGGGGGGGCTCCCCGGATCCAATCGAGCGCGTGGCTCATCGAGTGCCGGCCTCGCGGGTGAGACGGCCCATGACGTAGTGGCGGGCCGCGTCTCCGTGCTCGTCGAACTCGACGGGGCCCGTGACCCCGGGGAACGGCGGCCGCTCCCGGCCCAGCGACATCAGGTACGCCCGCATCTCGTCGCCGGTGCGGGCGCCGGCGCGGACGCCCGCCAGCAGGACCGAGAAGGCGTCATAGGCCAGCGCCACCGCGTCCGTGGGGTCCTGCCCCACCCGCTCACGGAACCGCTCCGCGAACCGGCGCGTCTCCGGCCGGGCGGTCAGGTCGAGGAGCCGGACGAAGTGCATCGGGGGGAAGAGCCGATCCGGATCCGGCAGCGTCTCGGCCGGATTGAGGGCGTCGCCGCCCACCACGGGTACGGGCCCCAGGGCGTCCCTGAGCTCCGGCAGGTACACGCTCAGCTGGTTGATCCGGCCGAGCCAGAGGATCACGTCCGGGCGCGCGTCCACGATGGCCAGGACCGTGTTGCGCATCATCTCCGGCGTGGCGGCGGTGATGTGGGGCAGGTCGGCCACGAAATCCACGGTCCCGCCGGGGAGCGCCTCCAGCATGCTCGCCCGGAGGCCCCGGCCGTAGTCATCATTGACGTAGGAGAGGGCCACGCGTTTGCCAGTGGACTCGGCGGCCAGGAACCGCGCCAGCACCCGGCCCTGCTGCCGATCCGGTGGCACCATCCGGAAGCTGTACGGGCCCGCCTCGGAGTAGAGGTCGGCGGTGGAGTGGGGCGCGATCTGGACCACCCGGGCCTGGTTGTAGATCGGGGCCGCCGTCAGGCTGGCGGCGCTGTTGCTGTGCCCCATGACCGCCGCGATCCCCGGTGTGGACACCAGGGTGTCGGCCGCCCGGACCGCCGGTGCGGCCAGGTTGGTCGCCTCGTAGACCACCACCGTGTCCACCGGTACGTCGAGCCCCGCCGTCCGGGCATCCTTCAGCGCCATGAAGGCCGCCTCGGCGGTGGCGGTGCCCGTGGCGATCCCGAGAGCCACGGGCTCGGGACTGCACGCGGTGGCCAGAGCCGCGAGCGCCGCGGCCCCGAGCCTGCACGTTCCTGTCATGGTTCGCCTCGCATCCGGAGGGAGGGTTCCGCCGGGCTTCCATGAAAAGCGTCGGCCGGCTCCAGGCTGGACTTTAGGCCCCCACCCCCGGGCTCACACCGCCTTCAGCGCCTGCTTCAGGTCCGCGATCAGGTCCTGCGGGTCTTCCACGCCCACGGAGATCCGCACCATGGCGGGCGTGATCCCGATCTCTTCCTGGTGCTCCTGCGGGATGTCGGAATGGGTCATGGTTCCCGGGTGCTGCATCAGCGTCTCGGTCCCGCCCAGGCTCACGGCCAGCTTGGCCAGCTTCAGCGCGTTCAGGAGCCGGAAGCTCTCCGCCTCGCCACCGTCCACCTCGAAGGAGAAGGTGCCGCCCGGCGCCAGGCACTGGCGCTCGTAGACGTCGTACTGGGGATCCCCATCCTCGAGGAATCCCAGGTAGTGGACCTTCTTCACCTTCGGGTGCTGGTCCAGGAACTCGGCGACGTAGCGTGCGTTCTTCATCTGGGAGGTCATCCGGAGCTTGAGCGTCTCCAGCGAGCGCATCAGCAGCCAGCCGGTCCAGGCGTCGGCCATGGTGCCCAGGATCGTGCGCATCCCCGCCACGGCGTCGACGCGCTCGGTGTCACCGAGCACGGCGCCGGCGATCAGGTCACTGTGCCCGCCGACGTACTTGGTCAGCGAATAGAGGACCAGGTCCGCGCCGTGGTCCAGCGGCTTCTGCCAGAGCGGGCCGAGGAAGGTGTTGTCCACCGCCACCACCGGCCGGTGCCCGTCCTCGGCCTCCACGGTGTCGGCGATCTCCGCGCACCGTGCGATGTCCACCAGCGCGTTGGTCGGGTTGGCCGGCGTTTCGGCGAAGATGACTTTCAGCGGGCCGGCGGCCCGGGCATCGGCCACGGCCCTGTCCATCTGCTCCTCGTCACCCGCCCGGAACCCGAACCGCTCGATCCCGAACTGGGGCAGGATCTCGAAGAGGAGGAACTCGGTCCCACCGTACACCGGGTCACTGTGGACAATGGCGTCGCCGGGCCGCAGGAAGGTGAGCAGCGTGGTGGCGATGGCCGCCATCCCGCTGGCGAAGACGAGCGCTTTCTCCGCGTCGTCCCAGAGGCTCAGCCGTTCTTCCAGGATCTGCAGGTCCGGGTTGTTGAGCCGGGAGTAGATCAGCCCCGGCTCCTCGGACGGCCCCTTATCCCGGAGCCCGTAGGCCAGCTCGAAGAAGGCCTTGCCCTCCTCGGCGGTCTTGAACACGAAGGTCGAGGTCTGGAAGATCGGGCACTTCACCGCGCCCTCGGACAGGTGCGGGTCGTACCCGTACCCCATCATCTGGGTCTCCGGCCGCAGCGTGCGCCCGTCGATCTCCGTATGTCTGTAGTCGTGCTTCTCGCTCATCATCCGCTCCGTTCACGCCGTGGGCAGGCTTCGCCACCGGAAGCCTAGCACATGTCGCTCCGGGTTGCGAGGACTCCGGCCGGCCTCGACCTTGTGCGTCCCATGACCCTCGAACACGCCGAAGCGCGCTACCGTCAGACGTTCCGCCGAGCCCACACCGGGCACCCCCGATGCCTGGCCGATGAGTGGCTCACCGAACCGTGCGCCGGGCCCGGTGGCGAGGCGGTCGATCGCCCGCTGGTCTGGTCTCGCCGGAACGGTCCCTGGCGGCGCCACGACACGCTCTGGGTCGGCGCCGCGCCGGGGAACGCCGGCGGGATGGGGAGCGGGGCCATGGGCGCCCACGGCACCCGGATCCCCTTCGGCGGCGATATCGCCGGCGCGAACCTCGACGTGCTCCTCTCCGCCATGGGGCTGGACCGCAATGGCACCTTCATCGTGGCGGCACTGAACCGGCTGCCGGAGGCCGGCGGAGGCGAGCCGCGGGTGGCGGAGCTGCGGGAAGCGGTGGGTGAGATCCCGTCCAGCGTGCACCTCCTCCGGGAGACGCTCCTGGCCGCGGCGCCCCGGCTGGTGGTGGCGCTGGGGAACATCGGGCTCCGCACCACCGTGGCGGCCGCCCGGATCGAGGACAAGTCGCGCCTGACGCTGCCGGGCAGGAAGCCGCTCGAGGCCGCCGGACTGGCGCGGGGCACCGTCGTCGCCTGGCCCAAGGCCTTTCCCCCGGACGGGCCGTTCCGGGAAGCCTGGGACCGGGTCCGCCCCGACCACCCACTCCCCCGGATTCTCTGGCTCCTCCACCCGAGCGCCCAGAACATGAGCCCCCACGCCGGCACGGACACGGTCTTCCATACCCGGATGCTGGACACGCTGGCAGCGGTCCGGCGGGCGGGAACGGCGCTGTTCGGGTCGGTGCCGGACTCCTGTGCCCGCCCGGCTCCGCCCGAGGACGGCGTGTACGCCCTCCCCGAGTGGCGCGAAGCCATCGGGCTCCGCCACGGGGAGCTCGACGCGCTGTGGCGGAGTAAGGGCGTTTGACGGTCCTGTCAAGCGGTTGCCACGAGCGGACGCCCTTTTTACCCTTGCAGCCATGATCTATTCCAGCCGGCAGGTCACGCTGCGCAGCCGGATCCCGACGGTCCGGGTCCACGTCGTCACCGACGACGGAGAGTTGAGCGTGCACGCCCGCTGGAAGGAGCGCCCCATCGACCTGCAGCGTCGGATCTCCTACCTGATGCGGCAGGGGAAGGCCATCTTCCTCGAGGACGAGTGGGGCCGCACCGTGTGTCTCCGGCCCGAGTGCATCCAGGGCGCCACCGTGTACGGCCGCCGGAAGGAAGACGGCCCGGCCAGGGTGGCAGGCACGCTGGACCGATTCGGCCGGGTGCTGGGCCCGTCGGGCCAGCGACGTTGAAGCCGAGGGGGCGGCACTTCTAGCCGCCGCCCCCCGCGCGGACGGTGTCGGGGACGGTGAACGTCACCGGGATCTGGACGATCACCCGCACCGGCTGGTCCCGGCTCTTCGCCGGCCGGAACCGCATCCGGGGGGAGACCGCCACGGCCAGGGAGTCGAGCCGGGCCACGCCGGTGGACATGTAGACCACCGTCCGGACCACCTGGCCGCGCTCGTCGAGCCAGATCCGGAGCACCGCCTCTCCGCCGATCCCCTGGCGGACCAGGTCCGGCGGGTACCTCGCCCGGATCTGACGACGGACGTCTTCCGTGTTCACCAGCGACGGGAGAGTGTACTCGACCTGGAACGGCTCGAAGTCGTGGAGTGGCTCGGGGGTGGGCGCCGCCCGGGCCTGGAGGGTGATGTCGAGGCGCAGCGGTCGGCCGGCCTGGACCACCACCTGGAGGTCCAGGGAGTCGTGGCCCGTATGCGCCACCCGCAGCTCCCAGCGGCCCGGCGTGAGCCCTTCCAGGCGGTACTCTCCGGCGTCGTTGGTCCAATCGGCGACGGTGTCATCCAGGACCCGGATCTGGGCGTAGGCGATCGGCTGCCCACCGTCGGAGCTCCGGACCACGCCAGCCACCAGGGGGCCCTGCGCCGGCGCCTGCAGCGCCAGAGCCATGACCGCCGCGGCCACGATCATCGCCAGACCAGGGCGCCGTCCGGGTCCTGCGGCGGGACGTGGATCGTAAGCTCTCCGGCCTCACGCTCCGCGTACAGCCGACCCTCCACCACCAGCCGGCAGGCCTCTGTCGAGCGCGGCACCTCCACCGTGATCTCACCGCCCACGGCGCCCCGGGCCTCGATCCGCCCGGCCGCCATCCGGAACGTGGGGTCGCGCTCGCCGCCGAAGGCGGACACCGCCACACTCTCGCCGTCGGTCTCCACCAGCCGAACAGTGGTCCCGTCCAGGTCATCGAGCACCACTTCCACCGGCGCAGCGGCGGAAAGTGACACGCCCGCTGGCGCCAACGCTGGCTCGAGCGTCGGGTCGACGGCCTCGGTGACCGGCGCCTCCTCGACCGGCTCGGGCTGCACCGTGCTCACGATCCACTCCCGAACGGGCGAGCCGGGCACCGCGGCCGACGCGGCGGCGGCCAGGAGGAGCGTGAGCCCCGCAGCCTTCACGAACGCGCCACCACCCATCCCGAGCGGACGGCGCGGCCTCGCCTCACCCGGCGCTTCCACGTCCAGGAGCGACACGGCCTCGGAGAACACCGAACGGGCCCGGCCCAGCTCCTCCTTGATCCGCCGGCATTCCCGGCAGCCCATCAGGTGCTCGGCCACGTCCGCCCGCTCCCGGGGCTGAAGCTCATCATCCAGGAACGCCTGCAGCGTCCCCTCGTCGAGGTGATTCATGTATCAGCTTCTCCCGCCGCCAGGGCGGTGTATATCTTCTCGAATCTACGGGCGGCCCGGGCGAGCAGGGTCCCCACGGACCCCGGCGCCACGTCCACCGCCTCGGCGATTTCCGCGTACTTGAACCCTTCTTCCCGCATCAGCAACATGGTCTGATCACGCTCCGCCAGCTCCCTCAACGCCTCTCTGACCATGGCGATCCGTTCCCTGCGCTCGGCCGACACCTCCGGCCCGATCAGGGCCTCCGGCGCGGGCACGTGGGGCTCCAGCCGGCGGTGCCGGCTCGCCTTGCGCGCCCGGTCCCGGATCAGATTCGTCGCCACCGTGAACAGCCACGGCCGCGCCTCGTCTTCCGGCAGCGGGTGCTCCGTCAGCCTGACGAACGCCTCCTGCGCCGCGTCCTCGGCCGCGTCCGCGTCCCCCGTCATCCGGTGGAGGTAGCGGAACAGCACCGGGTAGACCCGTTCGAAGACGCGGTCGTAATTCACGACCGCACCCCGCGGGCGGGCCCCCGGCTCCGGCCCTCGCCCCTACAACGTCCGTACACGCTTTTCTGTGACGGGAGTCTCATGGCCTTCCGCGAAGCAGGCGGCGCAACAGCGTCCCGGTGGCCCGCAGCCGCTCCATCACGCCGTGGCCGTGGAGGAACCGGATCAGCGCCCGGGCGCCGTCGAGCCCGAACCGCCGGAAGGGGAACCCGCCCACCGGCTCGCGGCGGAATCCGGCCCGGTCCACGAGGACGGAGCGGGTCCGGGTCACCTCGCGCAGCCCTTCCTCACCGTGGACCCGTCCGTACCCGCTGTCGCCCATCCCGCCGAAGGGCAGCGCCGCCACGGCTCCGTGATAGAGCACGTCGTTCACCGACACCATGCCGGCCCGGAGCCGCCGGGCCATCTTCTCGCCGCGGCGGCGCTGCGTCCAGATACTGGCCGCCAGGGCGTACGGCGAGTCGTTGGCCAGCCGGATCGCCTCCTCGGCGCCGGGCACCTTCATGATCGGCATGACGGGGCCGAAGCTCTCTTCGCGCATGATGATCATGGAGTGATCGGCGTCGGCCACAACGGTGGGCGCAAAGTACCGGCCGGGGCCGTCCACCCGGTGCCCGCCGGTCAGGACGCGCGCGCCCTTCGCCCGGGCGTCCTCGATCTGTCGCTCCAGCCGCTCGACCTGTGCCTCGGTGGTCACGGCGCCGATGTCGGCCTCGGGATCCGACCCGTCACCCACGGTCAGCGCCTCCGTGGCCGTCACCACCCGGTCCACGTACGCGTCGTAGATCCCGGCCTCCACGTACACCCGCTCGGTGGCGATACAGATCTGGCCGGCGTTCCAGAACGCGCCCTGGACGCCCAGGTTCGCCGCCCGCTCCAGCTCGGCGTCCTCGAGGACCACCATGGCGTTCTTCCCGCCCAGCTCCAGCGTGACGGGGATCAATCGCGCCGCCGCCGCCTCGGCCACCTTCCGTCCGTTGGCCACCGAGCCCGTGAAGCTGATCTTGTCGACGTCCGCCCGCCCGAGGGCCTCTCCGGTCTTTCCATCGCCCGTGGCCACCAGGAACACGTCCTCCGGGATCCCGGCGGCCAGGGCGATCTGGCGCATCAGTACCGCCGACATCGGCGACTGCTCCGACGGCTTCAGCACCACCGTGTTCCCCGTCACCAGCGCGGCCATGACCACCCGCATCGGGTTCACGATCGGGAAGTTCCACGGTGAGATGACGGCCATCACGCCGTACGGCTCCCGCTCCACCCGGGCCTTCTTGGTGACGATCCACGACCGCTCCCGGCGGGGGGCCATCACCCGCCCCGCACGGCCGGCGTAGAACCGGGCCAGGTCGAGGGTGGGGAGCACGTCTCCGACGTAGCCCTCGAACACCGTCTTCCCCGACTCCTGGCTGCTGAGCCTCGCCGCCTCCCCGGCCCGGTCGGCCAGCCGGCGGCGGAAAGCGTTCAGGAGCTCGGCCCGCCCCGCGGTGGAGCGGGCGGCCCACGCCGCCTGCGCGGCCCGGGAGCGGGCCACCAGGGCGTGGACCTCCTCGTCATCCAGGTTCGGGACCGACCCCAGCACCTCCCCGGTGCCCGGGGCCCGGATCTCCAGCGTGGGTCGGTCGGGGCTCATGCGGGCTCGATGGGAATGTGGACCCGGCTGTTCTGCCACTCCAGGACGAGCCCACCGTTCATCGGGCGGATGGTGAGCTGCTCCACGGTCTCATCCAGCGTCTCGACCTCGACCGCCGCCCGGCCCACGTCCTGCTCCTCGACACCCGCATAGCGGGACTCGTGGCCCCACTGGCTGGTGGCCGCGTTCACGATCAGCGTCCAGCTGTCGCCCTCCTGCGGGATCGTGTACAGCGAATACGACCCGGCCTCGACCTCGATCCCGGCGATCCTCGCCGCCGTGTTCAGGTGGATCGTGGTCGGCTCGTTGGCCCCCGTCCGCCACAGCTGGCCGTACGGCACGGCCTCCGCGCCGATCATGGTCCGACCCCGCAGCGACGGCCGGCTGAAGCAGACCTTCGCCATCCCGTCGCCCATGGCGATGGTCACCGAGTCGTACGGACTCGCCCGCCCCTCGACGTCGGCCTGGGGCGCGCAGACCATCGCGGTCCGGGCCATCTCCGACGACCCCATTTCGGCCTCGTTCTCCGGCTCGGCATCCGGACCGCCGCACGCGGCGAGGGCGATTACCATCGGGGCCACGCCCCAGCTCCAACCTCGTCTCATCCGCTCCTCCTCAACGGTAATAGGTCATCCCCATGGCCTCGCGCACCGTGGCCATGGTCTCCCGGGCCACCGCCCGGGCCGCTTCGTTGCCGGCGTGGAGGATCTCCTCCACCAGCCCATCCCGCGCAGCGAACGCGGCTCGTCGCTCCCGGACCGGGGCCAGGAAGGCGTTGATGGCGCGGGCCAGCTTCCGCTTGACTTCCACATCCCCCACCGCGCCCTGCCGGTACCGGTCCTTCAGGTCATTCACCTCGTCGGTGTCCGGGTTGAACGCGTCGTGATAGATGAACACCGGGTTGCCCTCCACCTTCCCCGGGATGTCCGCCCGGACCCGGTTCGGGTCGGTGAACATCTTCATCACCTTCCGGTCCACCGTCTCCTCATCGTCGCTGATCAGGATCGCGTTGCCCAGAGACTTCGACATCTTGTTCTGGCCGTCGATCCCCGGCAGCACGGCGTCACCGCTCAACATCGGCTCCGGCTCCGGGAAGATCTCCTCACCGTCGCCGTACAGGTGGTTGAAGCGGCGGGCGATCTCGCGGGTGATCTCCACGTGGCTCAGGTTGTCCTTCCCCACCGGCACCACGTGGGCCCGGGGCAGCAGGATGTCGGCCGCCTGGAGCACCGGGTAGCCTACCAGCCCGAACGGCATGACCTCCAGCTCCGCCGCCTGCGCCATGTCCTTGATAGTGGGCAGCCGCTCCAGCCGCGGCAGCGTCACCAGCATCTCGAAGATCAGGTTCAGCTCCGCCGTCTCCGGCACCGCCGACTGGACGAAGATGGTGCTCCGCTCCGGGTCGATCCCCAGGGCCAGGTAGTCCAGCACCATCTCCCGGATGTTGCCCGGGACCCGGTCCAGGTGCTCCTTTTCCGGCTTGGTCGTCAGGGTATGCAGGTCCGCGATGATGAAATAGCACTCCATCTCGGCCTGCAGCCGCACCCGGTTCTGGATGCTGCCCACCCAGTGCCCCAGGTGCAGCGCACCCGTGGGCCGATCACCTGTCAATACCCGCCTTTTCGCCACGCGTCCTCCACCTATCCCCGCACGCCGACCCCGCTCGCCGCGAGGCCGCCCGCTCAGTTTCTGGTTGTCGTTGATGCTGGTACTCAGTCGTCGTCCAGCTCGATCGGTATGGCCCGGTCGAACAGCACCCGGAGCTCCTCGGGCCGCAGGTGGGGAAACTGCGCCGCCCCCACCAGCACCTCCCGGACCGGCGTCTCGGGAGCGTCCTCATGGAAGAAGTGGACCGCCACCAGCCGGGCTCGGCCCCGGGATCCCGTGCCGTACGCCCCCGCGCCAGCTGTCCGGGCCACCCAGGTCTCCTCGCCCCGCTCGAACGTGTGCTCGGTCCCTTCCCACCGGGGCTCGCCTTCCGCCTCCGGCTGTGAGACCATCTGTTTCATCAGGTCCCGCACCGGGACCGGGCCGTTCCCGCCCCCCTGCTCCTCCGTCACGGGCCCTCCCCGCCGTAGTAGTCGGCGTAGAGGTTCTCGTCCTCGCGGATCCGTACCCGGTGCAGACGTACGCCCTCCGGGAGCCGCTCCGCGATCCGCGGCCACGCCCACGCCGCCAGGCTCTCCGTGGTCGGGATCCGACCGCCGGGGCCGAACTCGGGCACCACGTGGTTGATATGCTGATGATCCAGCACGGAGACCACGGCCGTCTCCAGCACCTCATCGAGGACGCCCAGATCCATGCACATCCCGGTCTCCCGGTCGATGGCACCCGCCACCGTGGCCTCCAACGCGTAGTTGTGCCCGTGGCCGTGGGGATTCGCGCACGCGCCGAACACCGCCCGGTTGCGCTCCTCCGGCCAGTCGTCCCGCCAGTACCGGTGCGCCGCGGCGAAGGTCACCCGGCGCGTCATGTGGGCTACCATGGCGACGAAAGCTAGAGATCTGTAGGGTGACCGTAAAGGCGGGCCCTCCCGGGGGACCCGCGCCCGTGCGGCGGTCGGCCCGATATTTGCCACCTTTCACCGACGACCACGCCGGTGGACGCCCGCATGCGGCTCTCCGGACCAACTGTCGAACATGCCTGGCAGGCCATGGCGATGAACACAGAACCCACGGCGTCGCGCAGCAACGGCGCGGCCACGATCCTCCTCGCGGAGGATCATCTGGACAGCCGTGAGGCGCTCTGCGCGCTGCTCGAGGCGTTCGGGTTCATCGTGGTCCCCGCCCACAACGGCGCCGAGGCCGTGGCCCTCGCCCGCAAGGACCCGCCCGACCTCGTCCTCATGGATATCATGATGCCCGAGGTGGACGGCTTCGAGGCCACCCGCCAGCTCCGCGACTTTCCCGAAACGCGCGACATCCCCATCATCACGCTGACGGCGATGGAGGGGGCCCGGTCCCGGGCGCTGGAGGCCGGAGCGGACGATTTCCTCGCCAAGCCCATCAACTCGGGCCAGCTCCTGGAGAAAGTACGGGACTGGCTCAACCACTGAGACCGCCCATGACAGAAAGCTGGGAGTTCGGCGAAGGCAGCGAGCGGACCCCGGGGCCGGGATTCCCCTGGCCGCCGGAAGAAGGCGAGCCGATCCTCACCGCCTTCGGCGCCACCTGGAAGGGCGCCACCTTCGACCCGTCACGGTTCTTCGCCCTTACGCCACGGGAGCACGGCACCGGGCCCGCGCTCCTGTACTACCTGGCCATCGGGATCCTGGTGGCGGGCGCCACCCTCTTCTGGGACTCGATCCCGTTCCTCGCAGGGGCCGGGATGGCCGGCGACGGGTTGACCGCCGGGCTCGGCTACGGCGCCGTCAGCCCCCTGGTCCGGTTCCTCCTCGCCCCCCTCTTCCTCCTCGGCGGTCTCTTCCTCACCGCCGGCGTCATCCACGTGCTCCTGCTCATGTTCGGTGGCGCCACCCACGGCTTCGGCACCACCGTCCGCGTCTTCTGCTACGCTAACAGCCCCACCATCTTCGGCGTGGTCCCCATCGTGGGCACCCTCGTGGGGGGGATCTGGTCCCTCGTGATCGGCATCATCGGGCTCCGGGTGGCCCACGAGACTGACAGCTGGAAGGCGGCTCTCGCCGTCCTGATCCCGATCATCCTCTCCGTGATCCTCTTCATGTTCGTGGCCTTCGCCGCCTTCATGGCCGCCGGAAGCGTGATCCCCTCCGGCTGAGCCAACCCCCGGATGGGCCTACCGCACAGGGCCGCCGGTCGAAGCCGGCGCCATCCATCGGCCGAAGCGGACGCACCGGCCGTGGATTACGCCGCCGCACCCTCCCCATCACCGGGATCCAGGAGCTGCGGCTGCAGCGCACGCAGAACATCGTCGCCGTAGAACATCCGGATGTACTTCGCCTGCACCGGCGTGATGCGACGGACCGCCCACACCAGCTCCACGTGGTTCGGCTCGCTCGGCACCGCCAGCAGCTTCATCCCCACTTCCTTCGGCAGACGGTTCCCTTTCCGGTTGTTACACGGCGAGCACGCCGACACCACGTTGCCCCAGTCGTTCCCACCACCCCGGGACAGCGGCACCACGTGATCCCGCGTCAGGAACTCCCGCCCCTTCAGCTCACGGCGATGACGACCGCAGTACTGGCAGCTGTACCCATCACGGGCGAACAGGAACGTGTTGGTCACCTGGCGACGGAACTTGCGCGGTACCTGGACGTACCGGACCAGACGGATCACTACGGGACACGGCATCTCCCTGCGCTCCGAACGGAACACACGGGTCTCGTCCACCTCCAGGATCTCCGCCTTCCGGTCGATCACCAACCGCAGCGCGCGGCGCACGGAGACGATGGTCAGTGGCTCGTACGACGCGTTCAATGCCAGACAACCCATGGTCGCAGCTCACCCCCTGCTTCGAGCAGATGCACCGGGGCCGCCCTTGCGCCATCCGGGGAAATGGTGGAAGCGCGGCCGCGGATGACCGCTCTACAGTCTAGTCGATTCTGCCGGAAGGCGCTACGGGTGCCCGGTCACAGGAGCGCAACGGGGTCCCGGTCGATGGTGACCCGGATCGGCCCGCTGCCGGTGCCGTGCTCTCTGTACATCTTCGTGCACACCGCTCCCAGCTGGCCAGGGCTCGGGCTCCGCAACAGGAGGTGCCAGCGCCACCGGTCGCGGATGCGGTCGATGGCGCAGGGTGCGGGGCCGAGTAGCGCCACGCCATCGGTCCCGAGAGAGCGGATGGTCCGGGCGGTCCAGCGGGCCATCTCTTCGGCGGCCTGCTGGACAGCGAGCTCTTCGGTGCCGCTGACCACCACGTTGGCGAGGCGGGTGTGGGGCGGGTATGGGGGCTCGCGGCGCTCATCGAGCTCGCGTTCTGCGAAGCGGATGTAGTCGTGCTGGAGGGCACATCGGATGGCGTAGTGCCCGGGAAGCGCGGTCTGGATGAGGACCTCGCCGGGCCGCTCGCCTCGCCCGGCGCGTCCCGCCACCTGTGTCAGGAGCTGGAAGGTGCGCTCACCGGCGCGGAAATCGGGCAGGTTCATCCCGACGTCGGCGTTGATGACGCCCACCAGGGTGACGTTGGGAAAATCGAGGCCCTTGGCGATCATCTGGGTGCCGAGGAGGATGTCGACCTCCCGTCGCTCGACGCGTCCGAGGATGTGGTGGTGGGCCCACTTCCCGGAGGTGGTGTCCACGTCCATCCGTGCCACCCGTGCGGCGGGGAATGTCTCGGTGACGATGCGCTCGACCTGCTCGGTGCCGAGTCCCCGGAAGGAGAGGTTGTCGGAGCCGCACTCGGGACACCCCGAGGGGCGCCGTTCCTCGTGGAAGCAGTAGTGACAGATGAGCCGCTTGCGGGTCCGGTGGTAGGTGAGCGACACGTTGCACCGGTCGCACTGCCAGACGTGGCCACAGCCGCGGCACTGAACGAAGCTGGCGTATCCGCGGCGGTTGAGCAGGAGGATCGACTGTTCCTGGCGCTCGAGCCGGTCGTGGAGGGCGGCCTCGAGGGGCCCCGAGAGGACGCGGGCGCCCCCTCCCCCGCCAGCGGTACCGTGGCTGCTCGTCGTTTGCTGCTGCTTCTGTCGCAGGTCGACCACCTCCACGTCCGGGAGCGGCCGACCCTCGACCCGTTCGGGCAGCTCCAGGAGGGTGAACTTGCCCTTCGCCACGTTGGCCCAGCTCTCGAGGGCGGGTGTGGCGCTCCCCAGGAGGCAGACGGCGCGGGCCATCCGGGCGCGGATGATCGCCACTTCCCGGGCGTGGTAGCGAGGCGCCTCGCCCTGTTTGTAGCTCGACTCGTGCTCCTCGTCCACCACGATGGCGCCCAGGTCGTGGACCGGGGCGAAGATGGCGGACCGGGCGCCCACGGCGATGCGTCGTTCGCCGGTGCGGAGCGAGCGCCAGGCGTCGTAGCGCTCGCCGTCGGAGAGCGCCGAGTGGAGAACGGCCACATCGTCGCCGAACTGTGAGCGGAACCGGCCTACGGTCTGGGGCGTGAGGGCGATCTCGGGGACGAGGACGATGGCGCCACGCCCTTCTTCGGCCACCACCCGTCGGAGCAGCTCGACATAGACGCGCGTCTTTCCGGAGCCGGTGACGCCCCGCAGGAGGAAGGTCCCGCCGTGATCGTGGGCGGCGGTCAGGAGCGGCTCGAGCGCGGCCTCCTGGGCGTCGGTTAGAGGCGGCAGCGGCCCCGTCCGGGTGGGGAGATCGGCGAACGGATCGCGCTCCACCACCTCCTCGACGATCTCGGCCACGTCGCGCTCCACCAGCCCATTGACCACGGCATAGGAGAAGCCCTGATCGGTCAGCTGGGGCACCGGCACGGCGCCGCCGGCGGCCTCGACGAACTCGAAGCACTCCTGCTGGCGGTGCGCCCGGCCGAAGACCTCGTCGCGGAGGGTGAGGCTGGGCAGCTCCCGGATGAGCCGGAGCACCCGCCGGGTCTTCTCCGGCTCGGCCCCGGCATCGGTCATGGGGTTGGGCAGGGCGGTGCGGAGCACCATCCCCAGCGACGACAGGTAGTAGTCCGCCACCCACTTCGAGAGACGCAGGAGGTGGGCATCGGCGCTGGGCCGGTCCTCCAGGATGCGGCGTACCCGCTTGATCTGGGTGGTCTCCGGCTCCCCTTGCGTCGGTCCGACGACCCACCCCACGAGGCGACGGGGTCCGAAGGAGACCTCGACCCGGGTCCCGGGCTCGATGGGGTCGTCAGCCCGGTAGGTGAAGGTCCGGGGCATGGGGAGCGGGAGCGCCACCTCGATCAGCAAGGCCGCCTCAGGGCAGGAGCGTGAAGATCTCCTTCTGCGGATCCGGGGTGGTGACCTCGGGGCCATCCTCAGACATGTACATATCGATCTCGGTCCGCAGCCCTACGTCTTCGGACACGTAGATCCCCGGCTCGATGCTGAAGCCCACGCCGGGGATCAGCTTCCGGGTCTCGTGAGTCTCCAGGTTGTCGATGTTGGGCCCCATCCCGTGGACGTCCTGATCGATGGAGTGGCCGGTCCGGTGGATGAAGTACTCCCCGTACCCCCGGTCCTCGATGACCTTCCGGGTCACGTCGTCCACCTGCCACCCCTGGATCTCGCGACCGGCGTCCCATTCCTGGTTCACGAACGCGATGGCGGCGTCGCGGGCGTCGCGGATCGCCTCCCAGTACGCCTGCACGTCTGCGGCGACCTCCGAGCCGAGGTAGCCCATCCACGTCTGGTCGGCGTAGACCCCGTCCGGCTCCCGTGACCACAGGTCGATGAGGAGCACGTCGCCCGCCTTCACCTCGGCGCCCTCGGGGCCATTCTCGTAGTGCGGGTTCGCGGCGTTCGGCCCGATGGCCACGATGGAGTCGGGCCCCTCGGGGAGCCCCCGCTCCGCCACCTGGGCCAGGAGCCACTGGTGCAGCTCGCCTTCGGTGATGGTCTTCCCGGCGCCCACGGCCTCCGCGGCGCGCTGGAACGTCTCCCGGGCCACGTCGGCCAGGATCTTCGCCGCGCGCCGGTGCGAGGCCAGGCCTTCGTCGGTCCAGCGGGCGTAGAAGCGGGTGATGAGGTCGGCGGACGACCGCAGCTCCGCGCCGGCGTTCCGGAGCAACTCGGCCACGCCGGCGGGGATCATGTCCACGGCGGGCACGGCATCGTTCTTGGAGATCTCGGTGACGACGGTCCTGCCACCGACCAACTCGGCCAGGCGGTCGTCGAGGGCCTTCCAGCCCACGTAGACGTCCTTCCGCCACGGCCACGCCTCCCACGGCGTCCGCTCGATCCCGTGCATCAGGACCGTGGGGTCACCGGAGGCCGGGATCAGGACGAAGTAGCGGCGGGTCAGGTCGCCCACCCCGAGCAGCTTGCTGGCCACCGGGTTGCGGGCGTGCAGGTCGTAGAGGAGCCAGCCGTCGAGGCCGTACTCCTTCAGGCCCGCCTGGATCTCGTTTAGACGTGCCTTCACCGTGCCGAAATCACTCACCGTGCTCTTCACTCGTATCCTCCGTGCCATCGGCCCCGCGGGTGCCTTTGATCAACGTCACTCCCAGGACCTGTTCATCTTTCAGTAATCGTCGCAGCTCGCGCTCGTGGGACAGGACCGCTCCCACGCCCTTCCACCCCCACCGCCGCCACGCCCGGGGCAGGAGCCGCAGCTTGCCCCGGAGCGTGAACAGCTCGGCCAACCCGCCCAGCACCGATGGCCGACTCCGGCTCGCCGCCGAATCCGACCAGTCCTCCACGTGCAGGTCCTCGATCCCCGCTTCCCGGAGCATCTGCTTCCACTCCACGAGCATCAAGGGCCGGACCCCCAGCTCCTCCACCAGCTCCTCGGCACGCGCCTCTTCCAGGGCCCGCAGCCAGATCAGCTGGATCAGCACCACCGTCCCACCGGGCTTGGTCACCCGAACGAGCTCCCGGACGGCCGCGTCGGGGTCCCGGGCGGCACCGAGCTCGATCTCCCCCAGCACCACATCGAAAACGGCGTCCTGGTACGGGAGCTCGTCGAGGGGCGCCTGCTCGAAATGGAGACGCTCGGCCAGCTCCGCCTGCTTCGCCCGGTCACCGGCCACCGAGACCATCAGCGGGTCCGGATCGACACCGCCCCCCGCGGCGCCCGTGGACTCGGCCACGAACAGGGCGCTCCGGCCGAGGCCGCACGGGACCAGGAGGAACTCGGAGCTCTCATCCAGATCCAGCAGCCGCACGATGGACCGGTAGAGCGCTTCGCCGCCGGGCGGGAAGGAGAGTCGGGTGCTCAGGCGGGTCAGTCCCACGGCCGAGGGGCTGTGGGAATCGAGAGCGCCCTGTTTCATTTCAGGCATAGGCCCGGAATGTGTCGGTCGCGGGGAGTCGGGTCAATGCGGCGGCAGCCCGGCCAGCGCCCGAACCACCTGCGCGGCGCCGTCACCGGCCCGGCGGGGCACATACCCGCCCTCCAGCGCCACCACCACCCGTCCCCCTGCCGTCTCGGCCTGCTCCACCAGCAGCCGATTCATCCCGTGCAGGTCCTCCGGCTCCAGGGGGAGCCCTCCCAGCGGGTCGCCGGCCAGGCAGTCGAAGCCGGCGGAGACCAGGACCAGCTCCGGCTCGAACGTCTCCAGCGTCTCCGTGACGGCCTCTTCGTACACGTCCAGGTAGTGCTCCCGCTCCACCCGGTGCGGGAACGGGAAGTTGCAAGTGGTTCCTGCCCCGACACCGCGTCCCCGCTGGTCCGACCGCCCGGTGCCCGGGTAGTGGCCGGCGAGGTGGAACGAGAGGTAGAAGACCGAGGGATCGTCGTAGAAGATGTCCTGGGTCCCGTTGCCGTGATGGACATCCCAGTCCACCACCAGGACCCGCTCCAGCCCCCCCTCGTCCAGCGCCCAGCGGGCGGCGATGGCCACGTTGTTGAAGAGGCAGAAGCCCATGGCCCGGTCCGGCGTGGCGTGGTGCCCCGGTGGCCGGGTCAGCGCGAACGCCGTCGCGGCCTCACCGTCCAGCACCAGCCGGGCGCCCTGGACCGTCACCCCCACCGCCGCAAGCGCCGCGTTCCACGACGCCGCCGAGACCATGGTGTCGGCGGTCAGCGAGATCGGCTCACCGGCCCGCTCCGCCGCGGCCACGGCCTCCCGGACCGTCTCCCGGTGCCCCTCGGTATGCACCCGCAGGACCTCGTCCTCGTGGGCGGGCTCGGCCTCCACCTGGAGCCAGCGGTCCAGCAGGTCGGGCGTCTGCTGGTAGATCCCCTTCGTGATGGCCGGCAGCCGGCCCTGGTGCTCCGGGTGGTTCCACCCCGTGTCGTGCAGCGCGCACGCCGGGTGAGACACCAGCGCTACCTTCGGGCTCAACGGCTCCCCGCTTCCTCCGCCGTCGAGGCCGCCCTGGCCTGTTCCACCATCCCCGCCACGTCGGCGAGCAGCGCCGGCGCGTCGTATACGATCCCGTCCTTGATGGTCCACCGCACGCCACCCACCCGGATCACCTCTGCGTTCCCGTCCAGCCGGAGCGTGCCGGTCCCGTAGAGCACCTTGAAGTCTTCGATGGGGTTCAGCGGTACCACCACCAGGTCCGCCAGCATGCCTTCCCGTACCACGCCGAACTCCGGTGCCTCACCCGTGGGCTCCGCCAGCACCTCCGCACCCCACATGGTGGCGCTCCGGACCACCTCCAGCGGGTGGAACCCGGCCTCCTGCAGCAGCTCCAGCTCACGGATGTAGCCGAAGCCGTACACCTTGTAGATGAACCCGCTGTCGCTCCCGGTGGTGACCCGACCACCCCGGTTCTTGTACTCGTTGAGGAACCGCATCCAGATCCGGAAGTTGTGCTTCCACTCGATCTCGTCCCCGGTGGTCCAGTTGTACCAGTAGCTTCCGTGGGCGGTACGGCTCGGCTGATAGAACTGCCACAGGCTCGGGAGCGTATACGCGTCGTGCCACTCGGCTTCCCGGGCCCGCATCACGTCCCGGCTCGCTTCGTAGATGGTGAGCGTCGGGTCGAGAACGAAGTCCAGCGCCAGGAGCTCCTCCATGACCTGGTTCCAACGCTCGCTGCCGGGCTCCGCCGCCTGCTTCCACAGCCGGCCCGCCTGGCCGAATCGATGGTACTCGTCGTTGTAGTTGTAGTCGTACGGGTAGTCCTGGACCGTGCGATCGTCGAACAGCGCCTCGGGCAGCCCGTACCAGTGCTCCAGCGACCCGAGCCCGAGCCGGGCGGCGTCCAGCGCATTCATCTGCGCCACGCCCATCTGCCCGAGGTGCGCCTGCGTGCCCATCCCCTGCCGGGTCGCCTCATCGATCAGCGCCGCCATGACGTCGGGCGGGTAGCTGCCCAGCTTCAGCCCGTCCACACCCCGACGGGCCGCCCAACGGACCCACTCCCGCGCCCGCTCCGGGCTGTCGATGGAGCCGCCGTCCCACCCCATCCCCGGGCGGGCGTAGCTCCAGATCCGGGGCGCCGCGATCTCGTTCGCCGCGCTCCGCGCCTCCTCCTCCAGCGTCCACGCCACCCCGTTCCCGGACCCCGGGTCCCGGATCGTGGTCACGCCGTGGGCCAGCCAGAGCTTGTGGACGTACTCGGCGGGCGTGCCCTGACTGCTCCCGCCCTGGTGCGCGTGCAGGTCCACGAATCCCGGCAGCACGTACATCCCGTGGGCGTCTAGCTCCCGGGTGGCGCCCTGCGGCCGACGGCTGTCGGAGATCGGGAGCCCCGGCGTGCCGACCTGGCGGATGTCCGTGATCCGGTTCCCCTCGATCACGATGTCCACCGGCCCCATGGGGGGCGCGCCCGTCCCGTCGATCAGCGTGGCGCCCCGGACGATCAGTCGCTCGAACGGCCCTTCACCGTCCGTCCGGTCCGGCGAGTGCGCCACGCCCTGGGCGGTGGAAGGCGCCGGGAGCGCCAGCGTAGTTATGGCCACCGTCACGATCGCCCGTGCCCGCATCGAGTTGCCTCGTTTCATGGGGAACTGATCTCCTTCGTATTGGGGATCCATGGGGATCCAGTGGTAGAGAGTAGGACGGGCTCGGGTCCGGCGGCAAGGCGCCGCCCTACCGGATGGCCGACCGGGCGGACCACCACGCGGACCGACCACCGCGCGGACCAGACCACCGCGCGGACCACCGCGCGGACCACGTTCCATTATCCATCAACGTTCGCGTAATAAAGGGTATAGGCCCGGTTGGGCTGCTTCATGGCCGTCGCGGTGGGTGCATCGGGACGGATCCTGCGGGGCAGTAGAGGAGTTGATGGAAAATGGTGCCACGTCCGATGGTGGGCCACGTCCGATGGTGGGCCGGCCGCCTTCGGGTTCGCCGCGAACCACACTTGCGAACCCGCCTCCGCGTCTCCGCGTCGCCTACGTCTCCGGGTCGTCCGAGAAGAGCCGGCCCGCGTCCTCGTACCGCTCCTGGAGGCTCATGACCTCCCGCTTCCGTCGCGTGAGCGCGATGACCGCGTCGGCCGCGGCGCTGGCCGCCGACATGGTGGTACAGTACGGCACGTTGTAGGCGATGGCGG
>CAZSBL010000022.1:0-31590 GCA_964605205.1 uncultured Gemmatimonadaceae bacterium
GACGATCACGGTGCTGAGCGGCTGGACGGTGCCGGGGGAGAGCAGCGACCTGTTCGTGTGGACCCGTGAGGAGGTCACCATCGACCGTGGCGATTTCGCGACGGTCCCGGTGCAGGTAGAGGCGGCGATCTACCTGGGCCAGCGCCTCGACTGGACGCTGGGGTTCGAGTACGCCGGCCGATCGGATCAGGCGGAGTGGCGGGACTGGGTGTGGATGGACGACAGTCCGATCCTGCAGACCGCCGAGTTCAAGCAGTCGAGGCTGCAGAGTGGGGTGCGCGTGTATCTGCTTCCCCGGGGCCGATCGATCAGCGAATTCGTGTGGATCCCGAGGGTCTGGTCGCCGTACGTGGCGGTGGGTGGAGGGGTCACGTGGTACGAATTCACACGGCATGGCGACTTCGTGGTATCGGCTCCGGGGGCGAACGAAGGCGAGATCTTCGGGGATCGGATCACCACACAGGGCCGGGGCTTCACACCGTACGGAGCGGCGGGGGTGGACCTCACGTTGTCGCCGGGCGTGGCGCTGCGCCTCGAGACCCGGTACCACTGGGGCAGCGGCGAGGTGGACCAGCGGACGTACGAAGGGTTCAATGACATCGATCTATCCGGGCTGAGCACCACCATCGGTCTCGCGCTCCGGATCGGGAGGAAGGGCGTATGAGCACGCGCGTTGCGGTACTCGCCGGGCTGGCGACGGTGTTGACGGCGGTGGCGGTGCACGCCCAGGAGCCGGCGGGGTCGGCGCTGGAGGACGGCCGCTGGCTACCTTACGTCGGGTGCTGGGTGGAGGAGGATGTTTCGAACGGCCCCATGACGTGCGTGGTGCCGGAGTCGGAGGGTGTGGCGATCCTGACAGTGTCGGACGGTGAGATCACCGATCGGCGGACCGTGCGGGGGGACGGAGTGGCCCGTCCCATGGCTGTGGCGGGGTGTACGGGTGTGGAGACGGCGCGGTTCTCGGCGGACGGCCACCGGGTGTTCACGGAGGCCGAGCTGACGTGCAGTGAGGCGGAACGGCACACCCGGGGGCTGATGGCCATGGTCGAGCCGGAGCGCTGGATCGACGTCCGGGCGCTGGTCGGACCCGAGAGCGTAGCGTGGGTGAAGCGGTATGCATCCGCGCCGGCGGACCGGGTCGCCAGGGCGGGGCTCGGCTCCCGTGTGGCGGTGGCCAGCCGGGCGGTGGAGACGGCCCGCCTGGCCGCGTCCGCCCGGATCCGGGTGGATGAGATCATCGAGGCGAACACCCAGACCGATGCCGAAGCCGTGAGGGCGTGGATCGTGGAGCAGGGCGAGCCGCTGCGTCTCGACGCGGACCGGCTGGTCCAGCTGGCGGACGCAGGGGTGCCGCCGGAGGTGATCGATGTGGCGGTGGCCGTGAGCTTCCCCGACCGGTTCGCCGTGGAGCGTCAGCCACGGGATAGCGGCTACGGGGACTATTATCCTGGCGCCAGGCTCCTGTGGAGTCCCTGGGGCGGCGTCTACGACCCGTTCTGGCACCGCTACGATCGTTGGTACGGGTACACCGGCTACGGGTACGGGTACAACTCCTGGGGCCCCTCGGTGGTCGTGGTCCGACCGGCGGCGACGTCCTCCCGGGGGGGACGGGTGGTGAAGGGACGTGGCTACGTGCCGTCGAACGGCGCATCCAGCGGGTCCGCGACCCGTGCGACCGTGCGGACCTCACCGCCGTCCGGCTCCAGGAGCTCGGTGGGGTCATCGTCTTCGTCGTCGGGCTCGAAGGGGAAGGCCAAGCGCCGCGGCGGCGGCTGATCTTCCGGGCGAACGCCGCCCGGCTCAGCCTTCGTCGATGGTGACGGACTCGATCCGGACCTCGTCCACCGGGCGGTCGTTGGCGTCGGTCTCTACGGCGCCGATCTCCTCCACCACCTCCATGCCGTCGGTCACCTTCCCGAATACGGCGTGCCGGTCATCGAGCCAGGGGGTGGCGGCCAGGGTGATGAAGAACTGGGAGCCGCCGGTATCGGGCCCCGCGTTGGCCATGGAGAGGATGCCGGGGCCGTGGTGCCGGAGCTCGGGGTGGAACTCGTCGTCTATGGTGTAACCCGGGCCGCCCATCCCGGTGCCCTCGGGGTCGCCGCCCTGGATCATGAAGTCCTCGATCACCCGGTGGAAGATCAGGCCGTCGTAGAAGCCGTCACGCGCGAGCTTCACGAAGTTCGCCACGGTGTCCGGGGCCCGCTCGCTGAAGAGCTCGAGCGTGAACGTGCCTTCGGTGGTCTGGAAAGTGGCGGTCGGATTGGCCATCGGCTGCCTCGGGTTCGGGTACGCTTCCATGCGCACCGTCGGTTGCAGGGTCCGTGCCGCCCCGGGGAGGAAAGCGGTCGTTGATGGTGTTACCTTGGGCGCTGTGAGCACCGAGCGAGCGATCCGCGGAACGGGTGCGGCCCGGCTGGCGCTGGGCGTGAACGCAGTGATGGTGGCGGTCAAGGTGACCGCCGGGCTGCTGGGCAACTCGTACGCGCTGGTGGCGGATGGCGTGGAGTCGACCCTCGACATCTTCTCCTCGCTGATCGTCTGGCGGGGTCTGTCGGTGGCGAGCCGTGACCCGGACGACGAGTATCATTTCGGCTACGGCAAGGCGGAGAGCATCGCCGGCGCGGCGGTGGCTATCATGCTGCTGCTGGCGGCGCTGGGGATCTCCATCGAGGCGGTCCGCGAGATCCTGACGCCTCATCATGTGCCCGAACCCTACACTCTCGTGGTGCTGGTGGGCGTGGTGGCCGTCAAGGAGGGGCTCTTCCGCAGACTGCTGCGGGTCGGCACCGAGGTGGAGAGCCCGGCGGTGACGGCTGACGCCTGGCACCAGCGTGCTGACGCCATCACATCCTCCGCCGCGTTCGTAGGGATCACGGTGGCGCTCGTCGGCGGGCCCGCCTGGGCGCCAGCGGACGATGTGGCCGCGCTCCTGGCCTCCGGGATCATCGCGTTCAACGGCGTCCGCCTGCTCCGCCCCGCCCTCCAGGACCTCATGGACCGGGCGCCCGAGCCGTCGGTGCTGGATCGTGTCGAATCGGTAGCGTGCGCGGTGCCCCGGGTCCGGGCGGTGGAGAAGGTCCAGGCCCGGCGGGCGGGGATCGGCCACTTCGTGGCGCTGCACGTGGAGGCGGACCCGTCCATGACGCTGGAGGATGCCCACCTCCTCGGCCATGAAGTGAAGGACGCCATCGTGGAGGCGCTGCCGTCCGTCCTGGACGTGCTGGTCCACATGGAGCCCCATCGGGGCGATGGGGGCTGAGGGTTCGGTTTGCCCCGCGTTGTCCTGAGGGCGCACATTTGGGCGTGTCCCCGAAACGTGGATCCATCAAGGAAGGCACGGTGAAGGTCAGGCTCGCAGCAGCAGCCGACTGGCTCCCGGGCCTCGACGCCCACTGCGCACCCGACATGGAGCTCATCCGGTCGGAAGCCGTGGTGGAAAGTGTCGACGCGGATGTCCTGGTGGTGCCCATGGCCAACGCGGTGCCCGTGCTCCGCGCCTTCGAGGGTTCGCTCCCGGCGCCCGTGGTGTGGGTGGTGCCGAAGGAGGCACGGCCATCAGAGCTCGAGCAGCTGTCGGGCGCGTGCCCGGCGTGCCGGTTCGTCTTCGAGGCCGACCCGGCGGCGGTGGCGGAGGCGTGTCGGGAGCTGGTGGAGGAGCGGGCGGAGGCCGAACGGCGGGAAGCGGCCGGTGTGGCGGCGCGGGAAGCGGCCGGTGGATCGATGGCCGCGCTCTGGGCGCAGTTCCGGGACACCATGTTCGAGCGGCTGGAGGTGCTGGAGTCGGTGGGGGTCGATGTCCTCGAAGGCGACGTGGCTGAGGACCGCCTCGGGGAAGCGCACCACGCGGCGCACAAGCTGCACGGCTCCCTCGGCACCTTCGGCCTGTACCGGGGGTCCGAGTTGGCCTCGGAGCTGGAGGAGCTGGTCGAAGGTGGCCTGGAGACCGGCACGCTGCCCCCGGGTGACCGCTACCGGTACAGCGAGCTGGTGGTGGGGCTGCGGCGGGAGATCGAGGCGGGTCGGCCGGCGGCTTCCGCAGACGAGGTGGACCAGCCTCCGGTGCCGGAGCAGGTGTCGGGCACGATCCTGATCATGGATTCGGACCCGGACCGTCTCGAGAAGCTGCGGGCCGCGGCCGCCGCCCGGGGGTGGGCGCCGAGCCGGGCCGCCACTACCGAGGCCGCCCTCGAGTGGCTGCGGGAGGCGGAGCCGGTCCTGGCGGTGCTCGACCCGGCGGTGGGCGAGCCCGAGGAGCTGGAGCGGCTGCTGGAGGAGCTGGCCCGGGACCCGGACCCGGTCCCGGTGGTCTTCCAGGGGCGGACCCGCACCCTGGACGAGCGGCTGCAGGCGGTCACGCTGGGGGCCCGGGTGTTCGTGGACCGGGAGGCCAGCCCCGACGCGGTGATGGGGCGAGCCGAGGCCCTTCTCGAGGCGGAGCATCCGGGCGATGCGCTGATCCTGGCCGTGGACGATGACCCGAGCGTGCTCCGGGTGCTCACCTTCATACTCCGGGGCGCCGGGTTCGCCGTTCGGACGCTGAGCTCGCCCCTCGAGTTCTGGGGTACCCTCGAGGCCGTGGAGCCGGACCTGGTCCTCCTGGATGTCCAGATGCCGGAGGTGAACGGCTACCAGCTCTGCCGCGCCGTGCGGGCGGATCCGCGCTGGGCGGAGCTGCCCATCGTGTTCCTGACCGCACGCTCCGACCCGTCCGACGTGATCGCCGGGTTCGAGGCGGGCGGGGACGATTTCGTGGTGAAGCCGGTAGCTGGTCCCGAGCTCGTTGCCCGGGTCGAGAACCGGCTGGCGCGGCTGGGATCGGAGGGCGGGAAGGTGCAGGACCCGGAGACCGGGCTGCCCTCGCCGGCCGCGGCCCGGGAGCGGCTGGAGGCGCAGGTTGCGGTGGCCAGTCGATACCAGGAGCTGGTCACGGTGGCGCTGATCCGGCTGGAGGGGAACGACGGCGCGGCCCTGGACCGGGAGGCGGCGGCCCTCGCCGGCCGGCTACGGAACGAAGCGCGGGCGGAGGACATCGTGGCGCGGTGGGCGAAGAACGAGGTCCTGATTGCCCGCTACGGCGACGACGCCGGGGCGACCCACCGGTGGCTGGAGCGGCACCTGCCCACCGAGGCGGTCAGGGTGATGGTCGGGATGGCCACCCACCCGGAGGAGGGGGATGCCGAGTCACTCCTCGAGCGGGCGGGGGCGGACCTGGCCTCCGAGGGACCCCGGAGCGCACCGGTCCCGCCCGTGGAGGCCGGCACGGTGGATGCCGACATCGTGATCGTGGAAGACGACGAGGCGCTGGGCACCCTCCTGCGGCAGACGCTGGACGAGCGGGGCTACAAGACCCACTGGATCCGGGACGGCGCGGAGGCCGCGGAGCTGCTGGCGGGTGAGGAGCCGGCCCTGCGTGCGTCGCTGATCATCCTGGACGTCGGGCTCCCGGGCATGGACGGGCTGTCGCTGCTGCGCAGGCTGGCCCGGGACCGGGTGACCCGGCGGACCCGGGTGCTGATGCTCACCGCCCGATCCGCCGAGAGCGAGGTGGTAAAGGCGCTGGAACTGGGCGCGTTCGATCACGTGCCGAAACCATTCAGCGTGTCGGAGCTCCTGCACAGGGTCAAGCGTGCCCTCGGCGGCGGCGGGGCCGAATGACCATCCCGGACTGGCTGCTCATCGATGTGGCCATCGCGGAGGGTGTACTCCTGGCACTGGCGTGGCTGATCATCCTGGGTCACGGGGTCCGGGGAATGATCCGGCGGGCGCGGGAGCCCCGGATAGCGGAAGCGCGAGACGCCGTGGTGCGCGGCCTCCTGGCCGGCACGCTGGACGAGATCGACCGTGAAACAGTCGATCGATTGAGCCGTGGCGACCGGGTCCGCCTATTCGATCGTGTGGCGCCGAACCTCCGGGGCCGCGAGCGGGGATGGCTCGGTGACCTGGCCGAGGAGCTGGGGCTGGTGGAGTACGGCAAGCGGCTGAGCCGGAGCCGGTTCTGGTGGAAACGGCTACGCGGGGCGCGGCTGCTCACGCTGGCCGGCGGCGCAGGCGACGCCGTCCTCCGGCTGGCCGAGGACCCCCACCCGCTGGTCCGCAGTCAGGTGGCCGAGTGGTGCGGGGCGAACCCGTCGGAGCGTAGTGTGGATACGCTGATCGGGATGCTCGCCGATCCGACTCAGGCCAGCCGGTTCGCCGTCCAGGATGCCCTGGTCCGGCTCGGCACCGACGCCATCGACGGGCTCGCTGAAGCGCTGGACCGGATCCCGATCTCACCGGGGGAGGTTGGTCCCGGGCAGGACGCGCGCGGCGCCATGGTCGGGCTGGCCGTGGCCCGCGGGATCGGCGACAGCCGCCTCTCTCCGTCCATCCTGCGGCTGGCGGACCACCCGGTGGCTGACGTCCGGGCGGTGGCCTTCCTGGCGCTGGGCACCGCCGGCGGGGGTGATGCGGCGGCCCGGCTCATCGAGGGCCTCGAAGATCCGGAGGAGGAGGTCCGGACCGCCGCGGCCACGGCCCTGGGCGAGCTGGAGCACTGGCCGGCCGGGCCGGGTCTGGTGAAGGCCCTCGGCGATCCCGCCTGGGACGTGCGGGCGGCCGCCGGTCGCGCGCTGGTCCGGATCGGCGCACCGGGCGAGCTGCTCCTGCGGCGCGCACTGAGCTCCGAGGACTCGTTCGCCGCCGACATGGCCCGGTACGCCATGGACACGGCCGACGTGGTGACCCGGTTCCGGAGGGCGTGATGCCGTTGGAAGCGATTCTCGGGACGGGGCTGACGTGGCTGGAAACGGCCATCCTGTTGTACTTCCTCCTGGTGAACGGCTTCTATCTGCTGCTCCTGGCCAGCGCCGGGATCGAGATGTGGCGCCACACGCACTCGGTGCGCGGCGAGGACCGACGCAGGGTGCTGAGCTCGCCGGTGGCGCCCCGGATCAGCGTCCTCGCACCGGCGTACAACGAGGCCGCCACCATCGAGGAGAGCGTCCGCTCACTTCTGGCCCTCGAGTATCCCGACCTGGAGATCGTGGTCATCAACGACGGTTCGAAGGACAACACGCTCCAGGTGCTGAAGGACCGCTTCGAGCTCGAGCCCGTCCACACCATCTACCGGCGACGGATCCGCACGGAGCCCCTGAGTCAGCTTTACCGGTCCCGGGTGAACCCGAACCTCCTGGTGGCGGACAAGGAGAACGGCGGGAAGGCGGATTCCCTCAACGCGGGCCTCGACCTGGCCACCGGTGGGCTGGTCTGCGCCATCGACGCCGACACGCTGATCGAACCCGATGCGCTCCTGCGGATGGTCCGCCCGTTCCTGCGCAGCGATGACGTGCTGGCCGCCGGCGGCACGATCCGCGTGGTGAACGACTGCGACGTGGAGAACGGCCGCGTCCGGAAGGTCCGGGTGCCCCGGTCGTTCCTCCCGGCCGTGCAGGTGATCGAGTACCTGCGCGCGTTCCTCTTCGGCCGGCTGGGCTGGAACCGTCTCGGCGGCAACCTGATCATCAGCGGCGCGTTCGGTCTCTTCCGGCGAGAGGTCATGATCGAGGCCGGTGGCTACCTGCACGAAACGGTGGGCGAGGACATGGAGCTGGTGGCCCGGATCCGGCGCACGGCCCGGGAGCGGGGGCACAAGACGCAGCGCGTCGATTTCATCCCGGATCCGGTGGCGTGGACGGAGGTGCCCGAGTCGTGGGCCGTGCTCGGCCGTCAGCGCGATCGGTGGCACCGGGGGCTGGCCGACACGCTCTGGCGCCATCGGAAGGTGCTGCTGAACCCTCGCTACGGCGCCCTGGGCCTCGTGGTCTTCCCCCACTTCTTCTTCGTGGAGCTGATCGCGCCGGTGGTGGAGCTCGTGGGGCTGGTCGGACTCGCCGTGGGGCTCGCCATCGGGGCCATCGACGGGTCCTTCGCGCTCCTCTTCTTCCTGGTGGCGTACGGCCTCGGCGTGCTCCTGAGCGCCCTGACCCTCGTTCTCGAGGAGCTCAGCTTCCAGCGCTACGACCGGCAGGGCCAGCGGCTCCGGCTCATGGCCCTCAGCCTCTTCGACAGCGTCGGGTACCGGCACGTGACCGTATACTGGCGGCTGCGGGGGATCGGCAGCTTCCTCCGGGGCCGCACCGAGTGGGGCGTCATGGAGCGCCGCGGCATCGGTGCGGGTGACACGGCGAGGTCCACCAACCAAAACCTCCCAGTGGAGCAGACGTCATGAATCGATTTGCCGGACGGATCGCCGTCCTACTCCTGCTGTGTGGTCCCGCCCCCCTCATGGGGCAGGACCGGCCCGCCACGGTGCCGGAGGTCTCCGAGATCCGGGCGCCGGAGAGCGAGCTGGCGCCGGCGGTCGAGCGGCTCGCAGAGGATCGGGCCGCCCTCTTCCGTCGCTACGATGCCGCCTGGTCGCCGGTTCGCCGGGAGCGGATGCGGCGCTTCTATCAGCGCTGGCGTGACCGGCTCGGGGACGTGGACTACCCCGCGCTGGGTGTGGAAGGCCGGGTCGACTGGCAGCTCCTAGACGGCGAGCTGGCGTACCAGCTCCACCTCCTGGACCAGGAAGCCGAGCGCTTCGAGGAGATGCGCCCGCTGCTGCCCTTCGCCCCGCCGATCCTGGCGCTGCACGACGCCCGGCGCGCGCTGGAGCCGGTGGAGCCCCGGGCCGCCGCCGAGCGGCTCACGGCCCTCGCCGCCGACGTCGCCGGGCAGCAGGACGCGCTGGCCACCGCCCTGGAGCGGGGCGATGGGCCCACCCCGATCGTGGGGCTCCGGGCCGCCGACGCCATCGCCTCGATCCGTCGCATCCTCGACCGGTGGTACGGCTACTACGCCGGGTACGACCCGCTCTTCACCTGGTGGGTGGAGGCGCCGCATGAGGCGCTGAGCGCGGCCCTCGATGGCTACGAGAGCTTCCTGCGGCGCCGGGTGGTGGGGTATGGGGAGGGCGAGGAGCCGCCGATCGTGGGCGACCCCATCGGCGCCGAGGGGCTCGTGGCCGACCTGCGGCACGAATGGATCCCGTACTTGCCCGCCGAGCTCATCGAGATCGCCGAGAGGGAGTACGCGTGGTGCGAGGAGCGCATGATCGAGGCGAGCCGTGCGCTGGGCTTCGGCGACGACTGGCTCCGGGCCGTGGAGCACGTCAAGACGCTGCACGTGGCGCCCGGCGAGCAGCCGGCGCTCATCGAGGACCTCTACGAACAGTCGATAGCGTTCCTGGAGGCGCGGGACCTGGTGACCATCCCGCCGCTGGCCGAGGAAGTGTGGCGGATGGAGATGATGAGCCCGGAGCGCCAGAGGGTCGCGCCGTTCTTTCTCGGTGGCGAGGTCATTCTGGTCTCGTACCCCACCGCCGGGATGGAGCATGCCGACAAGCTCATGAGCATGCGGGGCAACAACGAGCACTTCGCCCGGGCCGTGGTCCACCACGAGCTGATCCCCGGGCACCACCTCCAGGGCTTCATGAACGATCGGCACAACTCCCACCGCCAGATGTTCAGGACCCCGTTCTGGCACGAGGGGAACGCCCTCTACTGGGAGTTCCGGCTCTGGGACCTGGGCTTCGCGCGCGGTCCGGAAGACGAGGTCGGGATGCTCTTCTGGCGGATGCACCGGGCCGCCCGGATCATCTTCAGCCTCAGCTTCCACCTCGAGCGGATGACACCGGAGGAGGCCATCGACTTCCTCGTGGAGCGCGTCGGTCACGAGCGGGCCAATGCCGAGGCCGAGGTGCGGCGCTCCTTCAACGGCAGCTACCCGCCCCTCTACCAGGCCGGCTACATGCTCGGTGGGCTCCAGTTCCAGGCGCTGCACCGGGAGCTGGTGGAGACCGGCACCATGACCGAGCGCGACTACCACGACGCGATCCTGCGCGGTGGCCCCATGCCCGTCGAGCTGGTCCGAGCCCGTCTGAGGGGAACGGCTCTGCCCCGGGATCACGAGGCGTCGTGGCGGTTCTACGACAACTGAACAAGCAGCGGAGAGGGGGGTGACGTGACTCCCGAGCGGTTCCGGACGCTGCGGGCGATCCTGGACCGGCGCCAGCCGGACCTGACCGTGCTCATGGACCGGGTCCACAAGCCGCACAACTTCTCGGCGGTGCTCCGGACGTGCGATGCCGTGGGCGTCTTCGAGGCCCATATCGTGCCCACCGCCGAGTTCTCCATGGCGCACGGTACCGCCAGCGGATCCAACCGGTACGTGCGGGTGGCCCGGCACACCACCCCGCACGACGCCATGCGCGCTCTTCGCGACCACGGCATGCGCATCGCCGCGGCCCACCCGGCCGAAGACGCCATGGACTTCCGAGCCGTCGACTACACCGGCCCCACGGCCATCCTGCTGGGCACCGAGCTGGAGGGACTGACCGAGGCGGCCGCGAAGGCCGCGGATCTCCGTATCGCCGTACCCATGGTCGGCGCCGTGGAGTCGCTCAACGTGTCGGTGGCCGCCGCCGTCATCCTGTACGAGGCCCAGCGGCAGCGCACCGCCGCCGGCCTCTACCACGCCCCGCGCCTCGACCGCGAGCTGTACCGCGGCACCCTCTTCGAGTGGGCCTACCCCCGGATCGCCGACCTCTGCCGCCGCCGTGGCGTGGTGTACCCCGAGCTCGACCCGGAGACCGGCGAGATCCTCGGCGAGGTGCCGCGGTAGCGACCGCTCGCGCCTGAGGCGGGCCCCAGGGAGGGAGCGTCAGCGTCCGACCGGGGATCGAGTGTCGACCGTCAGTCTTTCTCCCGGGCCCCCAGCAGGATCGTGAGTGCGGTACTCACGAGTCCGACGATGATGGCGCCGAGGAGGGCCGCCCAGAAGCCGTGGACGTCGAAGCCGATGCCGAGGGCCAGCGCGAGCTCGCTGGTGAGCCAGAGCATGAGCGCGTTCAACACGAAGATGAAGAGGCCCAGGGTCAGGACCACCAGGGGGCAGGTCAGGAGCTTGAGGATCGGCCGGATGATGGCGTTGACCACGCCGAAGACCAACGCCACGCCCAGCAGGCCGAGGGCGCCGCCCACGTAGGTGATTCCGGGCACGATCAGGACCGAGACCCAGAGGGCCACGGCGGTGGCGATGAGACGAAGGAGGAAGTGCATGGCGGTCGCTTTCGTTCGATGTCGTCGTCTACGTCAGGTCTCCGTGATCGGGCGCCGGTCCGGGCTCGGTATCGGCGCCGTGACCATGGGCCGGGCCGGGCTCCTCAACCTGGGTCCCGACCAGCCCGAACGCCACCAGGGCCAGCACCGCGCCGGTGGCGAACGGCGTGGTGAAGCCGAAGCCCACCAGGAAGCCGGCGATGAGCTGGCCGATGGCGATCCCGATGGAGAAGGAGAGGGTGAGGATCGAGAGCTGGAGTCCGGACTGTCCTCGCCGGGCCAGGTCGCCGGCGAGGGCGAGGGCGGGGGAGAAGACCATGGCGCCGGCGATCCCCTGCGCGAAGCGGGCGAAGACCATCCCCCAGGGGGTGACCACGAGCCCCTGGGCCAGGGTGGTGGGCGCCAGGCCCACGAGCCCGATGAGGATGAAGACCCGGCGGCCCCAGTGGTCGCTGAGCCGGCCCACCACCGGCTGGAAGGTGGCCAGTGACAGGATGAAGACGGCGAACTGGGCGCCGAACCAGCGGGCGTCCTGGTCCAGGCGCCGGTTCACATCGGGCTCGATGGAGGACAGGAGCGCGATGCACGCCGCCATGATGAGGGTGGCGAGACCGAGCGTGAAGATCGGGTCCAGGAGGTGCTCGCCGTCCCGGGCCCGGACGGCGATCCGGACCCGTCGCTCGGCCGCGGAGGTCCGCGGCGGATCCCGCACGAGGAGCATCACCGTGCCGGCGCCGATGAGCGCCCCCAGGCTGGCCACGAGGAACGCAGCGTCGTAGCCGGTCACGGCCACGCCCAGGAGCGTGTACGGCCCGCCGGAGACCACGAACCCCGCCACCAGCGGCCCGACCCCGAAGCCCACCAGCCGCAGCGAGTTGTAGATCCCCATGTTCTCGCCCCGGTCCGCCCGGGTGCTGAGCTCGTTCACCAGCGCCACCGTGGCCACGACGGTGAAGGCCACGCTCAGCCCCTGGCCCATGCGGATCAGGATCAGCGTGACATAGCCACCGGCCAGGATATAGAGGAAGTTGAAGCCGGCCAGGACCAGGAGCCCGCCCACCACGAACGCCCGTCGCTTGCCGAGCCGGTCGCTGAGCCGGCCGGCGAACGGCTGCGCGGACGCGTTGAAGAAGCCGAAGATGGCCAGTATGACGCCGGTGAGCGCCGCTTCGGAGAGCCCGAACGACGAGCCCGTGACCTCGCCGCTGGCGATGTAGAGCGGCAGGACGATGACCAGGAACGAGTTGGCCACCGCGTCGGCCATCCGGGCGATGCCCAGGGCGATGACGGGGCCGCGGTTCGCCCCGCGGCCGGCGTCAGGATCCGATGATCGTGACGACAACGGTCCGGCTCCGGGGCCTCGTATCCAGGTCGATGAGCACCACCTGCTGCCAGGTGCCGAGTGGGATGACGCCATCGGTGACGGGGAGGGCCAGCGACGGACCGATGAGGGAGGCGCGGACGTGGCTGTGGCCGTTGTCGTCGTGCCACGTCTCCTCGTGACGGTAGCGGCCGTCCTCGGGGGCGATCCGCTCGAGTGCCGCCACGATGTCGTGGTCGACCAGGCCGGGCTCGTACTCCAGTGTGGTCAGCGCCGCGGTGGAGCCCACCACCATCAGGGTGGCCTGGCCGATGTCGATGCCGCTCCCGGCCACGGCCGCCTGCACATCCGCCGTCAGGTCCAGGATGTGGCCGTTTCCGCGGGTCTCGCGGTGGATGGTGTGGCGGGTGGTGCGGACTCGTTTCGACTCGGTCATGGCTGTTACTATGGGCATACGGCGGGCCGGACGCGAGGCCGGACACCGCAAGACACAGGGCCGGGATTCGACGACGCACACGAGGAGGCAAGGATGCGATGGCTTTGGGTGGCTGCCATGGCCGCGACGCTGCTCGGATGCGGTGACCGTGGCAACCAGGTGGACTTCAGTGGTGATGACATCGGCCCGGAGCTCCACGCGATCCACAGCAGGGACGGGGCCGTGAAGATGGGACTCACCCGGGACTGGGTGTACTTCGCGCTCTCCGACTCGGTTCGGGCGGAGGCAGAAGCGGAGCTGCGGGCCGATGCGGAAGGGGAGGGGGTGAGCGGCTTCTTCGGCGGGATCATGCAGAGCCTGGTGGGCCGAGCGCTGGATTTCCGGGCGAGGTACGCGGTCTCGGAGATCGAGGACATCAGGTGGGAGGACGGCCGGATGCGCTTCCTGTTCCGCGACTCCGATCGACAGCTGGACGACAACCTCCAGTTCGGGGACGACGGCTCCGTGACGGAGGCGTTCGCCCGGGAGGACGTGCAGGCGTTCGGCGAGGTGTTCCGGGTGGTGAAGCGGGGGAACGGCCAGGGCGACGCGGTGCCCTCCCAACGTTGACCGGGGCGTGGGCGTCATAGAGGAGGCGGGCCCCGCCACCCACACGACAGATTCCCGGAGCTGAGACGATGCGAGCTCGCCTCGTTGGCGGCATCGCCGGCGCACTGGCCGGCGCGACTTTCCTCCTCGCCATCGGCCCGGGGCCGGCGGCGACCCAGACCCCCGACCCGGAGCTGCTGGCCGGCATGGAGTGGCGGTCCATCGGGCCCGTCAACATGTCCGGCCGCGTGACCGATGTGGAGGGCGTGGCCGGTACCGCCACCTTCTACGTGGTGGCGGCCTCCGGCGGGATCTGGAAGACCATCAACAACGGCACCACGTTCACCCCGATCTTCGACGATCAGCGGGTGATCTCCATGGGTGACCTGGCCATCGCGCCGAGTGACCTGAACGTGCTCTACGCCGGCACCGGTGAGGAGGACTCCCGCAACTCGATCTCACCCGGCGGCGGTGTCTATGTGTCCCGGGACGGCGGCGAGAGCTGGACCTTCGCCGGCCTTGCCGAGACCCGGACCATCGGCCGGATCCTGGTGCACCCCGGCGACCCGAACACCGCCTGGGTCGCGGCCCTCGGCCATATCTGGGGCCATAACGAGGAGCGGGGCCTCTACAAGACCACCAATGGTGGCGAGACGTGGATCAAGGTCAAGCACATCAGCGATCGCGCCGGCTTCGTGGACCTGGCCATGGACCCCCGGGACCCGGACGTGCTGTGGGCCAGCAGCTGGGAGCGGGTCCGCGGGCCCTGGTTCCTGGACAGTGGCGGCCCCGGCAGCGGGCTCTGGAAGTCGGCGGATGGCGGCGAGTCGTGGACGGAGGTGACGGGGGGCGGGTTCCCGTCGACGCTGAAGGGCCGGATCGGGATCGCCATGGCGCCGAGCCAGCCGGAGATCATGTACGCGCTGGTGGAGGCGGAGAAGGGCGAGGGGCTGGCCGAGCTGAGCGAGGAGGAAGCCGCAACGTCGGGGCTCCAGGGCACCGGCCTCTACCGCTCCGAGGACGGCGGCGAGACGTGGACGTGGATGACCGGCGAGAACACCCGGCCGTTCTACTACTCGCAGGTTCGCGTGGCGCCGGATGACCCGGACCTGGTCTTCTGGTCATCCACGCCCGTCCAGTTCTCGAAGGACGGCGGGAAGACGGTGGGTCAGGCCACCATCGGGATCCACGTGGACCACCACGCCATGTGGTGGGACCCCATCGATCCGGATCACTTCATCGCGGGGAATGACGGCGGGATCGGCGTCACCTGGGACCGGGGCGGCACCTACGACTTCATCAACACCATGGCCCTCGGCCAGTTCTACCACGTCAGCTACAACATGGAGATCCCGTACCGGGTGTGCGGCGGACTCCAGGACAACGGCACGTGGTGCGGCCCGAGCCGCCGGGCCCGGGGCGCCATCGACCATCACATGTGGTACACCATCAACGGCGGCGACGGGTTCTACACGCAGCAGGACCCGGAGAACCCGGACATCGTCTACGCCGAGTCGCAGGGCGGCAACATGGCCCGGATCGACCTGAGCACGGGCGAGCGCTCGGCCTTCGGGCGCCCGGACTGGACCGGGTACGTGGCCGCGCTCCGTGACTCCATCGCCGTCTACGAGGGGGTGGACGAGCCCCGGGAGATGACCGAGGCCGAGGCCGAGAAGGTCTTCGGCTGGAAGGAGAAGGTCGCCGCCGACTCGGCGAAGTATGACCTGCGCTACAACTGGAGTACCCCGATCATCATGTCTCCCCACGCGCCATCGACGATTTATGCGGCGGGGAACCGGGTCATGGTCTCCACCGACGGGGGCGACAGCTTCGAGGTCATCTCGCCGGACCTGACCACGGCCGACACCATGAAGATCCGGGTCAGCACCGAGACCACCGGCGGGATCACGCCCGACGTGACCGGGGCCGAGACGCACTCGACCATCGTGGCCCTCGACGAGTCGCCGCTGGTCCAGGGCCGGCTCTACGCCGGCACCGATGACGGCAACGTCTGGGTCCGGCCGGGCCCGGAGGCCGAGTGGCGGCAGATCCCACACGACCGGTTTCGGGGCGTGCCCGCGAACACCTGGGTCAGCCGTGTGGAGCCGAGCGCCCACGTGGCCGACCGGTTCTACGTCTCCTTCGACGGCCACCGGAACGACGACTTCACCCCCTACATCTACGTGACCGACGATCTCGGCCGCCGCTTCCGCCGGATCACCGACGGGCTGCCCACCGGTGCGCCCGATTTCGTCCACGTGGTGCGGGAGGACCCGACCAACCCGGAGCTCCTCTTCGCCGGGACCGACGTGGGCGCCTACGTCTCCACCAACCGGGGCGAGGACTGGACGGAGTTCATGACCGGGCTGCCCACGGTCCCCGTCCACGACCTCAAGATTCACCCCCGAGACCGGGAGCTGATCGCCGCCACCCACGGCCGCTCGGTCTGGATCGTGGATATCGCGCCGCTCCAGCACGTGGCCGGCCAGCGGCTGGCGAACGACGAGCCCGTGGTCTTCGAGCCGGCGCCCGGCCTCCAGTTCAGCGACACGTACTCCGGCGGTGAATCGACCGGGCACCGGTACTTCGCGGGCGAGAGCCCCGACTACGGTGCGGCTATCCGGTACTGGATCCCGGAGGGCTTCGAGGCGCCCGAAGCCGAGCGCCCCGCTGGCGATGAGCGGGCCGCACGCGCCCGGATGGCCCGACCCGGCATGGCCCGGGGCGGCGCGGCCCGGGGCGGCGCGGCCCGGGGCGGCGCCGCCCGTGGACCCCGGGCGAGCATCGCCGTGCTCGATGCCGCCGGGGACACCGTGGCGTCACTGGACGGCCCACTGAGCCCGGGGCTCCATACCGCCCGGTGGGGGATGCGCCCCCGCGGCGAGCGGGAGCATGAGCCTCTCTCCCCCGCCCAGCGGCGCGACAGCCTCCGGATGGCCGCGGCCATCGTGGAGATCTCCGACTCGCTGGTCGAGTTCGAGAGCGCCGATCGGGCCACCGTGGACCGGGCGCTGCAGCTCTACCGGAGCGGCAACCTGGCCGCGGCGTTCCGCGGCTTCGGCGGCGGTGGCGCCCAGACCGACCCCGTCCGGCCCGGGGAGCGGTACCCGCCGGAGCAGCCGGAGTGGGCGCGGGAGGCCGAGGCGGCGGAAGCCGGTGCGGTTGAGGCGGCCGGCGAGGAAGTCGCCGAGGCGGCGGAAGCCACCGCCGCGCCTCAGCAGCCGGACATGCAGGCTGTAGCCGACGTCATGCGCGACCTCTTCTACGCCGCCCGTGCCCGAGGTCTGCGGATGCGCTTCGGCAGCTTCTTCGGCGGTGGGTTGTCGCTGGCGGAGCCGGGCGTCTACACCGTGTCGGTGAAGATCGGTGACCGGAGCTGGATGCGGCCGCTACGGGTGATCCGGGCCGACGCGCTGAAGTAGCCGCTTCCGCGCCGACCATGGAATACCCCCGGCGGCCCATGGGCCGCCGGGGGTCTCTGGTTCAGTGCCACCGGCCTGAGGCATCCGTACCTCCACATACGCTGCCGTCCGGTCCCAGCGGATCCGCAGGAAGCCGTCCGGGTCCACCGCGATGGATGGCCGCCGTCACCTCGAACCCGGCGGGCGTGAACTCGAAGCGCTCCACCGCCAGCGTATCGTCGCCGAGACGGGTGACGAACGCGCCGCCGCCCACCGTGATGAGGCCGCCCAACTCCGCGATGGTGGCCGTCGACGCCGGCCGCGTGGCCTGGAGCCGCTCCGCCACCCGCTCCGCCTCGATGATCCGGTGGGCGATGTCGATCTGCTCGAGCTGGACCCGGGCGGCCGTGCCCGACTCCATGGCGCCGGCAGGAACGTATACGCTCCAGAACTGGCCGCCGACCATCCCGTTCCGCAACCGTTGGATGTCCGTATGCCCTGACGTCTCACCGCGGAGGTCGTAGGCCGGGACGTCGCCCCCCCGTCTCGCCCCGGATCCGCCACGGCAGGTCGTTGTGCCCGTCCATGAGCGGCGTGGTGGAGAGCACCCGGTACGCCGTCGCCAGGTGCGGGTCGTCGGTCCCGGGAACGGGCCGCGGGTGGGTGGCGCAGGCGCCGAGCAGTAAGGCGATGGCCGCGGCGAGCACCGGGGTCTTCCGTCTCGCGGCGCGGGGGCCGGGCACGCGCGTGACCCGGCCGGTCAGCTTTCGGCTTCTCATGGCTTCGTCCGCTGTGGTAGGGAGTCTCGGGGACCCGGAAGGTACAACGCGGGTGAATCCTTTCCCACCCGATCCGGCTCTACCAGGTTGGAAGGGGGCGAGAGACGTCCCCGTGAACGCCGGACTGTGAGGAGAACCATGTTGGAGAAGATCCTGCCGAAGAACGAGCATACTTTCGAGCGCGTCATCCGGGTTGGCCTGGGCGCTGCCCTGATCGCGCTGGTATTCGTGGGCCCGCAGACGCCCTGGGGGTGGCTGGGGCTGATCCTGGTGGTCACGGGGCTGCTCGGGAGCTGCCCGATCTACACGGTGCTGGGGGTCTCGACCTGCTCCGTCAAGGAGGCGTGACCGACGGAACGGAGTCGCTTGTGCGCGCGGCGGAGGGCGATCGCCGCGCGTTCGAGCGGTTCGTGGAGGAGCACGAAGGCGCGGTGCTCCGCTACATCCGGACCCGGACCGGGGACCCGGAGGTGGTGGAGGAAGCGCTTCAGGAGACGTTCATCGCCGCCTGGCGCCGCGCCGATACCTTCCGGGGCCACGGCTCGCCCCGGGCCTGGCTCCTGACCATCGCCCGGAACGCCGTACGCCGGCAGTACCGGCGCCCGGCGGGCGCGCCGGATACGTTCGAGCCGCTCGACGCGGTGGCCGCGCGGGCCGGATGGGGCCGGGAGCCCGACGAGGCGTGGACCGACCGGATCGCCGCCCGGCAGGTGGTGGAGCGGGGTTTCGATGCGCTGTCACCGGAAGACCGGGAGGTACTGGTGCTGAGGGACCTCGAGGGGTTCGGGAACCAGGAGGTGGGGGAGCTGTTGGGGCTATCGCTGGCCGCCGTGAAGAGTCGCGTCCACCGGGCCCGGCTCCGGTTCATGGAGAGCGTGAGGGGGATCGATGAAGGCACATGATCGCAGCGTGGCGGGGATCCGCTGCACCGAGGTCCTCGATGACCTCTCCGACTACCTGGATGGCGAGCTGCCCGAGACGCGGGCCCGGACCATCGAGGCGCACCTGCGCGGGTGCAGCTGGTGCGAGCGCTTCGGCGGCGACTTCGCCGAAGCCGTCACGGCGCTTCGCACACGCCTCGGCGCGCCCTCCGATCCACCGGACGATGTCCACGCCAGGCTGCTGGACCGGATCCGGGAGACCGACTAAGCCCCCTTGCCGGCCTTGCGGACCACCCAGCCCCGGGCGCCGTCGGTGGCCCGCCACGCCGCCATCGCCTCGTAGACGTAGACCCGGGCTTCCTCGTCCGTGCCGATACCGTACGCCTCCGGCGGCCGTCCCGGCGGCTTCTTCCGCCCGGTCAGGTACGGCGGCACGTGCGGGTTCTCGGCCACGGCCTCCCTCAGCACCGCGTCGGCCGCCTCGCCCTCGCCCCCGGTCCGGAACAGCCACAGCGCCCGGCCGTAGAGCCAGGCCGCCGACGGCTCGTCGTAGCGGTCCAGGAGCTCGCCGGCGGCCTCGTCGTCGCCCTCCTCCAGGAGACGGGGCAGCAGCAGGTACCGGATGCCCAGGTTGTCGCCCTCGCTGAGCCGCAGCAGCTCCCACCAGTGCTCGATGGCGGCGTCGCGCTCACCGAGGGCCCAGAGTGCCTCGGCTAGCCCGGCCCGGGCCCGCATGTACGGACGCGTGGCGTGGATGCCCCAGAAGTGGCCCACGCCCTCCTCGAAGACCTCCGGCCCCAGCGCCCGCTCGCCGGCCTCCACGGCCTGCCGGTACAGCGCCCGGGCCTCGGCCGCCGTCTTCGCCTGCTCCTCCGCCAGCAGCGCGTACGCGTCGGCGCAGTCGGGCGAGATCTCGAGGGCCTCCCGGGCCAGCCGGATCCGGTCCCGGCGGCTGTCGGTCTCCCACGCGTCGTAGATGAGGTCCTGGGCCCGGGCCAGTGGGCTGATCTCGGCCATCACCCGGTCCACGGACGGGGGCTTGTCCCTCATTTTGCCTCACACCGTTCGGGTCTCGATGACTTCCTCGCCCAGCATGTCGATGACCTTCACCGCCACCGTGGTCTCGTCCGCCGGGGCGTCCAGCTCGTACGCGCCCGAGACCAGGTCGCTCTTCCGCTCCGGCACGTCGCTGACCGCCACCTCGAACACCTCGCCGTCCCAGCCCGGGTCGATCATCACGCAGTCCACCATGGCCCGCCAGTCCGGGACCTTCGCGCGGAACAGCGGCGCGTCCATCTCGAGCCGCTCCAGGATCGTGGGGCTGATGAAGTCCTCGATCTCGACCTCCAGCTTGCCGTCCACCCGCTCGACCCGGACCCGGGCCTGCGCCGGCTCGTGCTTCATGAACTTCCCGTACTTCGGGTCCGTCCGCAGCTCGATGACCTCGATCCGGTTCGCGCTGCCCTTCGCCTTCCGCAACCGGTTCCAGTCCTCGAGCCACGCGTCCGCCGCCAGCTCCTTCCCGAGACAGACCACCACCACGTCACGGTCCTCCTCCGGCCGCGCCTCCAGCTCATGCTTCACCTCGTCCAGGTCCGCAGGGCTCAGCGGGTGCGTGAACGGCGCGATCTTCACCAGCCGCTTCCCCAGCACCCCGTCGAAGAACCCGTCGCTCCGCGTCCGCTCCACCCCGATGTGCTCGCACGCCAGCTCCACCGCCTCGTTGTGCTGCACCTGCAGGTCGTAGTCGTTCACACGCCAGACCCCGAACGAGAGCTGCGCCGGCGACGGCGCGTCGTCGTCCCCCGTCGCCACGTCCAGCTCCTTCTGCGGCTCCGCCGCCAGCGCATCCTGCTGCGCCCCGATCACCGCCTGCAGACGCTTCGACGTGGTCTGGATCGCGCCCTTGTTGATGTCGCACCCGATCCACCGACGACCCAGCTTCTGCGCCACCGCCGCCGTCGTGCCGGACCCGATAAAGCAGTCGAGGACCAGGTCGGTGGGGTTGGACGAGATCTTGATAACTCGCTCCAACAGTTCTTCAGGTTTCTCCGTTGGATAGCTCGTGGTGTCTTTGCCGCTGATCCCCCGGATCATGGAAATATCTGTCCAGAGGTCCTGCGGGGGAGTACCTTCCACCTCATCGAGATAACGTTTCAGGTACGGCTTACCCGAAGAAGAATAGTAGATTCTACCTTCTTCTTCGAACTGCTCCATGTTCTCTCTTGAATATGCCCAGTAACGCCCGGAAGGTGGTCTGACCCCTTTCCATTCGTATTCGGTGTCACCGCCGCGTTTCCGTGCTGTCAGATCAGACGGGTTGAAACGTCTAACGGTGCCCTCTTCAAGCGTCTTTCCAAGGCTGTTTACGATGGTTTCTTCTATAACTTCCTCATGGGTATACCAGTTGTCCGCCGTCGTCCGAGATAGCGGCGTACGGACATCGTTCCAGATGCGTTGCTCTCCCTTCTTGTAGTACAGGATCGTGTTGTGGATTGGCCCGTACCTGTTCGCACTACTTTGTGCATCTGAACTCTGCCAAACGATCTCGCTTACGAAACCATCCAGGCCGAACACCTCGTCGAGCAGGACTTTTAGGTAATGGCTCTTCCGAGGATCGCAATGGAGATAGACACTCCCGTCCTCCGCCAGCAGCTCCTTCAACAACAACAACCGTTCATACATGAACTGAAGGTAGTTGTCGTTGGCCCAGATGTCGGTGTACTGGATCTGCTCGCCGAGGGAGTAGGTCTCGCCCTCGATCTTGGCGGTACCCTTGACGCCCCGGAGGTTGACGCGGCGGACGTAGTCGGCGCCGGAGTCGAAGGGCGGGTCGATGTAGATGAGCTTGACCTTTCCACGGAACCCGCCGGCCAGGAGGTGGGCGAGGACCTCCTTGTTGTCTCCGTGGAAGAGGAGCCCGCCCCGGGGGTAGCGGTCGGGCCAGTCGCCCCAGGCGCCGTCGTTCTCGTGCTCGGGCCCCGCGCCGCCGGTGGGGTCGAAGGCCTCGACGTGCTGCGCGGGGAAGGCGGGGACGTGGGTCAGGGGACGTTTCCCGACCCAGGAGAGCATGGGACGGCCCCTGGCCTCGGCGACCTTGATCTTCTTCTCGCTCACGATTCGTCTTCGGCTGCGGGTGAGAGGTCTGCGTCCGGGTCGGGGACCACAGGCTCCAGCAGGGGGACCAGCTCGGGCACGTTCTCGGTGGCCGCGGTCCAGACCCGGTCCAGGTCCACGTCCCTGTAGTCGTGGACGAGCCGGTGGCGCATGCCCGTGATGTCGCGCCATGGGATCTCCGGGTGGCGCGCCGTGACCTCCTCCGAGACCTGCCCCGCGGCCTCACCGAGCACGGTGATGGCCCGGACCAGCGCGTACTGGAACATGTCATCGTCATCGAGGTCGGAACGGGTCCGCCCCTCGACGAACCGGCCGATCTTCCGGGCCTCCCGGAGCATGTCGTACAGGTAGCCGGCGTCGCGCTGGTTCATGCGTTGTAGATGACGGTGGCGTCGCTCAGGATGCTGCGCTTGCGGAACGGGTTGTCGCTGTCTTCGATGGCCTTGCGGGTGACCAGGTCCACGCTGCGTCCCAGCAGCGCCTCGAGCTCGTCCTGCATGGAGACGATGTCCCAGCCGCGGCGCGTCCCCGGCTGGAACGTGACCAGGAGGTCCACGTCGCTGTCGGCGCGGTCCTCGCCGCGGGCGGTGGAGCCGAAGACCTCGAGGGTGGCCACGCCCCACTTCTCGCAGAACGCGCGGAGCGTCTCCTCCGGGAGGTCCAGGGGCCGGAGCCCTTCGGGGCGGCCGATATCGAGCTGTTCGAGGATCCGGTTCACGTCATCCATCCCCACGGCGTCGGTGGCGGTGAAGACCATCTCGTAGCGCAGCGAGTCGGGGTTCAGCTCTTCCCAGCGGCGCAGCGCCATGGCCTTCCTACCCCGCTCCCCGGTGATGGGGTTCTCCCGGTCTCGCTCGGCCTTGACCTCGACGATGACCGTGCGGCCGTCGGTGCGGCGGATGACGAAGTCGGGCGAGTAGCGGCGCCAGCGGCCCCGGTCGTCGCGGTACTCGACGAAGAACTCGGTCTTGTGGGGGTCGGTGAGGGCGCCGGTGAAGTAGATGTCCTCGACCTGGTCCGCGGCGAGGTCGAGGTCCCGGAGCATGCGGGTGAAGAAGTCGCGCTCGGGCCTCGAGTCGAAGTCGTAGGGCGTGTAGTGGAACCCCAACTCGTGCTCGAGCCCGCGGACGTCGTCGGCGTGGAGCAGCAGGTGCTCCCGGTCCTTGAAGTACGTGATCTCGGCGGTGTAGACGGGCTCGCCGTCGTCGTCGGTCTCGTGGTTCCAGCCGGTGGGCTCGGGCGCGCCGGTCCGGGGGTCGAGGCGGACCAGCGCCAGCGCCACTTCCACCTCCTCGGTCTCGGTCCGGTAGCTCCGGGTCTGCTCCTCGATCTGGTGCCGCAGCCCCGGGAGGTGCTCGGCGGGCACGTCGTCCTGGCCGTAGGCGGCCCGGACCGCGTCGTAGACCTCCCAGAGTGGCAGGTGGTAGTTGCCGGCGAGCTCGGCGGCGGCGGTGCGGGCGTCGAGGGCGTCGTCGCCGGCCTCCAGGGCCACGGTGTCGCCCAGTGCTTGCAGCACCCGGGCGCCCGCCCGGTCGGCCAGCTCCATGGTGGTCCGCTCGATGGTCCGGCCCCGGACCACCGGCGGCTCGAGGCTGAGCGGGTCGCCGCCGTTCCGCTCCTCCCGGACCACGCGACGGACGGTGCGCGTCAGCGTGACCGGCGGCATGCGGAACTTGCGGAGCACGAGCCGTGCGCTGCGGCGCTCCCGGGGGGTGTGCTCGAGGTCGCTCAGGCTCTCGCCGTAGGTCTCCTGGAGCTGCCGGTCGAGGATGCCCCGGTTGTCCATGGAGAGATAGACACGGGCGGGTTTGCCGTTGCCCGGGACCTGCCTCAGGCACCGGGTGGCGGCCTGGAGCACGAAGTTGTTCGACGTTTTGAGCTTCCGGACCAGCGCGGTGGCGAAGAGGCTCGGGCAGTTCCACCCCTCGGTGCCCTTGTTGACCAGCAGGATGACCCGGTGGGGGCTGCCCGGGTCGTTCAGCCGGTTGAAGGCGTCGATCTCGTCCCTGGTGGACTTCGACGTGTTCCGGAGCACGATGGCCGGCGACTCGCCGACCTCCGCCAGCGCGGCCTCGACGTGGGGCCGAAGCTCCTGGAGGTCCCGGGTCTTCGGGAAGTAGACGGCCAGCCTGGCCGGCGCGCCGTTCGGGAGGGCGTGGTCGCCGTACTCCTCGAAGAAGTCGGTGACGATCTCCCGGACCAGCTCGCCGGCGTCCCGCTCGTCGAACGAGTAGGCCAGGATGTTGTCCTCGACGTCCTTGAGGATCCCTTCCCGGATGCCCTGGGAGAGGCCGTACCAGATTACCACGTCCTTCAGCGGCTGCTTCTGGAAGTACGGCGTGCCGGTGGTGTTCACCACGCACACCAGGTTCGTGTTCTCCGCCAGGTAGTCCACCGTGAGCCGGACCTTCTTGATCCCCGACTCCCGGAACACCCGCTCCCCCGTCTCCCGGTCCTTCCGCCACTTCCCCAGAAGGTTCTGGCCGTAGGTGTGGTGCGCCTCGTCGGAGAAGACGCCCAGGTGGGGCAGGCTGGCGATCTTCCGGAGCCGCAGGTTCGCCACGTTCTCCTTGGCCGCCTCGTCGTCGGCGCCGGCGAACAGGCTGCCCAGCTCGCTCTTCCGGACCGCCTCCTTCCGGATCCGGATCTTGCCGGTGTTGGTCACCACCACGTTGAAGAGCGACCCGGGGATAACCGGGATGTCGGGGTCGCCGTCCCGGGTAAACGTCAGGGAGACGGCCGCGGCGAAGCCCGGGTACATCCGCGGCGGCAGCACCCTGTCGTACGGCACCTCCGCCAGCTCCCGGAGCGCCTCGAGGATGGTCTTGCCGGGGGCGAAGACCAGGGCGTTCTGGACGAAGTCGCCGTCGGGGTACTCCTGGGCCATGGCGAACTCGGTGGCGATGATGGCGCCCACCAGGATGGTCTTCCCGGCGCCCATGGCCAGCGCCAGGATGTAGCTCGGGTAGTCGAGGGTCAGCGTCTCCCGGACCGACTCGAGCTTGTAGTCGCGGACCAGGTCATCATCGGTGCGGATGGCGTCCAGGAGGGAGTCCACGCCGTCCAGCGCCATGTCCCGGAGCTTCTGCTGCCGGATCCCCAGCGCGTCCAGGAAGTCGGCGGTGTCCGCGAAGAGACTGTGGTAGAGGTCCAGGATGTGGGGCGTGCCCTCGACGAGGCGCAGGTACCAGTACGTCTCGAGGGCATGGAGCTGGGGCGCGCGGAGATACCGGCGGACGCCGGTCTCCGGGTCCACCTGGTAGTCCAGGATCTCGCCGATCGAGGGGTACGCCTCGTGTGGGTAGCCCGCGTCGCGCCAGTCGGATACGCGTGCGGCCAACGCTTCATGCAGGTGCGCCAATGGGTTCCGCCACGCTGTGATGGGGATCCGTCGAACACTGGACGGTAGGGCGGCGCCCGGTGGCGAGCAAGGGCGGCCCCGCGACGCCCCCTCAGGCCAGCTCCTCGAGGAGCTCGAGCCAGCTGGTGAGCTGGCTGAAGATCATGAACTGGTCGTGGGCCCGGCGCTGGGCGGTGCGGGCCAGCGCCGCGCGCTCCACCCGATCGTTCAGGAGGAAGTCCATGGCATCGGCGATCTGGCCCGGGTCTTCCGGATCGTCCACGAGCCACCCGTCGCAGCCGTGGGTGACCTGCTGCCGCGGGCCCACCGCCCGTGTGTTGCTGAGCACGGGAATCCGCTTCCACATGGCCTCGGTGATGGTCAGGCCGAACCCCTCCCGGAGCGAGTTCTGGACCACCACCGTGGAGCTGCGCTGCAGGGCGTTGACCATGAGGGCGTTGTCCCGACGGTTCTCCATGGGTAGCGCGATCATGGCGATGTCGTGCTTCATCTCGTCATCCAGCGCCACGTAGGCGTCGCGGAGCTCCTCGATCACCTCGAGGCCCTCCGGGTCATCCTGGATCGAGGCCGGGTCCGGGCCCGCCATGACGAGCCGGGCCTGGTTCAGACGCCGTCGCTCGATGGCGGGGCGCTCCGTGCGACGGGCGTAGAAGCGCTCCTTCAGCTCCACGAACCCCCGCATCAGCGGGACCCAGCCCTTGAGCCGGTCCCAGCGCGAGATCTGGGTGATCAGCGGCCGGATCAGGACGCCGATGTCGGCCGGGAGTACGGCCGGGGCCCAGAGCCCATCGGCCTGGAGCCGTTGCGCGATGTGGGCGAACGGCGGCTGCACCACGGGCCCGGGCGGGACCGTCAGCGCCCCGTTCGATAGGATGCCCACCACGGAGTGGAGGTGCAGCTCCCGGTTCTTGTCGGAGAGCGGGTCGATGGACGGGTAGATCAGCCGGGCCCGGTCCCGGAAGTAGTCGGGTATGTACTCGTCGGCCGAGAACACGCTCCGCTCGTAGCCGTCGGCGTACGGCTGCAGGAACGCCCACGCCGCCCGGGTCGAGGCGTTCTCCTCGTCCAGCCCGATATGGCACCGCCACACGGTGTGGATATCCACCCGCTCCTTCAGCGGTGCCGCCAGCCCCATGGGCTGCGGGTCGTGGACCACCAGGATGTCGCCGTCGGCCATGTGGTCGGCCAGCGTGGCCGCGTTCTCCGCGTTCACGGCCTCGTACACGTCCCGGGCATCCCCGCCCAGCGCCGCCGGATCCCCCGCGCCGTGGATCAGGTTGTGGATCCCCTTGGTCATCCGGAAGAACGGCTCACGGTCGGTCTGAATCACGAACCAGCGGGTCCGGATCCCCAGCTCGTCCATCAGGGTGACCATGGTGGGCAGCATCTCGGCCACACCGCCGCCCTGGGCGGTGGAGTTCACCATCCAGACGGTCCGGCCGGCGAGGCGCTCGGCCACCGGTGCCGCGCGATCGCGCAGTCGGCCCACGGCCGGGGAGAGGTGGGCGACGCCCTCGTAGTCGGAGAGCGAAGTGCATTCCGGGATGTCGACAATGAACCCGCTCATCCTAGCGCTCCCGGAAGAACGGCGCGGCCTCCGGGATCGCCGCGCCGTCGTGACGCGGCTCGGAGGCGCCCCAGTGCACCCCGTCCATGGAAAGGATCGCCTGGCCGTAGCCGAACGTCGAGCTCCGGGGCGAGACCAGGTCGACCTGGTGGCCCAGCTCCGCCAGCGCCGAGCGGGTCGAGGGCGGGACCATCGCCTCCAGCCAGACGCCGCAGCTCTCGAAGTCCTTGTGCCGGAACCGACCGGCCTCCAGCGCCTGCTGGATGGTGAGCCCGTGGTCCACGATGTTGGACACGAACTGGGCGTGGGCCTGGGCCTGGTTCCACCCGCCCATGATCCCGAACCCGATCTGCACATCGCCCCGCTCCATCAACGCCGGGATGATGGTGTGCAGCGGCCGCTTCCGGGGCGCCAGCACGTTGGGGTGGCCTTCCTCGAGGGTGAAGAGCGCGCCCCGGTTCTGGAGCATGAACCCCATGTCCCGCGGCACGATCCCCGAGCCGAAGCCCGCGTAGTTGCTCTGGATCAGCGAGACGATGTTGCCCGCCTCGTCGGTCACCGTCAGGTAGATGGTCTCGCCGTCGGGCCGGTCGGTGATCCCCGGGAACGACGACGGCTCCACGGGGCATGTGGCCCGGTCGAGGCGGATCCGCTCCGCGCGCTCCGCGGCGTGGGTCTTGTCCAGCATCGCCTCCACCGGGATGTTCTCGAGCCGCGGGTCACCCACGTACGTGATCATGTCGGCGTACGCCAGCTTCTTGGCCTCGATCATCACGTGCATGGCCTCGGGGCTGTGGAAGCCCCACTCGCCCAGCGGGAACCGCTCCATGAGGTCCAGCATCATGAGCGCCGCGATCCCCTGGCCGTTGGGCGGGATCTCGTACACGGTCCACCCCCGGTACGTGGTGGAGATCGGGTCCACCCACTCCGCCTCGTACTCCCGCAGGTCCGCCAGCGTCATGGTCCCGCCCCGGGCGTCCGACGCCGCCACGATGGCCTCCGCCGTTTCACCCCGGTAGAAGCCGGCCCGGCCCTGCTCCGCGATCCGGCCCAGCGTCCGGGCCAGGTTCGGGTTCCGGAAGACCTGCCCCGGCTCCGGGGTCTCGCCATCGATCAGGAACGTCTCCGCGGCGCTGGGGTCGCTGGCCAGCATCCGCTGCGAGCGAGACCACAGCCCCGCCGTGATCTCCGCTACCGGGAACCCGTGCTCCGCGTAGTGGATGGCCGGCGCGAGGATCGTGGAGAACGGGAGCGTCCCGAACCGGTCCCGGATCGCCGCCCAGCCGCCCACCACGCCCGGCACCGTCACGGCGTGGATCCCCCGGTACGGCATCTCGTCGATGCCTTGCTCGGCCAGGAGCCCGGGTGTCAGCGCCGCCGGTGACCAGCCACTGGCGTTCAGCCCGTGGACCTCGCCCGTTGATGCCTCGTAGATGATGGCGAACATGTCGCCGCCGATCCCGTTCCCCGTGGGCTCCATCACGCCCATGGTGGCGTTGGCCGCGATGGCCGCATCCATGGCGTTGCCGCCCCGCTCCAGGACCTGGACCGCCGCCTGCGCCGCCAGCGGCTGGCTCGCCGCCACGATCCCCTGCTGCGTGACCACCATCGATCGGCCGGGCACGGGGAGCGGTGGGGCGGGGTCCTGCGCGGCCGCCGGAACCGCCACGAGCAGAGTGAAGAGAACGAGGAAAGAGGCTGAAGTTCGTCGCCGTGGTATCATGACTGCTTCCGGTTCAAGGGTCAGATCGCTTCGATGATGAAGGTATAATTCGAGGCCAGGGTGTAGTGAGCCCGGTCGCTGCCCAGGAGCTCCTCCAGCGCCGCGCCCAGCCGCGCGTCGTCGGTGCTCAGCGAGACCCCGAGCAGCACGCCGGTGTTCTCGTGCTTCGGGCTGCCGTCCGGCAGGATCCAGTTCTCCCAGTCCAGCTGGAAGTGCTCGCGATCGAAATGGAACCCCTCGCCCAGGTACGGCTCCAGCTCCGGCGGCATCACGCCGATACCGTAGTCGTCGGGCCACCGGCCGGTGTCGGCGTTGTACGAGTACGCCGCCACACGGACCGCCTGGATATCGCCCAGCGCGCCGGCGGCCCGGGCCTTGTACACGAGCCCCACGTACGTGGGCAGCGCCACCCGGGCCAGGATCCCGACGATGAGGACCACCACCATCAGCTCGATGAGGGAGAACCCCCCGCGCGCCGGACGCATCAGTTCGACGCCGCCAGCACCACGAAGGTGTAGTGCTCGCTGATGGTGTACTGGGCCGTGTTCCCGCCCAGTAGCTCGATCAGCGCGTCCCCCAGCGCCTCGTTGTCGGTCACCATGGACACCCCCACCAGGACCCCGGAGCTGTTCTGCGGGCTCCCGTCGGGCATGATCCAGTTGTCCCAGTCCAGGCGGTAGTGCTCCCGGTCGAAGCTGAAGCCCTCGCCCAGGTACGGCTCCAGCTCCGGCGGCAGGGTCCCGCGGTTCACGTCCGCCGGCCAGCTGTTGGTGTCTGCGTTGTACGCGTAGGCCGCGACGCGAATGGCGTTGATGTCGCCCAGCGCCTCCGCGGCACGGGCCTTCAGCACCAGCCCCTGGTAGGCCGGCAGCGCCAGCCGCGCCAGGATGGACACGATCATGACCACCATCATGAGCTCGATGAGCGTGAACCCGGCGCGTCGCGTCACGGGAGGTCGTTCTCGTCGATGACGTCGGCCCCGCTCCCCACGAACTCCTGGAGCGGAAGGTCCGACCGGTAGGTGAGCGTGACCCGGTCCGTCTCCCCCGTCAGCTGATAGAGGTCTGCGTGGAGCACGGTGTAGCGCATCCCGGGAAGGGGCGGGCCGGCCTCTTCGAGTCTCTCCGGCAGCCGCCCGTGCTCCATGCGGAACGCCTTGATCCGCTGGGCCTGCACGTACATGGTGAACCGGAGCGCCGCCTCCTCCTGGGCCACCGGCTGGGGCTCCGGTGGATCCAGCCGGAGGGACGCCGGCGGGAAAAGCCAGATCCACGCGGTGATCAACGCCAGAACGACGACGGGCCAGTACGGCGGCCGTCGCTCCCTGGCACGCTGGCGCTCGGCTTCCTCCAGAGCCCGCGACCGGGCCGCCTGGGTCTTCTCGTGCTCCAGGACCTCGAGCAGCGTCTCATACCGATCGCCACCACCCGCTATGTGATGCGAGCGGTCGGAGGAATCCGAAGAAGGGGGTTCTTTCGTCACGTCGTTTGCCTGAGAATGTCCCCAGAATCATGCTGTCATGGCCGTCGCGAGGCAACCTGGCGCGTCCGTGGTTGCGAGTCTGGACCGGACGCCCTCGCGCGTTTACTCTTTCATGGCCCCGGACAGAGGCCCGGTCGCCGCCTCCGGGGTCCGTCGGAACGTGACGCGTGGCCCCGAGTACCAGGAGGGGCGGCACACCGTCGCACCCACTCCACAAAACGAACGAGTCTCCATGTACCGCAAAGCCGGATTCGCCGCCGTACTGGTTGCCGCCTTCCTCCTCGGTGGGTTCGTGGTCCCCGACCGCCAGGAGCAGACGGGCCCGGAGCTCTTCCGCGATGTCCTGACCCTGGTCTCGACCCGGTACATCGATACCCTCGACGTATCGGATGTCTACGAGCGGGCGGCCGCCGGTCTCGTGCAGGAGCTCGAAGACCCGTACGCGGCACTCTTCAGCCCCGAGGACCTGGAGCAGTTCACCGTCGCCTACGAGGGACACTACGCCGGCGTGGGCATGCTCATCGAGGCACAGCCAGAGGGGGCGGTGGTCCGGCGCGTGTTCCCGAATACGCCCGCCGAGCGGATGGGCGCACTGGCCGGAGACCGCATCGTGGCCGTGGACGGCGCGAGCGTCGAGGGGTGGCCCCTCGAGCGCATCTCGAGCGCCCTCAAGGGGGAGCCGGGCACCGACGTGAATGTGCTCTTCCGCCGCTACGGGGTCTCCGAGCCCATCCATGTCTCCCTCACCCGGGCCGTGGTCCGGATCCCCGCGGTGCCGTACGCCACGCTGGTGGAAGAAGACGTGGGCTACATCCCGCTCCTCCAGTTCAACGAGACTGCGGCGGAGGAGGTCGCGGCGTCGGTGCAGAGCCTGGTCGACCAGGGGGCCCGCGGGTTGGTGCTGGACCTGCGGGGCAACGGCGGCGGGATCGTGGACCAGGCCGTGGACATCGCCGGCCTGTTCCTCCCGCGGGGGATCGGGATCGCCCGCCAGTGGGAGCGCGCCGGTGAAGACCACGTGTACACCAATCCCTCCAGCCCCGTGGCCCCGGACATCCCGCTGGTGGTGCTCATGGACGGCGCCTCCGCTTCCGCTTCCGAGATCGTGGCCGGCGCCCTCCAGGACCACGACCGGGCCGTGATCCTCGGCACCACGTCGTACGGCAAGGGGCTGGTCCAGACGGCGTACCGCGTCAACGGCGGCTACGTCCTCAAGATGACCACCGGGAAGTGGTACACGCCCGTGGGCCGCAGCATCCACCGCGAGCGCACCACGGTGAACGGTCGCCTGGTCGAGGTGACCGACTCCACCCACTTCGCCACCGGCCGCGACCAGCGGCCCACCTACCACTCCGACGCCGGCCGCGTGGTCTACGGCGGCGGCGGGATCATGCCCGACCTGGAGGTCTACGGCGATACCCTGACCACGCCGGAACAGGAGCTGGTGGCGGCCATCATGCCCCACTCGCCCCGGTTCAGCACCACCGTCTTCGACTACGCCGCCACACTCAAGGACCAGGTGGATGAGTCCTTCGAGATCCGCGACGCGTGGCGCGCCGAGCTCTACCACCGCCTCACCGAGAAGGACGTGGCCATCGACCGGGACGTATACGACGCCGGCACTTCCTACATCGACCGGGTCCTCACCGACCGTATCGGACGCCTGGCCTTCGGCGACGCCTTCGTCAAGATGCGCGACGCCGAGAACGATACCCAGCTCATGCGCGCCATCGAGATTATACGCGAGGGCGCGGCCATGGAGGGTGGGGTGTTCGGATACGTCGAGGCGGCCAGGAACGAGCAGGGCGAGTAGAGGCGTCTGCGCTGGCCGCCGCTGTCGCGGCGCGGGCCAC
>CAZSBL010000023.1:0-23477 GCA_964605205.1 uncultured Gemmatimonadaceae bacterium
ACGGCTTACCAACGCCTCATACTACCGCGTCAGGTCGATTGAAGGGTACAGGGGGGATGGATGCGACGGAAGGGGTCAACACCACGAACCCGGCCCCGACCCGGACCACCCCCCATCGCACCCGAGCCGCCGCGAGTGAAGAATCCGCCGCGAACGCTCGCGCGCCGCGAACGCTCAGCCCACCTTCGACGCCTTCTTCCGCTCGTGCGCCTTCAGGTGTCGCTTCCGCAGCCGGACGGCCTCGGGTGTGATCTCGACGAGCTCGTCGTTGTCGATGAACTCCAGGGCCTCCTCGAGGGTGGGCTTCCACGGGGTCTCGAGGTCGATGGCGTCATCGGCGCCGGCGGCCCGGATGTTGGTCAGCTTCTTCCCCTTGGTGACGTTGACCTCGAGGTCGCCGGAGCGGGCGTGCTCGCCCACGATCATCCCCTCGTAGACGGCGGTGCCGGGGTCGATCATGATGGTGGCCCGGTCCTGGAGGTTGTCCAGGGCGTAGGCGACGGCCTCGCCGTGGATCATGCTGACCAGGACGCCCCGCTCGCGGCGCTGGATCTGGCCCGCCCACGGGCCCCACTCGAGGAAGCGGTGGTGCATGACGCCCTCGCCCCGGGTCTCGGTCAGGAAATCGCCCCGGTAGCCGAAGAGGCCCCGGGCGGGGACCTTGAAGACCAGGCGACGAAGCTCGCCCTGACCGCCCCGCATCTCGAGCATCTCGCCCTTCCGCTTGCCGAGTCCCTCGATGACGACCCCGACGAAGTCCTGGGGCACGTCGACGGTGGCCTCCTCGTACGGCTCCAGCGTCCGGTCCTGGTCATCCTGACGAGTGATCACGCGCGGGCGCGAGACGGCGAACTCGTAGCCCTCGCGACGCATGGTCTCCATGAGGATGCCGAGGTGCAGCTCTCCGCGGCCACTGACGGTGAAGGTGTCGGGCGAATCGGTGTCTTCGACCCGGAGCGCCACGTTCCGCTCGAGCTCCTTCATGAGCCGGTCCCGGATCTGGCGACTGGTGACGTACTTCCCGTCCTGGCCGGCGAAGGGCGAGTTGTTGACCATGAAGTCCACCGAGACGGTGGGCTCCTCCACGGCGATCCCGCGGAGCGGCTCCGGGTGCTCGGGGTCGGCGATGGTGGAGCCGATGTCGACGCCCTCGAGCCCGGCCAGCGCCACGATCTCACCGGCGGCGGCCTCATCGGCCTCCTGCCGCTCGAGCCCCTCGAAGGTGAAGAGCTTCTGGACGCGGCCGGAGCGGGCGCCCTCGACGGTGTGGTGGATGGCCTCGGTGAACTCCTCGGCGTCGTGGAGGGGCATGGGATCGAGGAGTACGATTCCGTCGCCGACACCCACCCTGCCGCGCTCGATCCGGCCGATGGCGAGGCGCCCGAGGTAGGGCGAGTGGTCGATGGTGCTGACCAGGAGCTGGAACGGGCCCTCGCGGTCGGACGGGGGCGCGGGGACCGCATCGAGGATGGTGTCGAAGAGGGGGTGGAGGTTGGTGCGGTCGTCGTCGAGCTGGTGGACGGCCCAGCCGTTCAGGGCGGAGGCGTAGACGAAGGACGAATCGAGCTGCTCGTCGCTGGCCTCCAGCTCCATGAACAGTTCCAGGACCTCGTCATGGACGCGGAGCGGGTCGGCGTTGGGCCGGTCGACCTTGTTGATCACCACCACGGGCCGGAGCCCGAGCCCGAGGGCTTTCCGGGTCACGAACCGGGTCTGGGGCATGGGGCCCTCGAAGGCGTCGACCAGGAGTAGCACGCCATCCACCATCCGGAGGATCCGCTCCACCTCCCCGCCGAAGTCCGCGTGGCCGGGCGTGTCCACGATGTTGATCTTGTGGGCACCCCAGCGGATGGACGCGTTCTTGGACAGGATCGTGATCCCGCGCTCGCGCTCCAGCGGGTTGGAGTCCATGACCCGGTCGGCCACGGCCTGGCCTTCCCGGAACGTGCCGGCCTGGCGGAGCATCTGGTCGACCAGGGTGGTCTTGCCGTGGTCGACGTGGGCGATGATGGCGATATTCCTGAGCATCGGGATCTATGACCTGAGATTTAAGAGCTAAGTGGCTCGCGGTTTTTGTGCCAGCCTTCGTTGTGGGGCTACCATCAACGGCCTCCCATTCGCTGCTCGATTCCCGACGTTCGTCGCGAGGGCAGCCTGCGTGATACCGCGAAGAGGCAGGGAGGTTTCATCAAGGCGCCACAGGAGCGTTGACCAGGCCAAAGGTAGCCGGTCAAAGGTAGCCGGTATCGTGCTGTCATCGTGCCCAATGGGTCGCACCTGACCTACCCCTGCCCCACTGACCGCCTGCCCATGCCGCCGACCTCCGTCGCACGGCAGTCTGCGTGGTACAGCGGAAGGGGCCATGGGTTCATCCGGCGTTCCCCTGTTCGATCTGCGCCTCCGCCCAGTTGGCGAAGCCGATCAGCAGTTTGCGGACTTCATTCAGTTGGGCGTCCCGGTCGTCATGGACCTCGGACGCCATGTACCCCAGGTCGCGGCCGAGTATGAACCAGTACTCCAGCTCACTCAGGGACCCGCCGGCGAAGTCGAGGCTCGCTCGCAGCTGAGGGAGGGTTCGCTTCCCACATGCTTCCGAGATGTTGCCCGGCACCGACGCCGCCGACCGGCGCGTTTGTGACGTGAGCCCGAAACGCTCTTCCGTGGGGTAGGCGCGGGTCAACCGATACACGTCCAGCGTCAGCTCGTGCGCCTTCTGCCAGACCAGCAGATCCTGAAACGGCCGCATGAGAACCTCCGGAACGGATGAGTGGCGCCACCGTCACGCAGCGCCGGAGGTTCTGAAGGTTGCCTCCACCCCGATGGTTGGACATAGCCGGACGGGACGAAATCGCCGGAGAGAGAGGGATAGACCGCGCAGGTCGAAACCCACCGCGAACCCGGAACCCGCCAAACTTAGATCTTAGATCTTAGACCTTGAGCCTGGCCCACCGCGACCACCCGGTACGCCACCTCCCGCTCCCTGGGGCCATCCCACTCGGCCAGGAACACCTTCTGCCACGTTCCCAGCACGAGCTCGCCATCCTCGATGAGGAGCGTCTCGCCGGGGCCGACGAGAGCCGTCTTGATGTGGGCGTCGGAGTTGCCCTCGGCGTGGCGGTAGTCGCCGTCGCGGGGATGGACGCGACGGAGGTTGACCACGATGTCACGGCGGACATCGGGGTCGGCGCCCTCATTGACGGTAATGGCGCAGGTGGTGTGGAGCGACCAGAGGTGGATCACGCCGTCGGTGACGCCCGCCTGGTGGATGGCGGCCCGCACTTTGGCCGTGAAGTCGACGAGCTGCTCGCGCTCATTCGTCTCGATCCGGATCCTGCTCATGGCGTCTCCCTTCCCCGATGGTGTAGATGCCCTGGGGCTCGACCTGCACGGTGACGTGGCTGATGCCGAACTCGTCGTGCATCCGGTCGTGGATGGCCCGGAGCACGGGCTGGGTCCGCTCCACGTCGTCCACCACGGCGTGCCCGCTCATGGCGAAGTAGCCGCTGGTGACGGTCCATACATGCAGGTCGTGGACCGCCGAGACGCCGTCGATGGCCGAAATGGACGCGCGGATCTCCTCCAGGTCCAGGTGGCTCGGAACGGCCTCCAGCAGCACGTCCACCGACTCCCTGACCAGCTTGAAGCTGCTCCACAGGATCAGCGCGCCCACCAGCACGGAGATGATCGGGTCCGCTGGGTTCCAGCCGGTGGCCATGATCACGACGGCGGCCGCAATGGCGCCGACGGAGCCCAGCAGGTCACCGAGCACGTGCAGGTAGGCACCGCGGACGTTCAGGCTCTCGCCGGCGGAGCGGTGCAGCATCACGGCGGCGACGACGTTGACCACGAGCCCGGCGCCGGCCACGGCCAGCATGAGCCCGCCCTTCACCTCCACGGGGTCGTGGAAGCGCTTCCACGCCTCGAGGAAGATGATACCGGAGAGGACGATGAGGACGGCACCGTTCACGAGGGCGGCCAGGATCTCGGCCCGGAGGTAGCCGTACGTCTTCTCGGCGGTGGCGGGGCGGGCGGCGAAGCGGATGGCGAAGAGGGAGAGGGCCAGGGCGCCCACGTCGGTGAGCATGTGTGCGGCGTCGGCCAGGAGCGCCAGCGAGCCGGACAGCACACCACCCACCACCTCCGCCACCATGAAGGTGGCCGTAAGGCCGATGACGATGAGCAGCGTCTGCCGGTCGGCGGCCCGAACGTGGCCGTCGGGGCCGTGACGATGGCCGGCGTGTTGGTGGCCGCCCTCGACCTCTTCGTGGGTGTGCGTCTCTCTCCGCTCCGTCATGGTTACTGCTGCCGGCGGACCCGTCCCCCCACGCGCATGGCGGTGGGCCGGCCGTGGTCGTGATGTACCCGGAGCCGCAGCTCGCTGGGCCGGCCCATGGCCTCACCCTGCCGGATCCGCAGCTCCACCGAGTCCCGCACCAGGTTCTCCCGGGCAAGGTACGCGCCGAGCGATGCGGCGGCGGTGCCGGTGGCCGGATCCTCGTCGATGTCCACGGCCGGCGCGAACGACCGGGCCCGGACCTGGCGAGCGTCGGGGTCGAACACGAACGGGTAGTAGACGATGATCCGATCGTGGCGGCCCAGCTCCCGCAGGTGGTCGAGGTCGGGGCGCATGGCGTCGAGGGCGGCGATGTCGGCCACGGGCAGGAGCGCCACACGGATGCCCACGTCCTCGATGGCCGCCGCCGGGCGCGAGGCCATGACGGCGAACGGCAGCCCCAGGGCCTCGGCGATGGCCTCGACATCGAGGGCCCGCTCGACCCGCTCCGCCACCGGCATGTCCATCCAGACCACGACGGCGTCATCCTCCTCGACCACCACCCCGCTCACCACCCCGCCCGGGGCCCGGGACGCCACCTTCGCCGGCAGCTCGCCCAGCCGGCCGTCCAGCGCCAGCACGCCGTACGCGGCCGCGGTGGCGTGGCCGCACAGATCCACCTCGCCGCCGGGTGCGAAATAGCGGAGACCATAGACGCCGTCGGAGTCGGGGGGCCGTACGAACGCCGTCTCCGACAGCGGATTCAGCCGCACGGCGATCTCCGTCATCGCCTCCGGCGAGAGCTCGGGCGGGTCCAGGACCACGCCGGCCGGGTTGCCCCCGGCGCCGGTGTCACCGGGCACGGGGAACGAGGTCATGCGCCACTCGTCGAGGGAATCACTCATGTGTCTCCTTGGTCTGCCACGATACCGGACCGGGTCCGCGTTTCGGCGTCAGCCATCCGCGAGTCTCCGGATCAGCTCGGCCACCTCCTCGGGGCCGCGGAGCCAGGAGAGCGCGTCGGTCTCCTCCGGTGGCGGGTCACCGACCACGATCCCGCCCCCCAGGTCCCGGACCACGGCGAAGGCGTCCTCATCGGTGGTGTCGTCACCGATGAAGATGGCCGGGAAGGGGGACACACCGGGGCCCCGGCGGTGGCCGGCGGCGGGGTCGGCCTCCTGGTCGGCCTTCTGGTGACCCTCCTCGGCGATCACGTCGAGGAGGAATTCCACCGCCTTCCCCTTGTCCCAGTCCACGTCGGGCCGGATCTCGAACACCTTCTTCCCCTCGGTTACCCGGAGGCCAGGGCGATGGCAATGATCGATGGCCTCGCGAACCCGGTCCCCGGCGCCCTCGCGCTTCGCGCGGCGATAATGGATGCTCAGCGTCCACCGCTTGTCCTCGATCTCCGTGCCCGGCTCGTCGGCCAACGCCTCCTCCAGCGCGGCGACGCACTCGTCCAGCTCCGGGCGAGCCTCCGCCGCCGCCGGGTGAACCCGGTCCACGCCCGGCCCCTCGATCTCGAAGCCGTGATTACCGGCGTAGTAGAGACCGTGGATCCCCACCCGTGACCGGGCGTCGGCCAGCCCCCGGCCGCTCACGATGGCCACCACCGTGTCTTCCCGCTCCGTCAGACGACGGAGGGGGTCAATCACGTGGTCGTGAAGCGCCGCGGCGTCGGGCCGCTCCACGATGGGCGAGAGCGTGCCGTCGAAGTCCAGCGCCACCAGCATCCGCCCCACCATCCGGCGGAGCGCGATCAGGGAGTCGGCGCGGTCGAAGGCGTGTGGGAGGTCCATCGGGGTTCGATCTCGAGTTCGAGGACGTGGCGGATCGGGGCTCGCGGCTCGCTGTCAGACGTCGTCGCCCACAGGGCCGCCGCACGTGAGTTCCAACGGGCAGAGTAGCGGGCGCGGGAGGCCGGATGCAAACGGTAGCGAGCCGGCTCGGTGCAGTGGCGGTCTCCGGGCGCTTCGGTTACCTTTGATGTTCGCGGTGGCGTGATCCTCCATAACTTGTTGTGTCGCAATGACTTTCTTGCGCAAAACCCTGCTTGTGGCCGTCCTGGTGACGGTGGCGTGCAGCGACTCCTCGCGCCAGGCCATGGGCGATGTGAACAGCATCATCGTGGTGGCCGAGGACAGCCTGTGGGCGCAGGTGGAAGACACGATGCTGACCACGCTCCAGCGGCGGGTCTTCGCGGTGCGAGACGAGCCGACGTTCCTGCTCACGCATACGTCGCCCAGGAGCGAGCACTGGGGCGAGCTGCGCCGGTTCCGGCAGATCCTGACCATCGGGGGCCCCGACGACCCGTGGGTGCGCCCTGCGCTGGAGGAGGCTGACACGATGGTGACGCCGCCGGCGCTGGTGGAGGTGAACCGGGTCTGGGCGAGGAACCAGCGGGTGACGGCGCTGGTGGTCGGCGACGCCGACGTGGAATGGCTTCGCTCCATGGCGGACAGTCTGGCCACGCTGCTGGACAACCGGTACCGCGTGTGGGCACAGAACCGGATGTACGTGAGCGGGCGCGACACGGCGCTGGCGAACGCGCTGCTGGCGGAGGGCGGTTTCTCACTGGAGATGCCGAATGTCTACCGGTGGCGCCAGCTGAACGACTCGACGTACGCGTTCCTGAACGACAACCCGGACGCGTCGCAGCTGGTCCGTTGGCTGACGGTGACGTGGCGAGGGGAGCCGTCGGGCGAACCGACGCCGGAGTCGCTGCTGGCGTGGCGGGATTCCATGGCGGCGTCGCTGTACGACTGGGGCCAGCGCACGGAGCGGGACCGGCTCCAGGCCACGGAGCTGGAAGCGCCCGGGGCGGGCGGGCTGGAGGTCCGTGGCGTCTGGTCGGGGACCGATGACTTCCCGCAGGCCGGACCGTTCATCGCCCGGACGGTGGACTGCCCGGACCAGGGCCGCCGCTACCTGCTGGACGCGTGGCTGTACGCGCCGGCCAAGGACAAGTACCAGTACATGATCCAGCTGGAAACGCTGCTGGACAGTTTCCGCTGTGGCCCGCCCCGGTGATGGTGCGGACCCACACGATCCCGAACTCGAACACCTTTCACCCGCTGCCGAGCTGAATGTCTTTCGTTCATCTCCACACACACAGTGAGTACTCGCTCCTCGACGGCGCCAACCGGCTGGGCGACCTGATCTCCCGCGCCCAGGAGTACGAGATGCCGGCCGTGGGACTGACCGACCATGGCGTGCTGTACGGTGTGTGGAATTTCCGCCAGCAGGCGAAGAAGGCGGGGATCAAGCCGGTGGTGGGGATGGAGGCGTACGTGGCGCCGGGAGACCGGGCGAACCGGTCGGTGTCCCGTGGCGAAAAGCCGTACTACCACCTGGTGGTGCTGGCCCGGGACCGGACGGGGTTCCAGAACCTGGTGAAGCTCTCGTCCGTCGGGTTCCTGGAGGGGTTCTATCACCGTCCTCGGATCGACCGTGAGGTGCTGGAGCGGTACTCGGAGGGACTGATCGTGAGCTCGGCGTGCATGGCCAGCGAGGTGGCCCGGCACCTGCTCGACGAGGACTGGGACGCGGCCCGGGAGACGGCGATGTGGTATACGGAGACGTTCCCGGACCGGTATTACCTGGAGGTCCAGGCCCACGGCACGGAGGGCCAGGCCACGCTGAACGAGCGGACGTTCACGCTGGCCGACGAGCTGGGGCTCCCGGTGATCGCCACCAACGACGCCCACTTCCTGCGCCCCGAGGACCACGACGCCCACGACGTGCTGCTGTGCATCGGGCTCGGGAAGGACTACGAGGACCCGGACCGGATGCGGTACGACCGGGGGCTCTACTTCAAGTCCGGGCAGGAGATGGCCGCCGCGTTCCCGGACCGGCCGGACGTGATCGAGAACACGCTGGCCATTGCGGACCAGGTCTCGCTGGACCTGCCGAAGCAGTACCACGTGCCGAAGTTCCCGCTCCCCGAGCAGTTCAACACGGAGACCTCCCTGCTGAAGCACATGGCGGTGGAGGGGGCGAAGGAGCATTACGGCGACCCGCTGTCCGAGGAGGTGCAGGAGCGGCTCGACTACGAGCTGGGCGTAATCACGAACCCGGACGCCGACTACAGCGGCTACTTCCTCATCACGGCCGACTTCATCAACTGGGCGAAGGAGAACGGGATCCCCGTGGGCCCGGGCCGGGGCTCGGCCGCCGGCTCGCTGGTGGCGTACGCCCTGGGGATCACCGACGTGGACCCGCTCCGGTTCGACCTGCTGTTCGAGCGGTTCCTGAACCCGGACCGGGTCTCGATGCCGGACATCGACATCGACTTCTGCTACGAGAAGCGCGGCCGGGTGATCGAGTACACGCGGGAGAAGTACGGCCGGGACAGCGTGGGCCAGATCATCACGTTCGGCACCATGAAGAGCCGGGCCGTGATCCGGGACGTGGGCCGCGTCCTGGGCTTCGAGCCGTCGGAGACCGACAAGCTGGCCAAGCTGGTGCCGAACGCGCCGGGGAACAGCATGACGGTGGCCCGGGCCCGGGAGCAGATCAGCGAGCTGCGGGAGATGGCGGCCCAGAACGAGCGGATCCGCCGGCTCCTGGACTTCGCCGAGACGCTGGAAGGGCTCAGCCGTCACGCCAGCGTGCACGCCGCCGGCGTGGTCATCGCGCCCGGCCCACTCCCGGAGTACGTGCCGGTCTGCACCCAGTCGGGCGGCCGGGGCGCCGGGAACAACGGCGACGAGGACGTGATCGTGACCCAATGGGACATGATCGCGCTGGAGCAGGCCGGGATGCTGAAGATGGACTTCCTGGGGCTGAAGACGCTGACCGTGATCCACGACGCCGCCGACGCCGTGATCGCCCGTCACGGTGAGCTGGCGAACCCGAAGACCGGCACCGCGCACGAGCGGATCGAGGACGTCGCGCTGGACGACCCGTCGGTCTACGAGATGCTGGCCCACGGCGGGACCAGCGGGGTGTTCCAGTTCGAGTCGAGCCTGGCCACGGACAAGCTGCGGGCCATGAAGGCCGACCGGTTCGAGGACCTGGTGGCCACGAACGCGCTGATCCGGCCGGGCCCGCTCGACAGCGGGATGACCGACGTCTACATCCGCCGGAAGCTGGGCCACGAGCCGGTGCGCTACCCCCACACGTCGCTGGAAGGCGTGCTGTCGCCGACCTACGGGGTGATCGTCTACCAGGAGCAGGTGATGCGGATCGCCCAGGTCCTGGCGGGCTTCACGCTGGCCGAGGCCGACGTGATGCGGAAGGCCATGGGGAAGAAGGACGCCGACCTCATTGCCGAGCAGATCGAGACCTTCATCAGCCGGGCGGTGGAGCGCGGCGTGGAGCGGCGCACCGCCTCGGACATCGCCGAGCAGATCGAGACGTTCGGCCGTTACGGCTTCAACCGGGCGCACTCGGTGGCGTACGCGCTGCTGAGCTACCAGACGGCGTGGCTGAAGGCGCACCACCCCGCCGAGTTCATGGCGGCGCTGCTCTCCTCGGTTGTTGACAAGACCGACGACGTGGTAAAGTACATAGCCGAGTGTCGGGACATGCAGAAGCACGTGCCCGGCCGCGACGGCGGGATCCAGGTCCTCCCCCCGGACGTCAACGAGAGCGGGTGGAAGTTCACGCCCGTGAGCGACACCACCATCCGGTTCGGGATGGGTGCGTGCCGTGGCGTGGGCGAGGCGGCGGTGCGGAGCATCCTGGCGGCCCGCGAGGAGGGCCCGTTCGAGAGCCTGTTCGACCTGGCCACGCGGGTGGACCTGAAGGCCGTGGGCAAGCGCGCGCTGGAGGCGCTGATCGCCGCAGGCGCGTGTGACTCGTTCGGCCACCGGTCGCAGCTCATGGCCGGGCTGGAGCAGACGGTGGGCGAGGCACAGCTGCGGCAGGCCGACGCGGAGAGCGGGCAGGGCTCGCTCTTCGACGTGAGCGGCGAGCGGACGGTGCGCGAAGCGCCGTCGCTGCCGGATGTGCCGAAGTGGCCGGAAGCCGAACGACTGGCGCGGGAAAAGGAGATCCTGGGCTTCTTCATCAGCGGGCACCCGTTGGAGAAGTTCGAGGACGAGCTGGCGCTATACGAGGTGAACACCACCCGACTCCCGGAGTACCGTGACCGGACGGTGGAGCTGCCGTGCGTGGTCACGGCGGTGAGTCGCCAGATCTCGAAGCGGAACGGCCAGGAGTGGGGCCGGATCACGGTGGAGGATTTCCACGGCACCGCCACGGTGCTGGCCTTCGGCGAGAACTGGGAGGCCAGCAAGGAGCGGCTGGAGCAGGACGCGGTGGTGGTGGTGACCGGCCAGGTCTCGGGGAAGGAGCGCGACGAGGAGGACCCGCCCATCTTCCTCGACGAGGCGATCCCGCTGGCCGAGGTCCGGAGCGCGGGTGCCATCGGACTGGAGATCCGGCTGGACCGGGGCGAGCCGGTGGAGCGGATCGAGGCCGCCACGGCGGTGCTGAAGAGCAGCCCCGGCGAGGCGCCGTTCTACGTCACGCTGGAGAACGGCGAGTCGGGGCAGAGGGGGGCCGGGAACGGCCACGCCTCGAAGCGATTCCGGTCACGGAGCCTGAAAGTGCAGCCGTCGCCGGACCTGGTGAATGAACTGAAGGAGCTGTTCGGGTCGGACCGTGTCCGGCTCGTTCGCGCGCAGGGGTAGGCCATGGCATCATCGAATCTCGACATCGAGCGGGGCATCCAGGAGCTGGAGGAACAGATCGAGCGGCTCCGGGAGATGGCCGGGGCCCAGGGCCTCGACGCCGCCACGGAGATCGGAACGCTGGAGTCCAAGTTGAACGAGATGAAGAAGGACGCGTACAAGTCGCTGTCGCCGATGGAGCGGGTGCAGCTGGCGCGGCATCCGGACCGGCCGTTCACCCTCGACTACCTCGACCGGGTGTTCGACGACTTCCTGGAGATGCACGGTGACCGGCTCTACCGCGACGACGAGTCCATCGTGGGCGGCTGGGCACGGCTCGACGGCCGGACCGTGATGGTGATCGGTCACCAGCGGGGGCGGGACATGAAGGAGAACCTGCACCGCAACTTCGGGATGCCCCACCCCGAGGGCTACCGCAAGGCGCTGCGGTTGATGCACCAGGCGGAGAAGTTCGGCCACCCGATCATCACCCTGATCGACACGCCGGGTGCCTATCCCGGGATGGGCGCCGAGGAGCGCGGCCAGGCCGAGGCCATCGCCCGCAACCTGCGGGAGATGGCGGCGCTGAAGGTGCCGACCATCGCCGTGGTTATCGGCGAGGGCGGAAGCGGCGGCGCACTGGCGCTGGGCGTCACCGACCGGATCCTCATGTTCGAGAACGCCATCTACAGCGTGATCACGGCCGAGGGGTGCGCCGCCATCCTGTGGAAGACGGCGGAGGCCAAGGACAAGGCGGCGGCCGCGCTGAAGCTCACGGCCCCCGACCTGGCGCAGCTGGGGGTGGTGGACGAGGTGATCGACGAGCCCACCGGTGGCGCCCACGCCGACTGGGGCGGGGCCGCGGCGGCGTTGAAGGCTGCGCTGGTGAGGCACCTCGGCGAGGTGGTCGACCTTGACCCGGAAGCCCTGCGCCGGGCCCGGTGGGACAAGTACGCGAAGATGGGCGAGTGGCGAGAGCCGGACGGCGGGAACACCGCCGGGGGACCGGAGCAGACCGGGGGATCGGCTGCCCCGGATTCGGCGGCCCCGGACGCCACGGCTGAGGGCTAGCAGCGAGGCGGGACCATGCACATCGTCGAGGTCAGCTTCAAGGGGAATCGCAGGGACTATTTCGCCGCGGACGGCGAAATCGCCCCGGTGGACTCCCGCGTGATCGTGGAAGCGGACCGTGGCGAGGATCTGGGGCGAGTCACCGCGGCGGGCGCCGTCGCGGAGCGGAAGTGCACGGGCTGCTCCACGGGGTGCGCGGCCCCCACGCCCAAGAAGCGGGTGCTGCGCACGGCGCAGGAGGATGAGATCAACCGGGCCATGGCCCTCCGTGCCGATGAGCCGCGGGTCCGGCGAGTAACCCGGGAGAAGGTGCAGAAGCACGAGCTCAAGATGAAGGTCAGCGAGGCCGAGTGGCAGTTCGACCGGAACAAGCTGACCATCTACTTCACCGCCGACCGGCGGGTCGACTTCCGTGAGCTGGTGAAGGACCTGGCCCGTACGTTCCGGACCCGGATCGAGCTGAAGCAGATCGGGGTGCGCGACGAGGCGGCGCTCCTGGGCGGTGTGGGGCGGTGCGGCCGGGAGCTGTGCTGCTCCACCTGGCTGCGGGAGCTCAAGCCCGTCAGCCTCCAGCTGGCCAAGGACCAGCGGCTGAGCCTGAACCCGGCCCAGATCTCCGGCTGCTGCGGTCGGCTCATGTGCTGCCTCACCTACGAGCACTCGGCCTACGTGGAGGCCCGCAAGCGGTTCCCCCGGGAGGGCGGGTGGCTCACCACGGCCCGGGGCCGCGAGCGGGTGGTGGCCGTTGACATCTGGCGGGAACGGGTCATGCTCAAGGATGAGGAGGGCGAGCGGCGCAACGTGCCGCTGGCCGCGCTCAAGTCCGAGGTGGAGGGCGAGTCCCCCCTCGGCCGGAAGAAGTCCGACCACGACACAGACCGAACGGACGGCGACGCGTGAAGGAAAAGCAGGTCTTCTACATAACCACGGCCATCGACTACGCGAACGGCGCACCCCACATGGGCCACGCGCTGGAGAAGATCGGTGGTGACGCCATGGCCCGGTACCGGCGGCGGAAAGGCGAGGACGTGCACTACGTCATCGGGATGGACGAGCACGGCCAGAAGGTCCTCCAGAGCGCCGAGGAGCGCGGGATCAGCCCGCAGGAGTGGGTGGACGAGCTGGCCGATCAGTTCAGCGCCGCGTGGCGCACGCTGCACATCGCCCACGATGATTTCATCCGGACCACCGAGGACCGCCACCGGCGGGCGGCGCAGGAGATCGTGCGCCGGATCCAGGCGAGCGACGACCTCTACACCGACACCTACGCCGGGTATTACTGCGTGGGGTGCGAGGCGTACAAGACGGAGGACGAGCTCGAGGCCCGGCAGGCGGCCAGCGAGCACGCGGCCACCGGCAGCGGCCCGGAGCGGGCGGCCGGGCTCTTCTGCCCCCTCCACCCCGGGCGCGAACTCCAGTGGATGCAGGAGGAGAACTGGTTCTTCCGGCTCTCGAAGTACCAGGACCGGCTCCTGGACCTGCTCGATGAGCGCCCGGAGTTCGTTCAGCCGGAGAGCCGCCGCAACGAGGTGCGGCGCGTGATCGAGAGCGGGCTCGACGACATCTCCGTCTCCCGTGGCCGGCTGCCGTGGGGCGTGCCGTGGCCTGATGACCCCGACCACGTGATCTACGTCTGGCTCGAAGCGCTCTCCAACTACCTGTCCGCCACCGGGTTCCCCGACGACAGCTACGTCCGCTACTGGCCCGCCGACTACCACGTGATCGGCAAGGACATCACCCGCTTCCACTGCATCTACTGGCCCGCGTTCCTCATGAGCGCCGGCCTCGAGCTGCCCGGTACCGTCTGGGCTCATGGCTTCATCAACTTCGGTGGCGGGAAGATGTCGAAGTCGGCCGGGGTCACGGTCAGCCTCGAGGAAGCCGTGGAGCGGCACGGCCCGGATGCGCTCCGCTACTACCTGCTGCGCGACATCCCGTGGGACGGCGATGGCGACTTCGCGTGGGCGCGCTTCGATGACGTCTACACCGCCGAGCTGGCCAACGACCTGGGCAACCTGGCCAACCGCAGCCTGTCGATGATCGAGCGGTACCGGGACGGCATGGTGTCCGAGGGCGAGCCCACGTCGCTGGATGACCGGATCCCCGATACCCTCGTCCGCTACCGGGCGGCCATGGACGCCGACCTCCTGCACCAGGGGATCGCCGCCGCCATGGAGCTCACCGGCGCCGCCAACGCCTTCGTGGAGGAGCGGGCGCCGTGGGCCCAGGCCAAGGACCCCGACCAGGCAGAGGCGCTGAACGCCACCCTCGCCTCGCTGGCCCGCGGCCTGGCCGCGCTGGCCACCATGCTCGAGCCGTTCATGCCCCGGAAGATGCGCCAGCTGGCGGACGCGCTGGGACTCGACGACGTGCCACTCCTCGACGACGTAGCGGGCCTCGACCTGGCCGGTCGGAGCGTAGCTCGGGGCGATGTCCTGTTCCCTCGACCCGAAACGAAATAGCTGCCGGGCGGCGGAAAAAAGTGCCCGAAACCGGGGGTAATCGATGCGGAAACCACCTACTTCCGAGGCGGACAACTCACTGGCGCGCAGTAAGTTGGGCGATTTTAGCGGTCTCGGGAACACGCCTTGCAGCCTCGTGCTCGTACGAATCGATCTTGACGGTTGCGGAACGGACCCTCTATCCTAGCCCTCGTCGCGGAGGTCGATGGGCATTGACCACTCACCGGACCTGATCCCCTCTATGGCACAACGCCGCCACTGGACGCTGATGGTCGTCGCGGACGACCAGACGGGAGTCAAGCAGTACCGGCTTTCGCGGCGGGGTTTCTACGCCGCCGCCACACTGGCGGTAGTGCTGGTGCTGGTGCTGACGGGCCTGTCGGTAGGTTTCTTCCTGCAGGAGAGTGAGCGGCAGGAGGCGGTGAGGCTGGCGGAGGCCAACGCGCTGCTGGTGGAGGAGATCGACCAGATCCGGCAGGAGATGAACGCTCTGGAGTCGACGCTGAGCAACCTGTCGGAGAAGGATGAGCGGTACCGGCTGCTGGCGAACCTGGAGCCGTTGGACGAAGACGTGAAGCTGGCCGGTATCGGGGGTCCCGGGTCGCGGACGGTGGAAAGCAATCCGCTGTGGCACGTGGACCGGCCGCTGGCCGAGCTGACGTTCGGGACCACGCAGGACCTGACCTCGCTGATCCGGCGTGCCGAGCTGCTGTCATCGAGCTGGTCCGAGGCGACGGACTCCCTGGCCTACCAGGTGGACGTCTGGGAGCGAACGCCGTCGATCCTGCCCACGGGAGAGGAGCCGAGCTATGTCTCGAGCGGCTTCTCGCACAGCCGGATGCACCCGATTCTGAACGTGCATCGTCCGCACGAGGGGATCGACATTGTGGCCCGCCGCGGGACGCCGGTGGTGGCGGCGGCGAAGGGCACGGTGGTCTACGCCGGCAACACCGGCGGTGACTACGGCTACATGATCGACATCAACCACGGCAACGGCGTGATCACGCGCTACGCGCACCTGGCGCGCGGCAGCCTGGTGGTGCGACGGGGTCAGACGGTGGACCGATGGCAGAAGATCGCCGAGGTGGGCTCCACGGGGCTGGTCACGAGTCCGAGCATCCACTACGAGGTGATCGTGAACGGCCGCGCCGTGGACCCGGACGAGTACGTGCTCTCGGACGTGCTCCGCTTCTAGACGGGGGCCACGCTCCGCGCCGCGTGACAGCCACCGAAATGCTCGCCCCGGGAGGTTCCCTTCCCGGGGTGCTTCTGTTTGGATGACCATGCTACCGCTTCTCCTGGCCGCCCTGCTCACCCAGTCGCCGCTGGACACGCGTCCGGTGCAGCCCGATCATGGGCCCGAAGTGCGGGTGCACCGTCAGGACGGCCCGCTGGTGGCACTCCGCCTCTCCTCACCGGTGCCGGCGGACCTCCCGGAGGGCGCCGTGGAGCTGCTCCAGGAGCTGGCCCGTCCGGGCGCGCAGGCCAGGGCCCATCAATTCGGGGCGTCGGTGCGGTTCCGCCACGAGGACGGTCACGCCGTACTGGTGGTCACCGGGCCCGTCACCGCCTTCGACGCCCTGGTCGCGATCCTTCGCCACGCCACGGGGCCTCCGGATCTGGGCGTCACCCCGCTCCGCCGGGCACGGGCACGGGCGGAGGGCCGGGTCCTGGCCCGTCTCGAGCAGCCCGGCCCACGAATTCGGCGGTTCCTCCGCCACGGGCTCTACGGCGGTCCCGAGCCGACGGGGGCCACCGCCACCCGTCTGAGCCCGGAGGCGGTGCGCTGGCTGCGCGCCCGGCTCTATAGCCACGGCCGGATCCGGGTGGTCCTGGTAGGGGCGGTGCCGGACGTGGTGATCCGTTCGGCGTTCGCCCACTGGCCCACCCCGGACACCCCACCCCTCGACGACGCCTCCGTCCCCCTGGCGGCCACGGTTGAGAGGGCGGAAGAGGCCCGGCCCCGGGTCCACCGCGAGTGGGGTGGGATCGCCTTCCCCGCCGAGGGCGGGGCCGTCCTGGAGGTGACCGCGGAGCTGGTGCGTCAGCGGCTGGCTGGCTCCACGCTCCGCCACGGGACGGTGGAGGCGTGGCACTCCCCGGCTCCGGCGCTGGCGCTGATCGGGGCCGCCACCCCGGGAGACACCGTGGTGGCCGCCACCGCCGGGATCAGCGATCTCGCCGTCCAGGACTCGGCGAGCCTGCCCGCAACCGATGTTCGCCGCTACCTCCGTCGACTGATCGCCGAGGCGACGGCGCTGGTCGGCCCCGAGGCGGTGGCCACCGCCCGGACCGCCGTCCGGCGCCGCCTCCTGCTGGAGGCGCGCACCGCTGAAGGCAAGGCGGAGCTGATCGGCGCCGTGGCCGAGCGCTTCGGCGCCGGGACCCGCCCCGATGACTACCTCCGACGGCTCGAGGCGGTGACGGTGGCCGAGGTCCGGACGCTACTCACGGCGGTCCTGGAGACGCCGGCCACGGTGGCGGGGACGTAGGCATGTCGAACACGTCCAGCACGGTCAAGACCGCGTGTGTGGAGCTGGCACTCGTCCTGGCCACGCTATCCTGCGGCGGGCCGCAGGCCCCCTCCCCGACCCCGCCACCACGGGTGGCGGTGGTGGAGGACCCGGAGGCGACGGCGCTGGCGGTGGCGGTGGTGGCCCCGGGCAGCGCCTGGGAGCTGCCGGGCACGGAGGGGCTCACGCTCCTGAGCGCCATGACGGCACTGGAGGCGGTCCGGCCGGCGCTGGACTCCCTGGGGGCCCGGGCCCGGGTGGACTGCTCGCCGGCGGCGTTCACGTTCACGCTGCTGGTCGCCCGGGACGGGTGGGCATCGGCGCTGGCGGTCTTCCTGGATGGTCTCTTCCGTCCCGGACCCGGGGCCGACGACCTGGCGCGGGCCCGGGACCGGCTGGCGGCGTCGCTCCAGCTCGAGCAGGCCAGCCCGGCGTGGCAGGCGCGGCTCGCGGTCCGGCGGGCACTCCACGATGACTCACTGGCCTCCGGTTGGCTTGGACCCGCGTGCGGCGTTCGCGAGACAATCGCGTTCTTCGACCTGGCGGATGTCCGGGCGGGCGCCCATCGGTTCGCCCCGCGGCTGGTCCACGCCGCGGCGCTGGCGCCGGTGGAGCCCCGGGCCGTGGCCCGGGAGCTGGAACGGTGGATCCCGGACGGACCGCGTCCCCGGATCCCGGCGCCCCGCGTGACCGCGGCCGGGCGCCGGTACGTGGAGCGGAACACGGTCACGGCGTGGCTGGCGGTGGCGTTCCCGTTCGGGGTCGACGCGGACCTGGAGGCGATCCGGCTGCTGGGCGCGGTGGCGGTCGATGCCGTGGCCCCCGGTGTGGATCGTCCGGAGAGCTTCACCGCGAGCCACGAGGTGATCCGCCACGGCCAGGGCGGCGCGCTGGTGGTGCGGGTGGTGGCCACCCCGACCGCGGCGGCGGAGTACGCGGCGCGGATCGAGGCGGCGGTTCGCGCGGCCCGCGACGCTGTGCCGGCGCCCGTGCTTGAGCGGGTGGCGCGACGCCACCGGGGGCTCCGGCTCGGGGCGCTGGCGAGGCCCGAGGCCCGGGCGGCGGAGATGGCGCTGGATCTGGCGCTCGGCCGAGTGCCGGAGCCGTGGCCGGCGCTTGACATCGGTGCGGCTCGGCTCCGTGAAGCCGCGGCCGGTTTGGGCGCGCCGGCGCGATCCGTGGTGGGCCCCCGGGGGGCCCGGGACGCCGTGCAGCCTTGATCGCCGCCGGGCCGTTCCCTACTTTTGGACCCTTCCGAAACTCATCGATCCCCGAGAGATTCCACAATGAAACGAGCGTTGATTCTGGCCACCGCCATGGCCGCCACGAGCCTCGCCGCCTGCGGCGGTGGCGAAATTGTCGTCCAGGCCCAGTTGGAACAGGAGATGGCCGACGGGACGACGGAGACCGTGACGCTGAGCGAGATACCGGTCCGGCTGATCCCCTTCGACCGTGACGCCATCTTCGACTCCCTGGAGCAGGCGTTTCCCGAGCCGGAGCCCCAGATCCCGGACTCGATCTTCGAGCTTCGGGAACGCGTGATCGCCGCGCAGCAGGAGTGGCGTGAAGCGGAAGCCGAGTGGTCGATAATGCGTGACAGCCTCCAGGAGATCTCCAACGCCATGGAAGGGCTGGACCAGAGCTCCGGCCAGTACTTCGCCCTCTTCCAGGAGTTCAACGAGGTGGAGGGGATCGCGAGCGATCTCGAGGAGGCATCCAGCGAGGCGTTCGAGGAGTTCACCGACCTGCAGCAGCGGCTGAACACGTCTTCGCGGGAGATCACCATCGCGCGGAGAAACTGGGCGGATGAAGCCTTCGCGCCCGTCGACTCGATCTTCTTCGCTCGCTACGAGGAGCTGGGCCGGGAAGAGCTACAGGACACCACCGACGCGAGTGGCATCGCCCGGTTCAACGGCGTAGCCTCCGGGCAGTGGTGGGTGACCGCGCGGTACGGACGCCAGTTCGACGAGCTGTACTGGAACCTTCCCGTCGAGGTCGATGGCGATTCCCTCATGGTGGAGCTGACAGCGGACAACGCAGAGGTGCGCCAGCAGATATGAGGTGATGGTGCCTGAACAGACCCGCACGACGAACCAGGCGGCGCTGACGCTGGAGGTGGACGGCGACGGCGTCGCCTGGCTCGTTTTCGACCACCCGGACAGACCGCAGAACATCCTCACTACGCCGGTCATGGAGCGGCTCGACGGGCTGCTCGGCCAGGTGGAGGAGCGTGCGGCGGGTGGAGAGATCCGGGCGTTGGTGGTCCGGAGCGGGAAGGACGGCACCTTCATTGCCGGCGCCGACGTGGGCGAGATCGAGGGTATCACCGACCCGGCGGAGGGCGAGGCGAAGGCGCGGCAGGGGCAGGCGGTGTTCCAGCGGCTCCACGAGCTGCCCGTTCCCACCATCGCGGCGGTGGACGGCACCTGTCTGGGCGGCGGGACGGAGCTGATCCTGGCGTGTGACGTCCGGCTCGCCGCCGACCGCGACGAGACGAAGATCGGGCTGCCGGAGATCCAGCTCGGGATCCTGCCGGGCTTCGGCGGCACGACGCGGCTGCCCCGCGTCATCGGGCTCATTGCCGCCTCCGACATCATCCTGGCCGGGAAGCGGGTCAGCGTACGCAAGGCGTACAGGACCGGGCTGATCCACGAGCGGATGCACCCGGGCGTGCTCCACGACCGGGCCGCGGAGATCGCTCGCACCATGGCCGACGGCGGCTCACCGCCGAGTCGCAACGGCCCCGGTCGGCTGCAGCGACTGGCGGAGGCCACGCCACCGGGCCGGGCGCTGATCCTGAAGCAGGCGCGCAAGCAGGTCATGAAGCAGACCAAGGGGAAGTACCCCGCGCCGCTGAAGGCCATCGAGGTCATGAAGGAGTCGGCGGGCAAGAGTCTGGAGAAGGCGCTGGCCATCGAGGCGAAGGCCCTCGGCGAGCTCATCGTCACCGAGGAGTCGAAGAACCTGATCCACGTCTACCACCTCATGGAGGGGGCCAAGAAGGCGGGCCCCGACGCCGAGGCGCGCGACGTGGAGCGGGTGGCGGTGCTCGGCGCCGGCGTGATGGGCGGCGGGATCGCCCAGCTGCTGGCGTACAACGGGTTCACTGTCCGCCTCAAGGACATCGAGCAGGAGCCGCTCACCGACGGGCTCCAGCACGCCCGCTCGATGTTCGACAAGCTCGTGAAGAAGCACAAGCTGGAAGAGCGGGAGGCGGATCGGCGCATGGACGCCATCTCCCCGGCCCTCGACTACACCGGCTTCGGCACCGTGGAGCTGGTGGTGGAGGCCGTGGTGGAGCGGATGGACGTAAAGAAGAATGTCCTGAAGGAGACGGAGGCGGAGGTCGGGCCCGACGCGGTGCTGACCAGCAACACGTCGTCGCTCTCCATCACCGAGATGGCGAGCGAGCTGGATCGGCCGGAGAACTTCGCCGGGATGCACTTCTTCAACCCCGTCCACAAGATGCCGCTGGTGGAGATCATCCGGGGGGAGGCGACGTCGGACGAGGCTACCGCCACGATCTTCAGCCTGGTCCGGGGGCTCGGCAAGACGCCAGTGATCGTGAAGGACGGGCCCGGGTTCCTGGTGAACCGGATCCTGACACCGTACCTGAACGAGGCCGGCTTCCTGATCGGCGCCGGTGCGTCCATGGCCGAGCTGGACGAGGCGCTGAAGGACTTCGGGATGCCCATGGGCCCGCTCCGGCTACTGGACGAGGTGGGGCTCGACATCGCCCGCCACGCGGGGCAGACCATGGAGGACGCCTACCCGGAGCGGATGAAGGCCGCGCCCGCGCTCACGAAGCTGGGCGACGAGACCGACAGACTCGGGAAGAAGAACCAGAAGGGATTCTACGTCTACGAGGACGGGAAGGAGCAGCACCCGGACCCGTCGGTGTACGACGCGCTGGCCGACATCATCGGTGGCAGCCAGACCTCGCTGCCCCAGCGGGAGGTGGTGGACCGGTGCGTGCTCCCCATGGTCAACGAGGCCGCCCGCATCCTCGATGAGGGGATCGCGAAGCGCCCCGGCGACGTGGACCTGGCCATGATCACCGGCACCGGGTTCCCGCCCTTCCGCGGCGGGCTCCTGCGGTACGCCGACACGCTGGGCATCAGGACCGTGCTGGCCAAGCTGGAGTCGTTCGAGCGGGAGTTCGGGCTCCGCTACGAGCCCGCCGCGCTGCTCCGCCGGAAGGCCGAGGCCGGCGAGGGGTTCTACGACTGACGCCGTCGCTGCCGCGCCCGGTCCGGATCCGCTACCGGCGCCCGCCGGACCGCGAGGAGGTCTTCCACCAGACCCTGGTCCACGAGGGCCATGACGGGCTGGTCACCCTCATGCCCGCCGCCGGCGTGAGCCGCCCCACCGTAGTGGCCGGCCGCACCGTCCTCGAGCCGGGCTCGCCCGTGGTCTGGTTCACGTTCCCCGGCCGTCACCACGATATCGGTCGGTTCCACACCCCCGATGGCCGCTTCACCGGCTACTACGCCAACATCCTTACAACGGTGGAGCTGGACGCCGCGCCCCCGGCTCCCGGAACCCCTAGCGACGCCGAGCTGGCCCGCCGCGCCTCCCACGCGCCGGCCGCACCGAACGCACCGGGGCCACCGGCCTCGGAGCGCCACGAGGCCGGCGACGTCTGGCTCACCACCGACCTCTTCCTCGATGTCTTCGTGGATCTCGATGGCGACGTCCACGTCCTGGACCGCGAAGAGCTGGAGCACGCCGTGACCGAGGGGTGGGTGAACCCGGCCATCGCCCGGACCGCCGAGCTGGAGGCAAACCGGCTGGTGGAGGCCGCCCGGGTGGGCGAATGGCCCCCGCCCGTTGTGGACGCCTGGCCGCTGGAGCGCGCAAGGAAGGCTGCCCGAGGCTGACCGGAGCGGCGAATACCGTACCGCCCGGAGCGGCGAATGCCGTATCGCCCGGTGCCACACCGCCCGGTGCCCCATCGAGCCCCAGCGCCACCAGAACGCTCGAGTTCGCCGGCCCAATCCGCCGGCGCGGGCCCGAAGGCACTCTCCGGCCCCCGCCGGGGTACGGTGAGCGAGCACCCGCACTTACGACCCCTACCCGACATGGAGGCAGAATGCAGGAACGAAGGGGCCCCATCCGGCTCGCGGCGGCCACGGCCGTCGTACTGACGGCCGTCGCGCTGGCCATGAGCGCGCCCGCCCCGGCGGCGGCCCAGACCACACAGGCCGAAGCCGTGGCGGAAACACAGCCGCCCGCCGTGCAGCGCGCCCTCGAGAGCCGGACGAAGGGCGGCGAAAACGCCACGGTGGTGGTGTTCGAGATCGCCGATTTCCAATGCCCGTACTGCGCCCGGTTCGCCGAGCAGGTCGGTCCCGAGCTCAACGACAAGTACGTGGCTACCGGCCAGGTGCAGTGGGTCTTCGTGAACCTGCCGATGCACAACCATCCGCTGGCGTGGCACGCCGCGGAGGCCGCCCTCTGCGCGGGCGCCGCCGGCGACCGCTTCTGGGCGATGCACGACCGCCTCTTCGCCGAGCAGGACCGCTGGACCGAGGCCGACGACCCGCAGGCCCTCTTCGCCCGCTACGCCACCGACCTCGGCATCCCGGTCGAGGAGTTCCAGACGTGCACCCGCGACGACCAGGTCGCGTCGCTCATCCTCCAGGACCTGGGCTCCGCCGTCAGCGCGGGCATCACCGGCACCCCCACGTTCATCATCATGAAGGACCAGCAGGTGGTGAATCAGATGGTGGGGGTGAAGTCGATGCAGGAGTGGAGTGATGTGCTGGACGGCGCACTGGCGGGGGACGGGGGTGGGCCGTGAGGGCGCACTGGTAAGGCTGCCGCTTCGGCGTTGATCCGGGCGCGCAACGGGCGGCCCGTACCGGGCCGCAAGAGGCTCGCCCTGCGGGCTCGCATCAGGCGCGCTCCGCGCGCAACAGGCCGGCGCTACGCAGCCAGCAACGGCGGCCTTCGGCCGCAACAGGCACCGCCTGGCGGCGGTGCAACAGGCCGCCTTCGGCGGCAAGGGGTGCCGCTGGCGCGGCGTGCGCTCGGCCTTCGGCCTCGCGGGCGCTCACCCGCCGACGCGGGCCGCGCCACGGTTCATCGACGCGTCCAGCGGATCAGGCGGATCGCGTCCCAACGGATGTCGCGGAGGAGGCGGAGACCCTCGGCGCCGGCATCCGGCGGGAGCATCCCGTTCCGCCTCGCCCCGGTCACCAGCCGCAGCCCCTCCCCCGCCGATGCCTTTGTGTAGCCGAAGTACTTCCGCTTCTGTGCCATGGTCTCCGAGTCCAGCGCCTCCCCCAGATTCGCGATGATCGACGACGACGTCCCCTCGATCTGGTCCCACGTCCGCGGCCAGCGACTCAGCCGCCGCTCCCACTTCAGACACCAGGCCTGATACTGCTCTGCGAGCTTCACCACCCGCGGTTCATCGTCTCCACTCATACCCGGACAATGGCGCACGCAACGGGGCATCGGAATGGCGGAATGGGTCGGGTTGGCCGCGCCGGAAGGTTGGCCGCGCCGGAAGGTTGGCCGCGCCGGAAGGTTGGTC
>CAZSBL010000023.1:23577-31310 GCA_964605205.1 uncultured Gemmatimonadaceae bacterium
GGCCGCGCCGGAAGGTTGGCCGCGCCGGAAGGTTGGCCGCGCCGGAAGGTTGGTCTCCCTCCCCCCGCGCCGAAGGCGCGCACGGCGAGCGAAGCGAGCCCCAACCCTTGCCGCCGAAGGCGGCCTCTTGCGCCGGCGAAGCCGCGCCTGTTGCGAGCGAAGCGAGCCTTTGCGACCGAAGGGAGCCTGTTGCCGCCGAAGGCGGCCTGTTGCGGCCCGAATGGGCCGCCTGTTGCGCCGCCGCCAGGCGGCGCCTGTTGCCGGCCGCTCCGCGGCCGGCCGTCGGCGATCCCTAGCGGACCTCGCCTCTCCTCAGCAGACCGATCTCCGCGAGCGAGAACCCGAACGCCAGCGTACTGATGATCGCCGACACGATGCACCACTGGCACCACGCGTGGATGACGAACTCCTCGAGCACGCTCAGGTAGATCGAGAAGAGGAACGCCAGCCCGGTGAGGGTGATCAGCGCCAGGGATATCCAGCGTCGGTCGGCGAAGCGTGGCTGGGTGCCGAGGAAGGCGACGACGAAGATCCCCACGTAGCCGGCCAGTCCCCAGGCGGCCACGGGCACGCCGAGGAAGTAGGCCCAGGGCGAGTTCTGGACGACCTCGCAGCCGTCATCGCCGCACGCGATGGCGCCGAACGCGCCGATCTTGTAGAGGAAGAGGTACGCGGCAACGAAGGCGCCGATCAGCGCCAGCGTCGCCACCACCATCCGGGTGCGGGGGATCGTCACCGGGTGTCGGGCTGGTCCTCACGCGCGGCGCCGAGGGCCTGCTCGATCACGCGGGCGAGCTGGATCGGCCGCCAGTCCTGTACGCGGCGATTGTTGACGAGCACCGTCGGGGTGCTGCTGATCCGGAGCTGATCACCGAGGCGGCGGTTGGCGGTGACCACGTCAGCGAACCGGTCGCTCTTCAGGCACGTCTCGAAGGCGTCCTCATCCAGCCCGATCTCGCCGGCGTAATCGACGAAGTCGCCGACCACGGACCCCTGCTTGTACGCCCAGCCGCCCTGCTCCTGGAACAGCTTGTCGTGGTACGCCCAGAACGCGCCGTGGCGCTCGGACGGGAGCTCCTGCGCGCCAGCGCAGCGGGCGGCGCGGGCCGCGAGCACGGCCTTGTCGTGGATGCTGACCAGCGGGAAGTCGTAAAAGACGAACTGGACCCGCCCGGTGCTCAGGTACTGCTCCAGGATGGCCGGCCGCGCCCGGAGCGAGAAATCGCCACACGCCGGGCACTGGTAGTCGGCGAACTCGACCACCTTTACCGGGGCGTCCGCCGGTCCGATGGTGACCGGGGCCGCCATCTCGTACAGCTCCCGGGCGCTGGAGACGTCCATCTCCACCAGCTCCGTGGCGGCCGTGCCGCTCCCGCTCATGACCGCGTAGCCGATGGCCGCGACCCCGACCACCCCGATCACGCCCAGCACGCCGTAAAAGGCGGTGTTCCCGCCCTGGCCCTGCTTTCCCTTCCGCTGACTCTGCGCCACGTGCACTCACTCCCGTCTTCAGGTGACTTCGCCGGATTTCCTACGAGGCTTCACAGGCTCACATACCCGGCAGAAGATGGCGGGGTCCCCGGCGGCGTACAACCCTCGTGTGGGTCAGCCGGCCTCGCCGGCGACGATGGCTTCCAGAGTCCGCCGGGTGTCTGCCAGGCTGTCGAGCACCACGTCGGCGCCGGCCTCTTCCAGCTCGGTGACGGAGTGTTTCCCGGTGGCCACCGCCACCGCCCAGACGCCGAGGGCGCGGCCGCAATGGACATCGAACGGCGTGTCACCGATGATCACCACGCTGCGACCGGAGAACTCGAGCCCGGTGGCTTCGCGGGCCCTTTCCACGGCGATGGCCGGGAGCCGGTCGCGCCGCTCGTGGTCGCTGCCGTAGGCGCCGAAGTCGAACCGGTGCCAGAGGTCGGCGGCGGAGAGCTTGAGCTCGGCGCCGGGCTCGATGTTGCCGGTCAGGAGCGCCACCAGGTCATCCTGCGTCTCGTGCAGCGCGTCCAGCAGCTCGACCACGCCCGGGAGGACTTCGACTTCGGTGGTGGGCTTCTCGAGCTCGCCCTCGAGCCGGGCCAGATAGAGCGACCAGAGCCGGTCCATTCCCGCGTCGATTTCTTCATCTTCGAGACCGGCCAGGCGCATGAGCTCCCGCACGATCTGCGGGTCCGTGCGGCCGTGGAAATCGTAGCTGTCGATGGGGCCGGTGCGCCCGTACACCTCGATGAGCGCCTCCCGCACCGAGCGTGATCCGGCGCCGTGGGCGCTGACCAGCGTGCCGTCGACATCGAAGAGGACGAGCCGCGTCATGCGCCGCCGTCCCCGGCCGCCCGCACGGCCCGCTCGATGGCTTCGGCCACGGCCGCGGTGGTGAGGGCGCTCAATGCCAGCGTCCGCTCCGGCGGCGCCGGCTCGACGGTCTCCGCCGTGGAGACCGCGAACACCACGTCGCCATCGAAGGGTGTGTGGGGCGGCGAGACGCGCCGGGCCATCCCCGCCGAGCCCGCCCGGGCCAGCGCCTCGAGGGTGAGCCGGTCCACCGGCGCGTCGGTAGCCACCACGCAGAGGGTGGTGTTCGTGCCCAGCGGCCCGGGCCCCGCCGTCGCCTCCCGGGCCATCCTCGCCGCGTCGAGGAACGCGCCATCGGGGCCGCGGGTCCCGGCCAGGATCCGACCCTCCGCGTCCAGCACGTCGCCGAGGGCGTTGACCACGGCCAGCGCGCCCACGGTGAAGCCCGAGCCGGAGACCGCCGCGGTCCCCACACCGCCGGGGTCGGGGCGCAGCGGATCCCGGCGTATCCCCACGGTGGCCCCCGTGCCCGCGCCCACTCGCCCCTCGGCTGCGGGGCCCGCGCCCCCCTGCCCGGCGGCGGCCTGGCACGCGGCCCGGCCCATGGCGGCGTCGGGCCGCCGATCGGCGCCCACGGCCAGGTCGAAGATCACGGCGGCGGGCACGATGGGCACCCGGGCCACACCGGTGTCGTAGCCGCGGCCCTGCTCCTCGAGCCACGCCATGACGCCATCGGCCGCGGCGAGCCCGAAGGCGGAGCCGCCGGTCAGGAGGATGGCATCCACCCGATCCACCAGGTGGCGCGGGGTCGCGGCCAGGATCTCGCGGGTGCCGGTACCGGCGCCCCGGACGTCGGAGGCGACCCGGAACGGTCCCAGGACCACGGTGCAGCCCGTCCGGGCGTCGGGATCGGTGGCGTGACCGACCCGGATCCCGGGCACGTCGGTGATGCCCACGCTACGGGGCCAGCGTCTCGCCGTCCCGCTGGATCATCTCGAGGAGCAGGCGGCCGACAGCGTCGTTCTCCCGGATCCCGGCGAACGCCTCGGCGCCGGGGCCGCGGGCGAAGAGCGGGACCAGCCCCGCCGTGTGGCCACCGGTGGTGTAGTGGGCCCGGAAGACGCCCATGGCGTCCGGATGCAGCGCGAGCCCACCCGTCTCGTGGTCCGCGACGACGATCACCAGTGTGTTCGGGCGTCGCTCCTGGAAGGCCAGCGCCGTGGTGACGGCATCATTGAAATCACGGAGCTCCGGCATCAGCTCGGAGAACGGCGCGTGGTCGTGGCCGCGCCAGTCGATCTGGGAGCCTTCGACCATGAGGAAGAAACCGTCATCTTCGCGGGCCAGGACCTCCAGCGCCATCCCGGTCAGGTTGGCCAGCGGCGGAGTTCGCTGGGCCGCGGCCCGCGGCTGCTGCTCGGCGGTGAAGCCGTACAGCCGATCCACGTTCGTGAGGTCGAGCCCCGCGAGCCCGGCCGCGGAGTCCACCACCGTGCCGCGACGCCGGAGCCGATCCAGGAGGTCCAGGCCATCCGGGCGAGACTCCGGGTCGAAGAAGGCCCGACCGCCGCCGAGCATGACCTCCAGCTCGGCCTCGGCCAGCTGCTCCGCGATGGCGTTGTGAAGGTTCCGGCTGGGCACGTGGGCCGCGAACGCCGCGGGCGTGGCGTGGGTGATGGTGGCCGTGGCCACGAGCCCCGTGGCCTTGCCACGGGCCTCCGCACGCTCCAGCACCGTCTCCACCACCGTGGTGTCGGCCGCCATGCCGATGGCGCCGTTGTACGTCTTGACGCCGGAAGCGAACGCCGTGGCGCCGGCCGCACTGTCGGTGACACGGCTGTTCGCCGACGCCGTGCCCACCAGCCCCACCACCGGCATCGCTTCGATGGCCAGCGAGGGGAGCGCCATCCGGGCGGCGCTCCAGTAGTTGAGCCCCGCGCCATCGGCGATCAGCAGGATCACGCTGAACGGGCCCGGGTCCACCGCTTCGGGGGCCACCGCTTCGGGGGCCGGGGGCGCGCAGGCCGCGACCAGCGCGACCACCAGCGTGAGCTCGAGCAAACGTGTCATGGCGATACCGGGTCAATGGAGCAGGAGCGAGCATGGAATTGAACCACGGCCCGACACGGTTGCAAGGCGCGGGCCGGGTCGGGCCTGTCACCAGCGGGTCGCCGTTCCGTCACGCCGGGGTCAGGAGCTCCGGGATCAGCGACGGGTCCATGTTCCCGCCGGAGATGACCGCCGCCACGGGGCCGGCCGCCGGGGCGGCGCCGGACCGGAGCGCGGCCACCGCGGCCGCACCGGAGTACTCGACCACGAGCTTGCCGCGCAGGAAGAGGCCACGCGCGGCGTCGCGGATAGCGTCGTCGTCGACCAGCACCACGTCATCGGCGAACGCCCGGGTGTGGGCGAACGTGAGGTCTCCGGGACGGACGGGCACGAGCCCATCGGCGATGCTGTCGATGCTCTCCAGGGTGATGATCTCGTCGGCGTCGAGGCTGCGGCGCATGGCCGGCGCGCCTACCGGCTCCACACCGATGACCCGCACTTCGGGTCGCGTCTGCTTCACGTACGCGCCCACCCCGCTGATCATCCCGCCACCGCCGATGGGGGCTACGATGGTCTCGACCTCGGGCCAGTCTTCGAGGATCTCCAGCGCCATGGTGCCCTGCCCGGCGATGATGTCCGGGTGGTCGAACGGCGGGATCATGGTGAGCCCTCGCTCCGCCTGGACCTCCTCGGCCTTCTCCCGGCGGGCCAGCGACGTGGTGCCGCGCTCGATGACCTCGGCGCCCAACCGCTTCGTGCCCGCCACCTTGATGGCGGGCGCGTTCTCCGGCATGACGATCACGGCATCGATCCCGAACGCCCGAGCGGCGAACGCCACCGCCTGGGCGTGGTTCCCGCTGGAGTAGGTGATGACGCCCCGGGCCCGCTCCTCCTCCGTCAGCCGCGCCACCATGGTGTATGCGCCCCGGAGCTTGAAGGCGCCGATGGGCTGGAAAGACTCGCACTTGAGCCGCACATCCACCCCGAGCTCCTCCGCCAGCCACGGGCTGGACAGGAGCGGGGTGCGGACCGCCACCCCCTCGAGCCCCAGCGCCGCCCGGCGGATGCTGTCTACGGAGACGAGCTGGTCGACGGCGGGGCCGGTCACGACTCCTCTCCGGCCTCGGCGGCCACCTCCTCGCCCTCCACCACGGCGATGGGCTCGCCGGCCTCGTCCTCCAGCGCCTCGTCGGTCTCCTCATCGGGCCGGAGCCGGGCCACGTCCATCACCTCGTCTCCCTTGTCGAGGTTGATCAACCGCACGCCCTGCGTGTTCCGGCCGATGACCCGGATCTCGCCCACGGGCTGGCGGTTGACCACGCCGTTCCGGGTGATCATGACCATCTCGTCGCCGGGGTTGACCCCCTTAACCGCCACCACCTTCCCGGTCTTCCCGGTGATGTTCAGGTTGATGACGCCCTTCCCGCCCCGGCCCTGGAGCCGGTAGTCATCGACCAGGCTGCGCTTGCCCATCCCCTTCTCGCTCACCACCAGCAGCGTGGGCTGGATCGGGTTCCCCTCCTCGTCCTCGAGGGGGGGACCGGACCGGCGGATCACCATGGAGACCACGTAGTCGTCCTTCGTGCCCAGCCGGATCCCACGGACGCCGCGGGTGGCCCGGCCCATCTGACGGGCGTCCGACTCGTGGAACCGGATCGCCATCCCCTCGTGAGTGGCCAGGATCACCTGGTCCTCCCCATCGGTGATCTGGACGTCGATGAGCTCGTCATCCTGGTCGATGTTGATGGCGTTCACGCCCGTGACCCGGATATGCCGGTAGTCGCTGAGCGCGCTCTTCTTCACCGTGCCCTTCCGGGTGGCGAAGATGAGGTTGCGGTCCTCGGTGAACTCCCGCACCGGGACCACGGAGGCGACCTCCTCATCGTGGTCCAGCTCCAGCAGGTTGATGATGGGCTTGCCCCGGGCCACCCGGCCGGCCTCCGGGATCTGGTGCACCTTCAGCCAGTAGCAGTGGCCCCGGCGGGTGAAGACCATGAGGTAGTCGTGGGTGCGGGCCACGAAGAGGTGCTCGACCCAGTCGTCGTCCTTCGTCTTCATCCCCACCAGCCCGCGGCCGCCCCGGCGCTGGGTCCGGTACGTGTCCACCGGCAGTCGCTTCACGTAGCCGGTGTGGCTGAGGGTGACGACCATGGGCTCGTCGGGGATCAGGTCCTCGATGCTCAGGTCGCTGGTCTCACCCTCGATCCGGGTGCGACGCTCATCACCGTACTTCTCGGCGATGGTCTCCAGCTCCTCCTTGATGATCCGGTAGCGCCGATCCTGGTCACCGAGGATGTCCTCCAGGTCTTCGATGGTGGCCAGAACCTGCTCGATCTCCTCCTGCAGCTTCTCGATCTCGAGCCCCGTCAGTCGGGCCAGGCGCATGTCCAGGATCGCGCGGGCCTGCACTTCGCTCAGCTCGAACTCCTCCATGAGCGAGTTGCGGGCGTCCTCCGTGTCGCTCGAGGCACGGATGATCTCCACCACCCGGTCGATGTTGTCGGTGGCGACCTTCAGCCCCTGGAGGATGTGCTCCCGGTCCCTGGCGTTCTGGAGGTCGTACTCGCTCCGGCGGACCACCACCTCGTGGCGGTGCTCGATGAAGTGGCCGAGGAGCTCCTTCAGGTTCATGACCTTCGGCACACCGTTGTCCAGCGCCAGCATGATGACGCCGAACGTGCTCTGCATCTGGGTGTGCTTGAAGAGCTGGTTCAGCACGATGTACGGGATGGCGTCACGCTTCAGCTCGACCACGATCCGCATCCCGTCACGGTCACTCTCGTCCCGGAGGTCCCGGATGTCGGTGACCTTCTTCTCCCGCACCAGCGCCGCGATCTGCTCGATGAGCCGGCTCTTGTTCACCTGGTACGGGATCTCCGTGACGATGATCTTCGCGTCGGTCCCGTCCTCGTTCTCCTCGACCTGGGCCTTCGCCCGCATGACCAGCCGGCCCCGACCCGTCTCGTACGCCTCCCGGATCCCGTCCCGACCGTAGATGAACCCGGCGGTGGGGAAGTCGGGGCCCTGGACGTGGGCCATCAGGTCGTTGACCGTGGCGTCCGGATGGTCGATCAGGTGGTTCGTGGCCGCTACCACCTCCCGCAGGTTGTGGGGCGGGATGTTGGTGGCCATCCCCACCGCGATCCCCGACGCGCCGTTCACCAGCAGGTTCGGCAGCACCGTGGGCAGCACCTGCGGCTCCTGCCGCTGGTTGTCGAACGTGTCGGTGAACTCGACGGTCTCCTTGTCGATGTCCTGGAGCAGCTCCCCGGCGATGGCCATGAGCCGGGCTTCCGTGTACCGATACGCCGCCGCGTTGTCACCGTCGATGGACCCGAAGTTCCCCTGCCCGTCCACCAGCGGGTAGCGGAGGCTGAAGTCCTGGACCATCCGGA
>CAZSBL010000024.1:0-30570 GCA_964605205.1 uncultured Gemmatimonadaceae bacterium
GCGACGAGGGTGGCGAGCAGAGACCCCATGGGATTGCGGCCTCGCGCCGCGGGTCGGGATCCGCCGCGAGGTTTCTTCATAGCTTGCTTCTGCTGTGTTCGTCGCGTCGTTGCGCCGTCGCGGTGGGATTCGTGCGGTTTCCCGGACGGACAGCCGCGTGCCGTCCTCCGGTGTGCGATCAGCCCATTGATCGATCCGCGTCCGGAGCCTTCTCGACCAACCTGGAGAAGACCCTTGTTTCCGTGGGCACACGGTAGGCGGAGGGGGCGCCTTTCGGAGGGGCGCCGCTGTGGCCAGATTGGACGGTAGTCCCCTGCCCGGCCTCGAAAGTTTCAGCCCGGAGAATCAGATATGCGACGGTTGACGTTCCTGCTGGCGACGGCGTTCCTGTTCGGCTGTGGTGGTCCCCCGGCCCAGGAGGCGGACCTGGTACTTCGGGATGGCCACGTGGTGACAATGGACTCGGTACGGCCGGAGGCGGAGGCCGTGGCGGTTCTGGGCGACCGGATCATGAAGGTCGGCACGAACCGGGAGGTGTCCGCGCTGATCGGGCCCGATACGGAGGTGATCGACCTGGAGGGTCGCCTGCTGATCCCGGGCTTCATCGAGGGGCACGGCCACTTCATGGGTGTGGGTGAGGCCCGTCTGAACCTTGACCTGACCACGGCCCGGACATGGGACGATATCGTGGCCATGGTCGCGGCGGCCGCGGAGGAGGCGGAGCCGGGGGAGTGGATCCTGGGTCGCGGCTGGCATCAGGAGAAGTGGGACCGGGTGCCGGCGGACGCCGTGGAGGGGGTCCCGACGCACGGTCGGCTGAGCGAGGTGTCGCCGGAGAACCCGGTGATGCTCACTCACGCCAGCGGGCACGCCGCGCTGGTGAACGCCCGGGCCATGGAGCTGGCCGGGATCGATGGGGCCTACCGGCCGCCGGAGGGTGGGGAGGTAGTCCGGGACGCACGGGGCGAGCCGACGGGACTCCTGCGGGAGAACGCCCAGGACCCCGTCGGCGCGGCCCGGGCACGCTCGGAATCGGGCCGGACCCCGGAAGAGCGGGAGGCGCATTTCCGGCGGGTGGTCGAGCTCGCGGCGGAGGAAGCGCTGTCGAAGGGCGTGACCACCTTCCACGACGCCGGCGCCGGCTTCGGCACGATTGACGGGTTCCGGGAGCTGGCCGAGGCGGGCGAGCTTCCGATCCGGCTGTACGTGATGGTGCGGACCTCGAACGCGGAGCTGGAGGAGCACCTGCCCGATTACCGGATGATCGGGGTGGGCGACCATCGCCTGACGGTACGGTCGATCAAGAAGCAGATCGACGGGGCGTTGGGCGCCCACGGGGCGTGGATGCTGGAGCCGTACACGGACATGCCGCGGAGCACGGGGCTGGTGCTGGAGCCGGTGCAGGAGATCGAGCGGACGGCGGAGCTGGCCATGATGCACGGCTTCCAGCTGAACACCCATGCCATCGGTGACCGGGCCAACCGGGAGGTGCTGGACATCTACGAGCGGGCGTACGAGGCGAATCCGGACGTGCAGGACCCCCGGTGGCGGATCGAGCACGCGCAGCATCTCGACCCGGCGGACCTGCCGAGGTTCGCCGAGCTGGGCGTGATCGCGGCGATGCAGGGCATCCACGCCACCTCGGACCGGCCGTGGGTGCCGACCCGGCTGGGCGAGGAGCGGACGAACAAGGGGGCCTACCGGTGGCAGGATCTGTGGCAGAGCGGGGCGGTGGTCACCAACGGAACCGACGCGCCGGTGGAAGACGTGGACCCCATCCCGAGCTTCTGGGCCACCGTGGCCCGGGAGCTGCCCGATGGCACGGTCTTCGACCCGGACCAGCGACTGAACCGCCAGCAGGCGCTCCAGACGTACACGCTGAACAATGCGTACGCGGCGTTCGAGGAGGATCTCAAGGGCTCGATCAGCACCGGCAAGCTGGCCGACCTGGTGATCCTGTCGAAGGACATCATGGCGGTGCCGGTGGACGAGATCCGGGACGCCGAGGTGGACTACACGATCCTGGGCGGGAAGGTGGTCTACCAGCGGGACCGCTGACGGGAGCCGCGGGAGGCCTGTGCGGGGCAAAACCCCACCCGCTCACGCGGAACGCCCCTGACTGACGGCGGCCGGGGCGCCTGTTACCTTGCAGTGCAGACGCAGGTGGCGGAGCGGGATCGTGCTCCGCCACCGTATCCGCCGTCACCACCCGCACATCCATGACACCGGACACCGAGAGCGACCTGGAGCGCACAGGCCCGCCGGGCCTCGTCGAGCGCCTGCTGCGGGTACCCCTGTTCTACAAGATCCTGGCGGCGAACGCCGTGATCGTGCTGGTGTTCTCGCTGCTGGCCACGTGGCTCGCCATCACACTGGGTCGCGCGGAGTCTTCGGTCCCGCCGATGATCGCGGTAGCGGTAGCGGGCGCGGTGGTCAGCGTGGCCGTGAACGCCGTGATCATCCAGCTGGCGCTGGAGCCGCTGCGGCAGCTCAAACGGACGGTGGACCGGGTCCAGGCTGGCGACGTGGATGCCCGGGTTCCCCACTCGCCGCTGGCGGATCGGGACATGGAAGGGTTGACCCGGGCGACCAACGGGATGCTGGACCGGCTCGGCGACTACCGCTCCCGGCTCCGGGACGTGGCCGCCAGCGCGCTCAATGCCGCCGAGGAAGAGCGGCGCCGGATCTCGCTGGAGCTCCACGATGACGCGTCGCAGCGGTTGGCGGCGATCCTGATGCGGCTGCGCCTCGCCCGGGGGCTGAAGGATGCGGAGGCGACCGACGCCATCCTGGAAGAGGTCCGCAAGGAGCTGGCGGAGACGGCGGATGGCCTCCGCCGCTACGCCCAGGGCCTGCGTCCGCCAGCGCTCGACGAGCTGGGGCTGGGTCCGGCCATCGAGTCCCACGTACGGCACATCGCCGATGCGGCGGTGGCGCCGGTGGCGGTCCGCACGGAGGGGGTCGGCCGGCTCGAGTCGCCGGAAGCAGAGCTGGCGCTCTACCGGATCGTGCAGGAGGCCATCGCGAACGCGCTGCGGCACAGCTCCGCCCGGGAGATCGAGGTCCGGCTCGAGCGGTGCGATGGCGTGATCGTGGCCACCGTAGCCGACGATGGCGTGGGCTTCGACGTGGATGCCGTGCTCGGAGACCACGATGGGGAGCAGGGGCTCGGGCTGTTCGGGATGCGGGAGCGGGCCGAGTACGTGGGCGGTCGGGTGGAGATCGAGAGCGAGCGTGGCGAGGGGACCACTGTGCGGGCGGCGGTGCCGGCAGCCGGAGCGGCGGCGTCGCTGCCGGCGGATCCGTTCGAGAGGGCGTCGGACGCGGGCTGAGCCCGCGGAGCGCTACTGCTCGGCCCGCAGCAGCCCGGTCTGGAGGGCGAAGCGGACGAGCTCCGAGCGGTGGCGTAGCTGCAGCTTGTCCATGATCCGGCTGCGGTAGGTGTCCACCGTCTTCGGGCTGATGAACAGCTTCTCGCCGATCTCGCTGGAGCTGAACCCCTCGGCGGTCATGGCCAGTACATCGCGCTCGCGCTCGGTCAGCTTGCTCAGCGGGCCGCGCATCTCGTCGGCGTCGGCGTCCTTGTAGCGCTCCAGGAGGAGCTTGGCGGCGCTGGGGTAGAGGAAGACCTCGTCGCGGGCCACGGTCCGGATGGCGTGGGTCAGGTCTTCATCGGCGCTGGTCTTGCGCACGAACCCGCTTCCACCGGCATCGAGGACGGGGAGGAGGAACTCCTCCTCGGCGTGCATGGTGAGGACGAGGACCTTCGTGGGGATGTCCATGGCCGCGACGCGGCGGGTGGCCTCCATTCCGCCCATCCCGGGCATGGAGAGGTCCATTACCACGATATCGGGCTCCAGCTCCTTCACCTTCGCAATCGCGTCCTCACCGGTGTCGGCCTCTCCGACCACCGAAAGATCGGGCTCGGCATCGAGAAGGGACTTGAGCCCCGCTCGGAGGACGCCGTGGTCATCGGCGAGGAGGATCGTGATGTTCTTGGGCATCGCGGCCATCCAGAGAGTTTTGCGATCGATTCGCGGCCCAATGTAGTGGGGTTGCGGGCGATTTACCACCCGCGGGGCTGTCATCTCAGCCTTCGGGGCCGTGTTCGGGGAGCTCGAAATAGAAGGTGCAGCCGCGGCCGTCACCGCTCTCGACGCGGACAGTGCCGCCGTGGGCCTGGGTGAGTCCACGGGCGATGGAGAGCCCGAGCCCCACACCGTGGCTGCCCTGCTGCTCGGCCTGCCAGAAGCGGTCGAAGACGTGGGGCAGCTCGTGGCTCGAGAGGCCGGGGCCGGTATCCCGGACCCAGAACCGGACGCCCGCCTCCGACGGTTCGGCGCCCACGGTCACGGTGCCGCCCCGGGGCGTGAACTTCAGGGCGTTGCCGATGAAGTTGGCGAAGATCTGGTGCACCCGGTCCGCGTCGACGCGGATGACGTCCGGCAGGCCGCGGGCCAGGACCCGCTCGAGGGTGACGTCCCGGTCGGCGGCGAGCCCCTTCTGACTGCGGATGGCCCGGTCGACCAGCTCGGTGACCTCCTCGGGCCGGCAGACGAGCCGGAGCCGGCCGGACTCGATGCGGCGGATCTCGAGGAGGTCCCGGATCAGCCGCTCCATCTGGGTGCCGGCCTCCCGGATCGACGTTACCTGCTCGCGCGCCGGGTCGACCTGGCCGGACGCGAGGAGCCGTTCGAGGACGCGGGCGGCGACGCGGATCGCGCTGAGCGGGTTGCCCAGGTCGTGGGAGACCACGCTCAGCACCTCGTCGCGGGCGGCCACGGCTGCCCGGGCCTCCTGGTAGAGGCGAGCGTTGTCGACGGCGAGGGCGGCCCGGCGGCCGAGCTCCTCGGCCAGGAGCACGTCGTCGGGGCCGAAGGGGCGGGCGGGATCGTCGGAGACGAGGGCGAATGCACCGAGGGTGCGGCTACGGGCCACGAGGGGAACGACCAGGACGGAGCCGACGCCGAGGCGTCGCAGGAGCGCCAGGTGCTCGTCGCTGGCGGCGATCCCGCGGAGGAAGTCGTCGGAGACCGTCTCGATGAGCTCGGGCTCGCCGGTCTCCAGGACGGTCAGCGACGGGTGGGGTCGGGTGTGCTCGGGCGGGAAGTCCTTCAGGCGCTGCGCCAGCTCGTCGAGGGCGGGGTCGGTGTGGGCTGCCTGGATCCGTGTCAGGCCCCCGTCATCCAGGACGTCGATGGCGCACCAGTCGGCCAGGTGCGGGATGGCGATCCGGGCGAGCCCGGCCATGGTGTCCTCGTAGTCGAGGGAGCGGGCCAGGACGGAGCTGGCGTTGGCCAGGAACCGCTGGGTCTGCTCGTTCTTCTTCTGCTCCGTCACGTCTCGCAGCACCACGGTGAAGATGCGGCCGTCGGGGGTGTCGAGGCGGGAGATGGAAGCCTCGGCGGGGAACTCGCGGCCGTCCTTGCGCAGCCCGGCGATCTCGCGGCGCTCCGCCATGTGCCGGGCGGCCTCGGGCCCCTCGGCGAACCGCTGGAGGTGCCGGAAATGGGAGTTCCGGAAGCGCTCGGGGAGGAGGCTGTCGAGCGCCTCGCCGAGGACCTCCTCGCGGTCGTAGCCGAAGATCTCCTCGGCGCCGCGGTTGAAGAGGAGGATGGACTGACGCTCGTCGACCGAGATGATGGCGTCGGCCGCGATCTCGACGATCGCCTCGAACCGCTCACGTCCCAGCGCGCGAGGGTCGTCGAGCTTCGAATCGGGCTTCGACGGCCCGGGTAGGAGCCGCCTGATGAAGGAACGAATGCTCACGGGTTCTGCACGGTGGACTTCGCCTGGCGCTGAAGATACGGGAATCGGCGGTTCCGGTCGAGGTACCTAGCCGCGCAGGTTCGAGAATAGCGGCAGCAGGAGGAGTGCGGGGAGCGCGGAGACCACCACCACGAGCACCACACGGGTGGCCCACCACCGGATGTGGGGGCCGGCCCCTTCCAGGCACTCCTGGCACCGCCGCTTGTGACGTTCGAAGAGACGGACCATCTCGCCGAGGCCGTAGCTGACGCCGGTCAGGTAGACAAAGAAGAGCATGGCCCACGCCGCGGGCGCCATCCCCGATGCCGCCGCGCCACCGGCCACCACCGTCAGGAGCGCGGCCAAGGCCGCCGTCCACCGGAACAGGATCTCCGCACGACTTCGCATGCGCGTAGTATATGGCACGCCCGCCCCGGATGCGGGTATCCGGTCTCGGAGCCATGACAGAGACACAGGGTTTGACCGGGCGATGACGAGGCGGTGGTGGACGGTGCTCGCCGTGGCGACGGCACTGGTGGCCGGGGTGCTGCCAGCGGCCGCGCAGCGGGGCATGATCGTGGGCGAAGTCCGGAGCGAGGACGGCCTGGCGGTGCCCGCGGCGGAGGTATCGGTGCACCAGACCGGCACGGTAGTGCGGCGGGCGGTGACCGATGCCGCCGGGGTGTTCCGGCTCCCCGGGCTCCTGCCCGGCGAGTACCGGGTCCGGGTCGCGGCGCTGGGGTACGCCCCGTTCGAGCGGCCCGTGACGGTGGAGGCCGGGTCACCGATCCGGGTGGCGGTGACGCTGGAAGCGTCGGCGCTGGAAGTGGAGGGCGTGCGGGTCGTGGCGCGGCGCCAGCGGGCCCGGTTCGAAGAAGACGTGGGCGCCACGGTAGTGGAGCTTGCGGGAGCCGATATCGAGCGGCTGCCGGGGCTGGCCGAGGCCGACGTGCTCCGGGCCGTGGAGGTCCTGCCCGGCGTGATCTCCACCTCGGACTTCTCGGCGTCGTTCAACGTCCGGGGTGGCGCGGCGGACCAGAACCTGATCCTGCTCGACGGGATCCCGATCTACAACCCGTTCCACCTCGGTGGGCTGTTCAGCGTGTTCAACGCCGACATGGTCGATCGGGCCGAGCTGCTGGCCGGCGGCTTCCCCGCCAGGTACGGAGGCCGGGTCTCATCGGTGCTGGACGTGCAGACCGATGCCGGCGACGGGGAGCCGGGCGTCGATGCCGGTGTCTCCCTGCTCGCTTCGCGGGCCGCCGTCTCCGGCGGGCTGCCCCGGGCGTGGAGCCGGAAGCTGGGCCTGGGTCCCGTGAACGCGCGGCTCTCGTTCCGGCGCTCGTACTTCGATGTGCTGCTGCGCCCGTTCTTCGACTTCCCGTACCACCTGACGGATGTCCAGGGCGCGGTGGAGGTGTGGACGGACAACGGCGTATGGACGGTCACCGGCTACACGGGCGAGGACGTACTCGATCTGCGCCGCTCCGCGGACTTCCCGCTCTCGTTCCGCCTGGACTGGGGGAACGAGATCGTCGGTGCGCGCTGGCGCGGGCTGCTGGCCGGGCTGAGCGTGGACGGTCGGGTCTCGGCGTCGTCCTTCGAGACGAGCATCGGGTTCCCGGACTTCGAGGATACCCGGATCGGCAGCCGGATCTCCGACGTTCGGGGCGGGCTCGACCTGGGGATCCCACTGGGCACTGCGGAGCTGGGCGTTGGGGGAGAGCTGGTCCGCATCGAGTTCGACAACGGCTTCGAAAGTGGGGGGACGGTCTTCCGGGCCAACGCCGACCGGGGCTGGCTCACGGCCGGATACGCCCAGCTGGAGTGGGAAACGGCCGACTGGCGCGTGGAGCTGGGCGGGCGTGTGGACGTGTGGAACCCGGCGTCGGCGGAGCCGTGGATCGAGCCAGCACCCCGGCTGGCGGTCAAGCGGTTCCTGGGCGACGCGGTGGCGGTGAAGCTGGCCGCGGGCCGTTACACCCAGGCGCTGCACTCGCTCCGTGACGAAGAGGTCCCGATCGGGGTCGACCTGTGGATCACCGCCGGCGCCCGGGCGCCCGTGGTGACCTCCGACCAGGCCCAGCTCGGCGTGGAGGTGGTCACCGAGGGGTGGACGGGGAGCGTGGAAGGGTACTACCGGACCTTCGACGGCGTGGTCACCGTGAACGGTGCCGACAACCCGAACACCCCGGACGATGACTACCTCGTGGGCTCCGGTGCGTCGTACGGGCTGGACCTGCTGCTACGGCGCGAGCCGGCCGATGACCGGGCGGTTGACGGCTGGATCGCCGTCTCGCTGCTGCAGGCTCGGCAGACCTTCCCGGACCCGCTCAGCGCCGTGGACCGGACGGTGACCTACCCGCCGATCTATGACCGGCGCGTGGACGTGGACCTCGTGGTCCGGTACCCGCTGGGCGCCATCGAAGGCGGCTTCCGGTTCAACTTCGGCAGCGGGCTGCCGTACACCCGCCCCGTGGGCGCCTACCCGGTGTGGTCGTACCAGGTGGTGGACGGACAGCTCGTGCCCCAGGACATCGGCCAGGGTGACAGCCAGCTGCCGACGGCCGTGGTCCTCGGCGACCGGAACGCCGCGCGCTACCCGGCCTACCATCGGCTCGATGTCAGCTTCCGGAAGCGGTACGAGAAGCGCTGGGGGACCATCACCCCGTTCCTGGACCTGTTGAACGTGTACAACCGGCGGGACAACGTGCTCTTCTACTTCTTCGACTACGATGCCGACCCGGCGAGCCGGACCCGGATCTCCATGCTCCCCATCGTGCCCACGGTGGGCGTGGAGGTGACCTTCTGATGGCGATGACGACGCGGCGGCCGTGCCGGCGGACCCGACCTTCGGCGCATCCGCGGGCCCGTAGCTCGCGGTTCCGGCGGGTGCTCCGGCTCCTCGCCTGGGTGCCAATGCTGGCGCTGGCGGCGTGTGAGCTGACGTCGGTGGAGGAGATCGAGCCGGAGGACGTGGTGGTGGTGGAAGCGTACCTGCGGCCGGGAAGCAACCAGGAGGTGTTCGTGTATCGGACGCTCCCGGGCCTGGACGGCTCGCTACGGGTGGACGGGGCGGTCATCGAGCTCATGGGGCCGGACGGCTCGGGCAACGAGCAGCGGGCACGGCTTCAGTCCACGGGTACCACCGAGGTGTGCGCCGCCCCCCTGGCGCTTTACGGCGGCGAGGTGGGCACCTGCTACGTAGGGCCGTTTCAGGCGTCGCCCGGCGAGAGGTACGGGCTGGAGGTGACGACGGCCGATGGCCGACGGCTGGCGGGGACCACCACCATCCCCGGCGACTTCGAGATCCGCCGGCCCGCCACCGACAGCTGCTCGCTGGACACCGGCCGGCTGGAGGTCACCTGGACGCCCGCGGCGGGGGCGTGGTCGTATCAGGGGGTGGCACGGTTCACCGGGCTCGCGGAAGGGCTTGCGGCCCTGGGCGTGGAGGACCCGCCCGACGAGCTGGAGCTGACCGGACTCGCCATCGGGCGGTCGGACACCACCATCGTCTTTCCCGCCGAGTTCGGCGTGTTCGACCGCTTCAGCCTCGACCCGGCGGTGCTGCTGGCGCTGCAGCAGGGGTTGCCGACCGGCGCTTCGGCCGACATCGTCGTAGCGGCTGGGGACGAGAACTACGTGAACTGGGTCCGGGGTGGGAACTTCAATCCATCGGGCCAGGTGAGGGTCCCCAGCGTCGTGGGGGACGGGATCGGCGTATTCGGGTCGCTGGTGACCCGGCGGGTCACCGTCCTCAGCCAGACCCCCGGCTACCCGTCCTGCCGATGACGCCAGACGCCGATGTCAATCGTGAGCGCGCGCGCTCTCTCCAGTCGTTCGCCGAGGGCGTGGACGTGCTCCCGATCCTGGTCCAGAGGGATCCGGACCCGGACGGGATGGCCAGCGCCATGGGGGTGCGGCGGCTGCTGAACCGCGAGGAGGAGTCCAGCCCGATCATCAGTCTGGGCGAGGTGACGCGGCCGGAGAACCGGCGGATGGCGGAGCTGTTGGGGCTCCAGGTGGTGCGAGTCAGCCCGGCCGAGCTGAACGGGCTGAAGAAGGTGATCGCCGTGGACACGCAGCCTTCGCCGGAGTCGGAGTCGAAGACCCGCTACGCCGTGATCGATCACCATCCGCGGCGGGAGGGGTGGAAGGCGGAGTTCGAGGACCTGCGGCCGTTCCTGGGCGCCGCGGCCACCATGGTCACGCAGTACCTGCGGGCCACCGGCGAAGGGCTGGTTACGCCTCGCCTCGCCACGGCGCTGATCTACGGGATCCGGACCGATACCGAGGTGCTCCGGCGGGGCGCCACTCCCGAGGACGTGGAAGCGTATGCGTTCCTCCAGGGGATCGCCGACCAGGAGCTCCTGCGGAAGATCGGGCGGCCCGCGTTCAGCGAGCGAGGGATCCGGGCGCTGGGCCGTGCGCTCTCGGGACTGGCGGTGGACGGGCACGTGGCGGTGGCGTACGCCGGGCGGCTGGACGACCCGTCGTCGCACGTGCTGCCGAGCCTGGCTGACTTTCTCCTCACGATCCAGGGTGTGGCGTGGTCGACGGCGGCGGGGCTGGTGGAGGACCGGCTGGTCATGAACATCCGCCGGGTGGGTGGCGACCGGGGCGCCGGCGCGCTGGCCCGCGAGCTGGCCGAGGAGCGCGGCGCGGGCGGGGGGCACCACTCCATGGCCCGGGTCAGCATGGCCGTCGAGCCGGGCCGGTTCGCCATCGAGCCGGGCGACGCCGAGGCCACGGCATGGGTCCTGGAGCGGGTGCAGGCCGGGATCGAGGTGGTCCGCGGACTCAAGCCAGATGGACCATCCGATTGAGGCCCCGGACGAAGCGTATTCCTTCCACCAGCGTCGACGGGCTCGGCCGCCACCGCTCCCGACCCGAGTGGGCGAACAGCTCCGTGACCATGGCGTGGCGTACGCGGTTCTGAGGGATCGCGCGCCGCAGGTGCGGCAGCTCCGTCCACGGCACCAGCCGGTCGTCACGGCCGTGCGCCAGGAAGACCGGGACCGGGACCCGGGGCAGCTGTCGCGATGGATCGAGGAGGGGCTCCCGGGCCACCGCTGCGTCCGCGAGCCGCTCGGCCAGTGCGGCGAGGCGGCCGCGCTCGTCCGGCGTGGGCACATCGCCAGAGGGAGGCGCGACGGCATCGAACAGGGCCCGGTCTTCGCCGTCGAGGCCGGCACGCGCCTCCTCCTTCAACGGGTCGGTGGTGGGCTCCCACGCCCAGAGTGATCGACGCCCCACTTCCCGGGCCAGCCAGAGCAGCGCCTCCGCCACGGCCGTGGCGCCCTGGTACTCCGGGACATCGGTCAGGTAGTTGCCGGCGAAGATCCAGCGACCGTACGGGTCGGGCTCCAGGACGTGGCTCTCACCGTCCACCTCGTGGACGCCGCTGAACGCGAAGCGGAGCGTGCGCCGGACGTCGGCGTAGCCGCCCCACGACGCCACGGCCGCAAGGTGGCCCTCGAGGGTCGGCGTGGTGGACGCCATGAGGGCGTGCGTCCCGCCGAAGGAGAAGCCGATCACGGCCAGCCGACCCGGAGCGGTGAGGGGGTGACGGTCGAGCTCGAGCACCGCGGCCTCGATGGTGGACACCGCTGCGTCCGGGGCCACGCGCAGCGCCCGCCACTCGGGGATGTCGGGTACCAGGACCACCGCGCCCGACCCGGCCAGCGCCCGGGCGAACCCGTCCAGCGACGCGTGCTCCCGCCCCCGGTATGTGATCCCGTGCAGCGCTACCCAGCCGGGGAGTCCCGCGGTGGGCTCCGTGGGCCGGTAGAGTGAGGCGGCGAGGGTCTCGTCGTCCCGGCGGTAGCGGGTTTCCTCGCGCGTCACCGCGCCCTCCCGGGGGCGCAGGAAGTGGCGGAGGAAGCGGAGCGTGGAGGGCATGGCGGTAGGATAGCCTCGCTTCGCTCGGCGGGGTAGCTCGGCCGCTGACGCGGCCTCGCGGGTAGCGGCCTTCGGCCGCGGGCAGCCGCCTTCGGCGGCGGGTAGCGGCTCGCTTCGCTCGCCGTGTGTAGCTCGGCCGCTGACGCGGCCTCGCGTTTGGGTCGGCGGCTGCGCCGCCTCCCCGACGGGCGCTCGCTTCGCTCGCGGGGCGGCACTCACTTCGTTCGCGCCGGGCTCGCTGCCCTCGGCCCGTCTTGCCGGGCGGCGGGCGCCGGGGCAACGTGAGGCAGCGTGAACTGCACGGGAGGGCAGGCATGGCACAGAATCGACGTGAGTTTCTGACCACGGCGGCGTTGGTGGTTGGAGCGGTGGTACCGAGTGGTGTGGGCCGGCCGGTAGGTGTCGGTGCGGAGCCGCGGGAAGGGCCGGCGCCGGGGCTGCGCGCGCTCCGTGAAGCGCTCGACACCGGCGGCTCGCCGGAGGCGGTGGCGCAGGATCCGGGGTTCTGGGCGGTGGTCCGGGCCCAGTTCATGATCCCGGAGGACCGGCTGTTCCTGAACCCGGCCACGCTGGGGGCACAGCCCCGGGCCGTGGTGGACGCGGTGGTCGACTATACGCGCCGGACGGCGGAGACGTATCCGCCCCGCACGGACTGGGCCGACCTGAAGGGACGGGTCGGCGGGCTGTTGAACGCGGATCCCCAGGGGCTGGTCTTCCCGCGCAACACTACGGAGGCCATGAACTTCGTGGCCCAGGGGCTGGAGCTGGGCCCCGGCGACGAGGTGCTGACCACCGACCACGAGCATATCGGGGGGCTCTGCTGCTGGGAGGTGCTGGCAGCCCGCCGCGGGGTCACGCTGCGCCAGCTGCCGCTGTCGGTGCCGGCTACGTCGAAGGAGGAGCTGGTGGCGATGTTCCGCCGGGCGGTGACCCAGCGGACCCGGGTCATCTCCATCAGCCACGTCACGTTCACCAACGGCACCACCATGCCGGTGGCGGAGATCACGGCTCTGTGCCGCGAGCACGGGATCATCTGCGTGGTCGACGGCGCGCACCCGCCGGGGATGATGCGGGTGGACATGGCCGCGCTGGGGAAGCCGGACTTCTACGCGTCGTCGCCGCACAAGTGGCTCGGGGCGCCGCAGGGGACGGGGCTGCTCTGGATGGCCGAGGAGTGGCGGACGCGCCTCTGGCCCACCGAGGCGTCCGGCGGGTGGGACGATCTGTCGCTGGGCGCCCACCGGTTCAACCACCTGGGCACTATGGATGGCTCCCGGTTGGCCGGGCTCGACGCGGCCGTCCGGTTCCATGACGCCGTGGGCACGGACCGGGTCGAGGCCCGGGTACGGTACCTCCGGCGCCGGCTGCGGGCGGGGCTGGAGGCGCTGCCGGGGATCGCCATCGCCACGCCGGAGGACGAAACGCTCTCGGCCGGCGTCGTGTCCTTCGAGCTGGATGACATCGAATCGCTGGAGCTGCAGCGGCGGCTGGCCCGGGAGGCGAATGTGCGGACCCGGGTTGTCGCCGAGTACGGGTACGGGTGGATGCGGCTGGCGCCGCACATCTACAATACGGAAGGGGAAGTCGACCGGGTGGTGGAGTTGATAGCCTCGCTTCGCTCGGCGGGGTAGGTCGGCCGCTGCGCGGCCTCCCGGGTAGCCGCCTTCGGCGGCGGGTAGGTCGGCCGCTGGCGCGGCCTCCCGGGTGGCGGCTCGCTGCGCTCGCCGCGGAGGGGTCGGCCTTCGGCCTCCCGGATCGGGCGCTCACTTCGTTCGCGGTGCGCTCGCTGCGCTCGCGGTTTCTATGGAAAGGGGCAGGGGATGGCAAGGGGATGGATGCTGGCAGGGTTGGCTGCGGTGGCCGCGGCGGCGTGCGACACGGCGCCGGACGTGCCGCCGGAGGCGCGGGTCACGTACGATACCATCGACGGCGTGGAGCACGTCATCAGCGGGAGCCGGGGGACATGGCGGGCGGCGGAGCGGTGGACGGTGGACGCGGACGCGGCGCTGACCATCGGGACGATGGACGGGGCGGAGGAGTACACGTTCGGTGGTGTCGCGGGTGTGGTGGTCGGCCCGGACGGGCGGGTCTATGTGGCCGATACGCAGGCCCACGAGGTCCGGGTCTTCTCACCGGACGGGGTGTTCCTGTTCCGGTTCGGGCGAGACGGGGAGGGGCCGGGTGAGTTCCGGAACATCAGCGGGCTGACGCTGGCGCCGGAAGGGATCGCCGCGCTGGACGGCCGGCTGGGGCGGGTGACGGTCTTCGATCTCCATGGGGCCGTGGACCGGACGTTCCAGATCCAGCGGCCGTACATGATCTTCGAGCGGGGGGCGCCCATGCGGTTCGACCGCGACGGCCGGTTCTACGACCGGGCGCCCCTCGACGCCGCCCCGCTGCGCGACAGTCTCGCCGTCTTCGTCTACTCGCCGGCCGGCCACCCGATGGATACCCTGTTCGTCGGCGTGGTGGAGGAAGACGCCCTGGTGATCGAGCGGGACGGCCGGCCGTACATGTCCTTCCCCCGGCCGTTCGCTCCCCGGCCGTCGCTGGCCATCGGCCCGGAAGGGGGGGGCTACTTCACCCGGGGCGCCGAGTACCGCGTCACGGTCCTCTCCCGCCGGGGCGAGACCACCCGCGTCCTGCGGCGCCGGGTCCGGCCGCGTCCGGTGACCGACGCGGCCCGGGACTCGGCCATTGCCGCCGTCGAGGCCCGGTACCGGGACGCCGGCGCCGCGCCGCCCCGGGCCATCGAGCTGCCGGAAACGAAGCCGGCCATCTCACGCCTGGTGGCAGACGCCGGGGGCCACCTCTGGATCCTGAGCCAGCCCGACCCTTCATGGAGCCGCCTCGAGTGGTGGGTCCACGACCCCCACGGCCGCTACCTCGGCGTGGTGGTCACCCCGCGGATGAACGTCATGCAGATCGGGGCGGACTTCGTGGCCGGCGTGATGACGGATGAGGTGGGGGTGGACCGGGTGGTGGTAGCTCGGCTGCTGAAGCAGCCTCGCGGGTAGCTCAGCCGCTGGCGCGGCTTCGCGTTTAGCCGCCTGCGGCGGCGTGCAGGTCGGCCGCTTCGCGGCCTCCCGCGTAGTGGCCTTCGGCCACGTTTCAGGGCTCGCTGACGCTCGCCATGCGCGCCTCCGGCGCGGCGTGAGCGAAGCGAGCTAATCGGGAGGCGGCGTAGCCGCCGACCTGATCGCGAGGCCGCGCAGCGGCCGAGCTAAACGCGGCCGAAGGCCGCTAATCGGGAGGGCGCACCAGCGCCCGACCTAGTACTCCGCGAGCTCCCGGATCGCCGCCAGGACGTCTTCCGCGTTGGGAAGGATCGCGGCCTCGAGCTGCGGGCTGTACGCCACCCACGTGTCCAGGCTCGCCACCCGCTTGACGGGGCCGTCGAGCCACTCGAAGACATCGCTGGCGATGCGGGCGCTGATCTCGGAGCCGATCCCCCAGCTCAGGGAGTCCTCGTGGGCCACGATCACCTTGTTCGTCTTCTTCACGCTTTCGGCGATGGTGTCCATGTCGAGGGGGTTCAGGGTGCGGAGGTCGATGACCTCCACGCTGATGCCGTCCTCCTTCTCGGCCAGCGCGGCGGCGTCCAGCGACCGCTTCACCACGGCGCCGCAGGTGACCACGGTCAGGTCCGTCCCCTCACGCACGACGTTCGCTTTCCCGAACGGGACCATGTAGTCGGGGCCGGGATACGGGCTCTTGTTGTGGACCTGCCGGTAGAGGTGCTTGTGCTCGAGGAAGATGACCGGGTCGTCGCACCGGATGGCGGTCCGGAGCAGTCCGGCCGCGTCGAGCGCGTTGGACGGCATGACCACGCGCAGCCCGGGCGAGTGGGTGAAGAGCGTTTCGCCGGTCTGGCTGTGGTAGATGGCGCCGCCCTTCAGGTAGCCGCCGTAGGTGGTCCGGATGACGACGGGCGCGTTCCACGTCCCGCCGCTCCGATAGCGCAGCGTGGCCAGCTCGTTCCGGATCTGCATGAACGCGGGCCAGATATAGTCGAAGAACTGGATCTCGACCACGGGCTTGAGCCCCCGGACGGCCATCCCGATAGCCCGGCCGACGATGTTGGCCTCGGCCAGCGGCGAGTTGAATACGCGGGTGCCGCCGAACTTCCGCTGGAGCCCCCACGTGACCTTGAAGACGCCGCCCTTGCCCTTGACCTCCTCGAGGTTCTCCTCCCGGCTGGCGTCCGCCACGTCCTCGCCGAAGACCACGATGCGGGGGTCGCGCTCCATCTCGTCCCGCATGCACGAGTTCAGGAGGTCGACCATGGTGGTCTCCTCTCCCTCGAACTCGGGCTCGGTGCTGAATGCGTCGCTCGTGGGGTCGACCTCCTCACTGTAGAGCCAGCGGAGCGCCGTTTCCGGGCCCGGCTGGCTCTGCTCCAGCGCCCGGTCCACGGCGTCGTTCAGCTGCTCGGCGATCTCCTCCTCGATGGCGTCGAGCTCCTCGTTGGTGGCGATCTCGTTCTCCACCAGGTGGTTCCGGAAGACCACGAGGGGGTCCCGCTTCGCCTCTTCCTCCCGCTCCGCCTCCGTCTTGTACATCCGCTCGTCGTCGGACATGGAGTGGGAGTACGGCCGGATCACGCTGGCGTGCAGGAGGGCGGGGCCCTTCCGGTCCCGGGCGTGGCGGACCACCTTCTCGGCGGCCTCGAGGCTGGCGAACATGTCGCACCCGTCCACGGTCTCGATGAGCAGGTCGGGGAAACCCCGGACCAGATCGCTGACCTGGCCACCGGCGATCCCCACCTCGCTCGGGACGGAGATGGCGTAGCCGTTGTCCTCCACCAGGAAGACCACGGGCAGCTTCAGGTTCGACGCCGTGTTGAGCGCCTCCCAGAACTCGCCCTCGGAGGTCTGGCCCTCGCCGGTGGTGACGAGCACGACCTCGTCGTCTTCGAACTCCTCGATCTTTTCCCGGAGTTCATCGACGAGCGAAGCCCGGTAGGCGCCCTCGGCGGTGCCCACGGCCTGCAGGAACTGGGTGCCCGTGGGCGACGACGTGCTCATGATCCGCAGGTCGCGGCGGCCCCAGTGGCTGGGCATCTGACGGCCGCCGCTGGCCGGGTCGGCCTCCGCGGCCACCGCCTGGAGCAGGTGGTCGTACGGCGTCATCCCCAGCGCCTGGCTCAGCGCCCGGTCACGGTAGTAGAGGTAGAACCAGTCGCTGCTCGGTCGGAGGTGGTGGGCCATGGCCACCTGGATCGCCTCGTGGCCGGCGCCCGAGATCTGAAAGAAGATCTTGTTCTGCCGCTTCAGCCCGATCTCCTTGTCATCGGTCCGCCGGGCCGTGAACATCTTCCGGTAGAGGCCGAGGAGCGTGTCACGGTCGAGCGCGCTGCCGGGTGCCTCCTCCGAGGCGTTCGTGTCCGCAGTGGTTGTCGTGGGTTCCGTCGCCATGATCGTCCAGGTTGAGGGTACAGGCTCGATAAGGTACAAGAAAACGCGTGGTGAACGCTACCGCCCCTCGGCGCTCAGGAGTCTCGCACCCCGCTCGGGGATCGGGTATCTTTTTCTGTGGGCGCGAAACTGTGCAAATAGCCGGCAAACCATGGCTGACTCGAGAACATTGCTGGGGATGGCGTGGAGGGCGCTCGGGCGACCTCGTCTGCTGGTGGGGCTGCTGCGCGCCGCCTGGCGGTTCCGGGCGCGCGGGTGGTGGAGGCGGCCGCCGTTCCTGCCGCTGCCGCCGCGGGAGTACATGGAGTGGCGGATGCACACCGCGTACGGCGACGGCGGGCGGGAGCCGGAGATGGATGAGCTGCGCCGTTACGTTCGCTGGGCGAACCGTCTCCACCGCACGCGGGGCGGCGGGGCCCGATGAGGCGACTGTTCCTGGGGATCCTGATCCTGCTGCTGGCCACGCTTCTCGTGCCGTCGCTGCGGGAGAAGACGGCGCCGCACTACGACCGGTTCGGAAACTGGGCGGCCGAGAAGCTGGAGGGTCCGCTCTCGCCGGCGCTGAACCCGTGGCGGCGGCTGCGGTCGCAGTCGGCGATGGGGGAGGCGGTCCGGGAGCTGATCCAGGACCGGAACCAGGGGTTCATCCGGCCCAATCCCGATGACTTCCGGAGCTATCTCCAGAGAAAGATCGATGGCGAGGACGGCCTGGACGCCTGGGGGACTCCCTACATCCTCGTGCCGACCCAGGACAGCGTGTCCATCGTATCGGCGGGGCCGGATCGGGAGTACGACACCGAGGATGACGTGGTGGCCACGATCCGGTACGGCACCCCCGCCTACATGCCGAGCCGGCGGCGGTAGCGGATGTTCCGCGTCGGCCTGACGGGCAATGTGGCCAGCGGGAAATCCTCCGTGGCCGGAGTCTGGACGGAGCTGGGCGGCCACGTGGTGGACGCGGATGTGCTGGCCCGGGAAGCGGTGGAGCCCGGCTCGCCGGCGCTGGCCGCGATCCGGGAAGCGTTCGGCGACGAGGTCATGGAAGACGGCGCGCTGGACCGGGACGCCATGCGCCGCCGCGTGTTCGACGACGCCGAGGCCCGGGAACGGCTGGAGTCGATCATCCACCCGGAGGTAGCCCGGCTCCGGGAGCGGGAGGAGACCCGGCTCCGGGAGCGTGGCGTGGAGCTCGTCGTCCACGATATCCCCCTCCTGTTCGAAGTCGGCCTGGAAGACGAGTTCGACATGATCGTCCTGGTGGACGCGCCCCGGGAGGTCCGCCAGGAGCGCCTGGTCCGGGATCGAGGCCTCGCCCGAAGTGAGGCCCGGTCCATGATCAACGCCCAGATGCCGGCGGCGGTGAAGCGGGGTCGGGCCGATCTCGTCATCGACAATGGCGGCACACTCGACGAGCTCCGGGACCGGGCCGCGACGGCGTGGCAGGAGATCCGTCGCCGGGCCGGCGCCGGCAGCTCGTCGGCCGGCTGGGTCCGGGTGGACATGCACGTACACACCCGCAGCTCGTACGACTGCGTGAGCGATCCGGCGGCGGTGCTGGACCGGGCGCTCGAGCGGGGGCTGAGCCGGATCTGCATCACCGACCACAACGAGATCCGCGCCGCCGTCGATCTGGCCGCCGAGCACCCCGAGCGGGTGATCGTGGGTGAGGAGATCAGGACGGCCGAGGGCGTGGACATCATCGGGCTCTACCTGACCGAGTGGATCCCGAAGGGCACGCCGGCCCGGGAAGCGTGCCAGCAGGTCCGGGAACAGGGCGGGCTCGTCTACGTGCCCCACCCGTTCGCCGGGGGGAAGGGGGGCGGTGGCGCGATCCTGCCGGAGATCGAGGAGCTGGTGGACGTGGTGGAGGGATTCAACGCCCGGGTCCACGACCCCGAACTCAACGATCGGGCCCGGCAGTGGGCCCGGGCCCGGCAGCGGCCGGTGGGCGCCGGCTCGGATGCCCACACCCTGGGCGAGATCGGGAATGCGTGGGTCGAGCTGCCCGCGTTCGACAACGAGCCGCGCTCCTTCCTGGCGGCGCTGGAGCGGGGCGCGATCCACGGGACCGAGGCGTCCCGGCTGGTCCACGTGGCCAGCACACTGGCCAAGCTGTGGCCGTGATTATACAGTTGCGGGCGTGACGAACTCCATGAACGACCTCCTGGCCGTGCCGGACCATCGCCGCGAAGGACTCGGGGCCGTGCTGCGCCGCCTGGAGGAGGCCGACCGGATCGCGCTGACCACCCACGTGAACGCCGACGGTGATGGCGCCGGCTCCGAGGCCGCCCTGGCCGGTTGGCTCCTGGCCCGCGGCAAGAGCGTGGTCATCGCCAACCCCACGCCGTTCCCGGACGGGTTCCGGTATATGCTCCCCGACGGCGTGGACGTGCCCGAGCCCGGGGCGGAGCTGGACCGGCGAGTGAGGGCAGCGGAGCTCCTGCTGGTGCTCGACACCGGTGAGCCCGGCCGCATCGGCCGGGTCGCCAAGCTGGTCCGCGAAGACGCCGTGGCCGTCCTCGATCATCACCCGCCCTCCAGCGGCGGGATCGGCGGCCCGGGCGTTCGCGACCCGGAGGCGTGCGCCACCGGCGAGCTCGTATTCGACCTCTTCACCCTGGCCGGCGCGAAGGAATGGACGGTGTCGATGGTCCAGGGGCTCTACGCCGCCATCGAGACCGATACCGGATCGTTCCGGTTCTCCAATACTACGCCCCGGACCCACGTCATGGCGGCGGAGCTGATCCGGCGGGGTATCGACCCCGAGGCCGTCTACCGGAGGCTGCACGCCACCATCTCCATGGAGCAGCTGGAGATGCTGCGACGCTGCCTCGACGGGCTCGAGACCGACCCGGAGCTGCCCATCACCTGGATCACCGTGCCCCGGGACGTGACCCACGAGATGGGCGCCTCCGCCGACGACCTCGACGGCGTGGTGGAGTACGCCCGCAACGTGGAGGACACCGAGGTCGCGCTCATCTTCCGCCAGACGCTCGATGGCGCCACCAAGGTCTCCTTCCGCTCCAACGGCGCCGTGAACGTGAACGCCATTGCCCGCAAGTTCGGAGGGGGCGGGCACGTGAAGGCGGCCGGGGCGCTGGTGGGCGGCCCGCCCACCGAGGTCCGGCCCCGGGTCCTCGACGCCGTCCGCGCCGCCGTGCGCAGTACCGCCGGGGTGGGCGTGGATCCGGACAGCAACGGAGGGGCGCATTGAGCGACGAAGTACGCCGGTCCGAAGACGCCGGGGACCGCCTCGAGGAGATCCTGAACGAGCACAGGGATCCGCCGGAGCTCGCGGACAAGGAGCCGGAGGCCGAGCCGTTCGATCCCTTCGCTCCGATCCCACAGGACGAGACCGAGGACCACGACGACGGACTCCCCGACGCCCCGCTCTTCGGCCTCCTGCGGACACTCGCCGAGGAGATCACGCCGCTCCGCATCGACCGCGTCTGGATCTTCCCGCCCCGCAGAATCGAGGTGGGCGAGACCGCCGTGGTGGTCGTGGCGGCCCTCACCGAGACCGACCCCGACCGTCGCCGCGTCTATGCGGCCCACTATACCGCCCTCGACGACGTCGACCAGCACCGCCTGGCCGTCGACGAGTACGGCACCGCACCCGCCGAGCGCGTCGGGCGCCTGGTCGAGGAAGTGGTCGAGCGGATCAAGGAGGGGCCCACCGGCGCCCCGAAGTCCATGCGCATCCACGGAGATGAGCGGCGCTGGGACGAGATGCTCCACGAGCTCGCCGAGCAGTACCTGGAAGCACGACAGCGGGACCGCCGGCTGAGCTAGCTGCACTCCTGACAAGGGCACGCGGGCACGGACGAGAGCGGGGGGGTAGAGTCCGAGCGGTGAGCCGGGGCGGGGTGGAAGCCGGGCGTGGGAGGGTTTACCTTATTGATAATGATTGTCAACAACTGGTGACCGATATGAGCTATGTCCATCTCTTCCGACGCTACCTGCGCGAGCAGGGGCTACCCGTCACCCAGCAGCGAGAGGCGGTTGCGGAGGTGGTGTTCGCCTCGGAGGAGCACCTTTCGGTGGAGGAGATCGAGGCGGCGCTGCGGGAGCGCGGCGAGAAGACGGGGAAGGCCACGGTCTATCGCACGCTGGAGATGCTGGTGAAGAGCGGTCTGGTGGCGGAGCGGGATTTCGGTGAGGGCTTCAAGCGTTACGAGCACCTGTTCGGCCAGCAGCCGGTCCACGGCCACATGATCTGTGACGAGTGCGGGAAGGTGACGGAGATCCAGGAGGACGAGCTCAAGCGGGTCCAGGACCGGATCGCCCGGGAGGAGGGGTTTACGCCGTCGCGCTATCGCCTGGAGATCTTCGGGCTGTGCGCGAGCTGTAAGGCGGCGGGGCACGAGGTGAAGTGGCAGGGGCTGACCTGTCCGATCGAGACGGTGTGAGGACGGCGTCGAACCTGGTCTGACGGGGTCGAGCTCGTCGGACCCGTCCAGCACCGCTGCGGTCCTTGCATCCCTCTTCTGCACGGCTACTTTCGTTCACATTCAGGCGGCCGTTCGAGCCGCGCTGGCGGACTCGTGCTTCGAATGGGTTAGACGCGAATGCCTCTTCAGACCAACCAGTTCGTTCCCTCCAAGGCTTTCATGACCACGGGCGTGGGGGTGGCGAAGGAGAAGCTCACGAGCTTCGAGGAAGCGCTCCGGGACGCGGGGGTCGCGAAATACAACATTGTCCGTGTGTCGAGCATCTTCCCGCCACGGTGTGAGATCATCGAGCGGGAAGAGGGGCTGGAGATGCTGCGGCCGGGACAGATCCTGTTCTGCGTGCTGGCGGAGATGGCCACGAACGAGCCGGGGCGCCGGATCGCGAGCTCGATCGGGCTGGCGCTGCCGAAGGACCGGGACCATTACGGGTATATCTCGGAGGTCCACATGAACGGTCGCACGGCGGCGCAGGCGGGTGACTACGCGGAGGACCTGGCGGCATCGATGCTGGCCACGGTTCTGGGCGAGGATTTCGACCCGGACGAGGCGTGGGATGCCCGGAAGGAGCAGTGGAAGCTGGGTGGAAAGATCGTGAACACGCAGAACTTCGCGGCGGCGGCCACGGGCCCGGAGAACGGGCACTGGGTGACCACGGTCTCGGCCGCCGTATTCTGCGGCTGAGCCGGGTATTTGGAGCGAGCGATGCCGAATCAACGAGCCGAGGGGGCTCCCGGGCGGGGTCCCCTCGCGTCATCGGAGCCAGCGGGGAGGGGGAGCATGGTACCGGAGTCACTGCGGGACCTGTCGTGGGAGCTGCCGCACACGTTTCTCGGGCTGGATGAGGAGGGCAGCGATTTCGACACGGCCCGATCGGTGATCCTGCCGGTCCCGTACGAATCCACCACGAGCTACGGCGGCGGCACGGCGGCGGGCCCGGGGGCGATCCTGGAGGCGTCACGCTACATCGAGCTGTACGACCAGGAGCTGGACGGCGAGCCGTGGGCGTCGGGGATCGCGACGCTGCCCCAGCTCCAGCTCACGGGCGCCGGAGCCGGCGAGGCGATGGCGGAGCTGCGGGACGCGTACGACCGCGTGCTGGAGGCGGCGGGGGACCGGTTCGTGCTCATGCTCGGGGGTGAGCACAGCCTTTCGGGGCCGCCGATGCAGGCGTGGCTCGACCGGCTCGCGGGCGATGGGGTCGGGCGTGGCCTGAGCGTGCTCCAGATCGACGCCCACACCGACCTGCGGCCGGAGTACGAAGGCACGTCCCACTCCCACGCCGCCGTCATGCACCGGGTCCACGACCGGGTGGATGCGCTGGTGGCCGTGGGGATACGGGCGCTGACCTCGGAGGAGGTGGCGCTGGTCCGGGGCCGGGACAACCTCCACGTCTTCTACGCCGACCATATCCACGACTCGGAGAGCTGGATCGACGACGCGGTGGACCGCCTCGGCCCGGACGTCTACATCAGCCTGGACGTGGACGCCTTCGACCCTTCACTGGTCCCGTCCACGGGGACGCCGGAGCCGGGCGGGCTGCAGTGGTACCCGGTGCTGAAGCTGCTGCGCCGCGTGTTCGCGGAGAAGACGGTCCACGCCGCGGACATCGTGGAGCTGGCCCCGATCCCCGGGCTCCACGCCCCGGATTTCCTGGTAGCCAAGCTGGCGTACAAGATGATCGGCTACCGGCACGGCGCGTAACGGGCCGGCCTGCGCCCCCGGATCCGCTAGACCAGCGCGGCGAGCTCCTCGAGCAGCTGCTTGGCGGGGACAGGCTTGGCGAGGAACCGGTCACAGCCGGCCTCGAGAGCGGCCTCCTCCTCCGCGGCGCTCACGCTCCCGGTCAGCGCCACGACCCGCACCGCGGTCAGCTCGGGGTCGCTGCGGATCTCCCGGGCCACGTCCAGGCCCGACCGGTCCGGGAGTCCCAGGTCGAGGATCACCAGAGTGGGACGGAGCTTCCGCGCGGTCTCCAGCGCCTCACCGGCCGTGCCCGCCGTGCGGACGTGGTAGCCGGCGTGGTCGAGGAGGATCTCGAACGATTCGCGGAGCAGGTCGTCGTCCTCCACCAGGAGGATGGTGGGATGCTGGCTCATGGGGTGGCCATTGCGGTGTCGCGCTCGCCACGGTCGATATCCTCGCCTTCGAGGCGCTCCTCCAGCAGCTGGCGGCGCAGGAGTCGGGCGTAGGTCCCGTCGGCGGCCAGGAGCTCATCGTGGGTGCCGCGCTCGACGATCCGGCCGTGTTCGAGGACGAGGATCTGGTCCGCCTCCATGACGGCGGTGACCCGGTGGCTCACGATGAGGGCGGTGCGATCAGCGAGTACATGGCGGAGTCCCTTCAGGATCCGACGCTCGGTGTGGGTGTCGACGGCGCTGAGGGAGTCGTCGAGGATCAGGATCCTGGGATCGCGTGCCAGCGCTCGGGCCAGCGTGGTGCGCTGCCGCTGTCCGCCGGAGAGGTTCACGCCCCGCTCCCCGAGACGGGTCTCGAACCCGTGTGGGAAGCCGGCGATGGCCTCGTCGAGCTGCGCGATCCTGGACGCCGCCCGGACCGGCTCCATGGCGTCGTCGCCGTCGGTGTCGATGCCGAGGGCAATGTTGTCGGCGATGGTCTCGCTGAAGAGGAAGGCGTCCTGGGGCACGAGGCCGATGGCGTTGCGGATCGTTTCCAGCGACAGCTCCTGCAGGGGCACGCCGTCCAGGAGGACCACGCCCTCGGTCGGGTCGTAGAGCCGGGCCACGAGATCCACCACCGTGGACTTGCCGGAGCCCGTGGGGCCCACCAGCGCTACGGTGGCGCCGGCGGGGACCTTGAAGGAGACCTCGGTCAGAACGTGGCGCTCTGTGCCGGGGTAGCGGAACGCCACGTTCCGGAACTCGACGGAGCCGTTGACCCGCTCGAGCCGGACGGGCGCCTCGGGCTCGTCGATGGCCGGGTCGGTGTCGAACACCTCCGTCAGCCGGTTCAGCGACGCCGCCCCCCGCTGGTACAGGTTGATGACCCAGCCCAGAGCGATGAGCGGCCAGATCATCATGGTGAGGTAGAACCCGAAGGCCACGAAGCTGCCGACGGTTACATCGCCGCTGATCACGAGGCGGCCGCCCACGTAGAGGACCACGAGCATCCCCATCCCGGCCATGAGGGAGAGGGAGGGGTAGAAGGCGCCGGTGGAGACCACCAGGTCCATGTTCTTGCGGAGGTACTCCTCGTTCAGCTCGGCGAACTGGTCTTCCTGCGCCTCCTCCTGCGTGTACGCCCGAACGATCCGGGCGCCGGCCAGGCTCTCCTGGACCATGGTGGTCACCGTGCCCAGGTGGTCCTGAATCTTCTGGTACTTCTGGTGGATCCGCTTCCCGAAATAGAGAGTGACCGGCGGCAGGAGCACCATCGGGACCAGGGCCAGCGCCGTGAGCAGCGGGCTCACGTTCAGCATGAAGATCAGGGCGAGGGTGCCCAGGACCACCGTGTTCACGGTGTACATGATGGCGGGCCCCACGGCCATCCGGACGCTCAGGATGTCATTGGTGGCCCGGCTCATGAGGTCGCCCGTACGCCAGTTGCCGTAGAACGACGCGTCGAGCCGCATGAGGTGCTGGAAGAAGTCCTGGCGGAGATCGGTCTCCACCTTCCGGCTGTAGCCGTTCAGCAGCTCGCGCATCCCGTAGCGGGCGGCTCCCGCCAGGACGGCCACGCCCACGATCAGGAGCGCGTAGCGGACGATCACACCCATCGACGGGTCGCCGGCCTCGATGACATCGATGGCCTCGCCCAGCAGGCGCGGCGCGAGGATGGCGAATCCGTTGGCCAGGACCACCAGGAGGAGGCCGGCGGCGTAGCCCCAGCGGTACGGCCGTATGTACGGATATAGACGCTTGATCAGGGTCACGGGGACGGGATACACCAGCGAGGCGATTCGGGTCCGGATTGGGCGATCGGATCGTGAGGCGGGCGGGTACGGGCGGGTACGGCCGGGTGTGGCGCGGTCCCGGACGGTCGACCGGTGACGAAGGGGGCTCTACCTTTGGGAGCGGTTCCCGGGCACGGGCGGTGGGCAGGCAAGGGAGGAGGGGCCGGGGCGAGGTGATGGCCCGAGGCAGAGGCAGCGGAAGGGACGGGGATGTGGGCGAGCACATAGGGGGAGCGGGGCTGGACCGGCTGGAGGAGGTGCGGGGAGAGGGCGATCTCCTGGGGCCGGAGACGAACGTGGTGGCGGTGCGCGGGCATCGGGCGCTGATCCGCGATGATGCGGCGGTGATCCTGGAGTTCGGCGAGGCGGCCGGGCTCGTGGGGATGTCGGAGGGCGCGGACTCGGTCGGACCCGTTCTTCTGGGCGAGCGGGCCGGGCAACGGTTCGCGGCGCTGGCCGTGTCGGAGGAAGAGGCGGAGCGGCTCGAGGTGGAGACCGGCGGCGCGTTCGAGAGTCTGCGCTGGGCCGGAGCCCGGCTCCCGGAGTGGCAGGCGGGGCTGCTCTTCTACGCCGCCGGGCTGCTGGCCTGGCACGAGCGGAGTCGCCACTGCGGCGTGTGTGGTGCGCGTACCCGATCCGAGCGCTCAGGCCAGCAGCGGATCTGCACGGCCGGGTCGTGCGGCCAGGTCCACTTCCCCCGGGCGGACCCGGCGATCATCACGCTGGTCCGGCGAGGCGACCGCGCGCTGCTGGTCCATCAGCCGAAGTGGCCGGCAGGCCGGTTCAGCACGCTGGCCGGCTTCGTGGAGCCGGGCGAGAGCCTGGAGCAGGCGCTGGCGCGGGAGGTGGCCGAGGAGGTGGGGCTCGAGGTGGCCCGGACGGAGTACTTCGCGTCTCAGCCGTGGCCGTTCCCGCACTCGCTGATGGTGGGGTTCCGTACGGAGGCGGCCTCGGGAACGGTGGCGCTCGGCGCGGAGCTCGATGACGCCCGGTGGTACACCCGCGACGAGCTCCGGTCGGCCATGGAGGTCGGGGAGATCACGATCCCCGACCCCTATGCGCTGTCGCGTTCGCTCATCGACGACTGGCTGGAGGGGTGAGTCCGGCGGTGCTGAGGCGACGTTTCACCCGCCGCCGTTCTGGCGCAGCGCCTCCAGCGCGCACCCGGCCAGCACCGCGGCGCCCATGGGGAGCACCGACTCGTCGATGTCCATGTCGGCGTGGTGCAGCTCCCGGGGCCGGTCCGGCGCGGCGCCGAGCCAGAGCATGGCGCCCGGCGCCTCGGCCAGCAGGAGCGCGAAATCCTCGGTGCCCATCATGGGCTCGCACTCCCACACGCCATCGGGCCCCAGCAGCGTTTCCGCCGCGTGCCACGCGAGCCGGGCCATGGTCGGGTCGTTGATGGTCGGCGGATAACCCTCCCGGAGCTCCAGCTCGTGGCCGCCGCCCAGGGCATCGGCCACGGCCAGCGCCCGCTCCAGCGCCGCCCGCAGCCGTTTGCGGACGTCCGGGTTGAAGTAGCGGAGGGTGCCGTCCATACTGACCCGGGCGGCGAGCACGTTCTCGGCGGTCCCGCCGCGGATGGTGCCGAAAGTCAGGACACCGGACTCCATGGCGGCGATCCGGCGGCCCACGGCGTTCTGCGCGGCCAGGACCACGTGGGCGGCCAGGACCACCCCGTCCACACCTGTTTCGGGGCGGGCGCCGTGGGCGGCCTCGCCGAGGACGTGGGCGGTGAAGGTGTCGCTCCCGGCCGCGAACCGGCCCTCCCGGGTGAAGACCTTCCCCGCCGTGAGGTGGGGGGCCACGTGGAGCGCGAATACGGCGTCCACGCCGTCCATGGCGCCGGCGCGGATCATGTGGGCCGCGCCGCTGAGGTTGTCGGGATCGGAGAGCTCCTCGGCGGGCTGGAAGAGGAGTCGGACGGTGCCGGGGAGCGCGCCATCGTCGCGCAGCCGGGCCAGGAGCCGGGCGGCGCCCACGAGCATGGCGGTATGGGCGTCGTGTCCGCAGGCGTGCATGACGCCGTCGACGGTGGACCGGTACGGCGCGTCGTTGGCTTCCTCGATGGGGAGCGCGTCCATGTCGGCCCGGAGCGCCACGGTGGGGCCCGGACCACCCCGGATCTCGGCGACGACGCCGTGGCCGCCGACCCGGCGGCGGACCTCGAGACCCGCGGCCTCGACAGCCTCCGCGGCCCGGGCCGCGGTGCGTTCTTCCTCGAACGACAGCTCGGGGTGGGCGTGGAGGTCGCGACGCAGCTCGATCAGGTCGGCTTCGAAGGCGCGGGCGTGCTGCAGGAGTTCTCGCATTGGAGCACCGGCTCGGGTAGTTTCGGACGGGGCGAATGTAGAGCGCGTCCGCGGACGCCAGCAACCGGAGGATGCCGTGCGAGTCGTGGGTCTCATGTCGGGCACATCCCTGGACGGGATCGACGCGGCGGTGATCGAGATCGAGCCACCGGACCAGGAGGATCCGAGCGCGGGTGCGCCCGCCTGGCGGCTGCTGGCCTTCGAGTGCGTGCCGTACTCCGAGGAGGAGCGGGCCGCGATCCAGGACGCCATCACCGATGGCAGCGCCGAGTCGCTGGCGCGGTTGAACGCGGAGCTGGGCGAGTGGTTCGCGTCGGCCGCCATGGCGGTCTGGCGGAAGGCGCGGCTGACCCGGGCCGAGGTGGACCTGATCGGGTCCCACGGGCAGACGGTATGGCACCAGCCCCCCGGGGTGGACCAGGACCACCGGGGCTTCACCCTGCAGCTCGGCGACCCCGCCACCATCGCGGAGCGGACCGATATCGCGGTGGTGAGCGACTTCCGGACCCGGGATGTGTCCGCCGGCGGCCAGGGCGCGCCGCTGGTGCCCTGGGTGGACCGGCTCCTCTTCTCCGGGGATGTGCCCCGGGTGCTCCTGAACATCGGGGGGATGTCCAACGTGGCCCGGGTGCCGCCCCGGGGCCGGAGCGACGCCATCGTGGCGTTCGATACGGGGCCCGGCAACGCCATCATCAACGGGGCGGTGGAGGCGGCCACATTGGCGGAGCAGCCGTACGACGAGGACGGGGCGTGGGCCCGGCGGGGGACCGTGGACGAGGCGCTCCTGACCCGGCTCCTGTCGGACCTGTATTTCCGTCGCCCTCCGCCCAAGTCCACGGGCCGGGAGCACTTCGGGCAGGCGTACGTGGACCGGCTGATCGCCGAGCGGCAGCCGGCGGATGACCAGGAGTGGGCCGACCTGATCGCCACCCTCACGGCGCTGGTGGTCCGGTCCATCGCAGACGCCGTCCAGCGGTGGGCGCCCGTGGGTGACGGCGAGGTGATCGTAACCGGCGGTGGGGCGGAGAACCCGGTGGTCATGGAGTGGCTCGCCGAGGCCATGGCCCCCGTGGCCGTGCACCATGGCCGGGCGCTGGAGCTGGACCCCGCCGCGAAGGAGGCCGTGGCGTTCGCGGTCCTCGCCTGGGCGCACGTTCACGGGCTGCCGGCGAACGTGCCCGAGGTGACGGGCGCCGCCGGGCCCCGGGTTCTGGGGAGCCACACGCCGGCATGAAGGCGGCCGCCCGGCTGCTCTTCCCGGCGATCCGCTGGGATGCTGAGCGCGGCGATTGGGGAGACGCGGACCGGCTCCCGGCGCTGGCGGAGCTGGGTGTGGGTGGATGGATCGTATTCGGTGGCTCGGCCGACGCCGTGGCCCGGCTCACCGCCCGGCTGCGTGAGCTGAGCCCTCATCCCATCCTCGTGGGCGCCGACCTGGAGCGGGGCGCCGGCCAGCAGTTCGAGGGTGCCACCCCACTCCCGCCCGCCGCGGCCCTCGCCTCGCTCGACGACCTCGATGACACTCACCGGGCCGGGGCGCTCACCGGCCGCGAGGCCGCGGCCCTCGGCGTGGACTGGGTCTACGCGCCGGTGGCCGACGTGGATCGGCCGGACAACCCGATCGTGGGGACCCGGGCCTTCGGGGCCGACCCGCGGCGGGCCGCGGCGCAGGTGGCGGCGTGGGTGGAGGGGTGCCGGTCCGCTGGCGCGCTCACGTGCGCGAAACACTTCCCCGGCCACGGGCGCACCACCACCGATTCGCACCTGTCGCTCCCGACGGTGGACGCCGATGGCGAGGTTATCGAGGCAGAGCTCGCGCCGTTCCGCGCGGCGATGGAGGCCGGAGTGGAGACCGTCATGACGGCACACGTGGCGTTCCCGGCCCTCGACCCGTCCGGCGCGCCGGCCACGCTCTCCCGGCCGATCGTGCACGGTCTGCTGCGGGAGCGGCTCGGTTTCGACGGGCTGGTGGTCACCGACGCGCTGATCATGGCGGGCGTGGCCGAGCCGGCGGACGTGGCCGGGGCGGCCGTCCAGGCCGTGGCCGCCGGCTGCGATGCGCTCCTCTACCCGCCGGACCCCGGGGCGGTGGTGGCGGCGCTGGAGGACGCTCGTGGCGGGGCGCTCGCGGGGTCGCGTTTCGAGGATGCGCTGGCCCGGGTCCGGGCGGCCGCGGAGGCGGCGGAGGCCCGGCGGGAGAGCGGTGCGGTGGCCCCGATCGGTGTGAGCCTCACCGACGATCGGGCGTGGGCCCTCGACCTCGCGATCCGGACGGTGCGTACCGTGCGCGGGGAGGCAGGGGTGGCGCAGTCGTTCGAGCTGGTCACCGTGGATGACGACGTCGGTGGCCCGTACCGCCCGCCGGAACGGGCCACCTTCGGGGCCACGCTCACGAAGGCGGGTCGGGGCGTGGTTCCGGTGGAGACGCCCACCGGCCGCCACCCGGTTGTGGTGGCGGTCTACGCCGATGTCCGGGGCTTCAAGGGTCGGCCCGGGTTGAGCTCCACCGCGCGCTCCGCGGTGCGCCGGGCGGTGGAGCGGGCCCCGTCGTCGCTGGTGGTGCTCTTCGGCCATCCCCGGCTCGCGGACGGAGTGCCGGGGGACAACGTGCTGAGCGCGTGGGGTGGTGAGCCGTTGATGCAGGAGGCGGCGGCGGTGGTGGTGGGGGCCGGGTGACCCGGGAGGGGCTGGTCCGGGGGGTCCGGGAGGCGACCCGGAGGCGGTGGGCGGTGCTCGCTGTCCTGGTGGCTGTGCACCTGGTGGTGTCGATTCTGGCGTACGATCCGGTGCCGCACGCCGGTGGGCACAACGCCGCCTACCTGACACTGGCC
>CAZSBL010000025.1:0-30201 GCA_964605205.1 uncultured Gemmatimonadaceae bacterium
CTCCGCGGTGAACGATGCCGCTCAGCCCACCGGAGCCCGTAAGTGCGCCAGAGCGGCGTCCGTCATGCCCCCGCCCCCACCGCCTCCTCGCGCAGCCGGGCAATGACCTCGTGGGCCAGGGGGAACCAGCGCATGCGCTCGAAGTCTGCCTCCAGTGACATGGGCTCGATCTCCATGGCCGGGACCTCGGCCTCGGCCTGCTCCCCGATCGCAGCGGCCTGCTCGAAATACGCCTCGAGGTCGGACTCGTCGGCGTGGCTGTGGCGCGAGCGGAAGGTCATCTCACCGTCATCGTAGGACACGTCGTGGAGACTCATGGGGGCGTGGGCCTTCCAGTCTTCGTGACGCCACTCGCCGGTCAGGGCATCGAACTCGTAGTACGGGAGCAGCTTCCAGCCGTGGGTGGCCACCCAGTCCACGGCCCGGCGGATGTAGTCGGCCTCGGCGTCGGAGATGAAGTAGTTGAACCCGACCCGGGTCCAGCCGGGCTTCAGTCCGCGGCACCCTTCCTCGATCTTGCGGACATGGTCGAGGATCCGCTCGCCATCGATCCCCAGCAGCCGGGCGCCGTACGGGCCCGCGCACGAGCAGCCGCCCCGAGCCTGGATCCCGAACAGGTCGTTCAGCAATCCGGTCACGAGCTCGTGGTGGAGGTAGCGCCCCTCGTCGTAGCGGACCGTGAACGAGAGGATCGCCAGCCGCGGCGCTTCGTGGGGCCCCAGCACCTCCAGTGACGGGTTCTTCTCCCACTCGGTGATGGCCCGACGGGTGAGGGTCGACTCCCGGTGGTGGATCTCCTCGGCGCCCACGGCATCCTTGAGCTGGAAGACCAGCCCGGCCCGGATCGACTCGATGATGGCCGGCGTGCCACCCTCCTCGCGCAGCTCCGGGTCCTCGCTGTAGCGGTGCATGTGCTCCGTCACGAAGTCCACCGTGCCGCCGCCCGGCCGCCCGGGGACCCGGTTGTGGAAGAGCGACCGCTTCGCCAGCAGCACGCCCGGCGTGCCGGGGCCGCCCACGAACTTGTGGGGCGAGAGGAAGACCGCGTCCTTGTAGTCCAGCGGGTCATCCCCGCCGTTCATGGCGATATCCACGTACGGCGCCGCGGCGGCGAAGTCCCAGAAGCTGAGGGCGCCGTGCTCGTGGAGAAGCTTCGAGATCACGTCGGTGTCCGACAGCACGCCGGTCACGTTCGATGCCGCCGAGAAGCTGCCGATCACCAGCTCCCGGTCGGCGTACTCCTCGAGCCGCGCCTCCAGCTCCGCCAGGTCGATCCGGCCGGCGGCATCCTCGTGGATCACCACCACCTCGGCGATACTCTCCCGCCACGGCAGCTCGTTGCTGTGGTGCTCGTACGGCCCGATGAACACCACCGGCCGCTCGACCGCCGGGATCGACGCGAGGAGCGCGTACCGGTCCGCCAGGTCCGCGGGCAGGCACAGGTTCATCACCTCAATCAGCGTGTGCACCGCGCCCGTGGCCCCGGAGCCCGTGAAGATCAGGGCGTCCTCCTCACCGGCCCCGGCCACCGCCTTGATGATCGACCGGGCCTCCTCCCTGAACCGCGTGGTCTGTCGCCCGGTGCCCGAGGTCTCCGTGTGGGTGTTCGCGTAGAGCGGGAGCACCTCGCGCCGAACGAAGTTCTCGAGGAACGAGAGCGCTCGGCCCGACGCCGTATAGTCCGCGTAGGTGATCCGCCGCTCGCCGTACGGGGTTTCGATGGCCTCCCGGCTCCCGATCACCGAAGAGCGGACCAGCTCGATGAGCTGCTGCGTAGACGTTTCCATGGCCGGGAATGTAAGGGAGGCGGACCGGGCGGCTCAATAGGGCCGGTCGGCGACCGCGGTCGGGCCCGTCACCGGCGTCGCTACGCCGTCCGGGAGCGGAAGGCTTCGGGGCGCCGGCGTCCGCCCGCTCAGCCGGCGAGCCGCTATCGTCCCCCCTGGATATAGTCCTTCAGGTGGCGGTTCTCCGCCTCCACGCTCTTCCGGACCTCCTTCACCAGGTCGCCGATGGAGACGATCCCGGCCAGCTCCCCGTCGTCCAGGATCGGCAGGTGCCGGACCTTGTTGTTCGTCATGATGTTCATCGCGTAATCGAGATCGTCATCGGGGACCGCCACGATCACGTCGGTGGTCATGATGTCCGTCACCTCGGTTTGCCCGAGCGCATCCGGGCTGTCCGCCACCAGGTTCAGGATGTCACGCTCGCTCACCACGCCCCGGACCCCACCGTCCCGGGTGACCACCAGCGCACCGATCCGGTGCTCGGAGAGGAGACGGACGGCGTCGAGGACCGAACGGTCGGGCTCGATCTGGATGACGTCGGAGCCCTTGGTGCGGAGCACATCACGGATCTTCATGGCTGGGACCTCCCTGCGCCTGGGGTTGTAACCTGCCGGGGGGACTTGGAATATGGCCACCCGCGGCCCGGGAAGCCAGGGCACCGGCACCGGCCGGGGAGGCACGCCGGCGTCGGAACGCGTTGCAGCAAAACGGGTTAGGCGGGCACGGCCTGCCGGACCTCGGGCACCGGCACGGGTTCGGGCGGATCGGGCACCACCCGCTCGAGCACCTTCGCCGACGACAGCACGCCCGGCACGCCGGCCCCCGGGTGCACGCCGGCGCCCACGAAGAAGAGCCCGTCCACGTCCGGCGCCCGGTTGTGGTACCGGAACCATGCCGACTGGATCAGGATCGGCTCGGGGCCGAACGCCGCGCCATCCACCGACCGAAGGGTGGTCTCGAAGTCGTCGGGCGTCATGTGGCTCCGGGTCACGATGTGGTCCGTGAGTCCGGGCATGACCCGCCGCTCGAGGGCCTCCAGGATCCGGTCCATGTACGGCTCGCCCTCCACGCCCCAGTCCACGTCGCTCCGGTTGTTCGGCACCGGCGAGAGGACGTAGAAGGCGTCCTTCCCCGGGGGCGCCATGGAGGGATCGGTCCGGGCCGGCGCGTGGAGGTAGAGGGAGAAGTCGTCGGCCAGCACCTTCCGGCGGAAGATGTCCTTCAGCAGTCCCTGGTAACGGGGCCCGAGGATGATGGTGTGGTGCGCCAGGTGGTCGTAGACCCGATCCGTACCGAAGTAGCCGACGAAGAGACTCATGGACTGGCGCATCCGACGGGCCTTCCGCTGCCCCTTCGGCGCCTGCCCGCCGGGAATCATGTGGCGGTAGACCCAGCTCGGGTCGGCGTTGCTGACCACCACTTCGGCCGCCACCCGCATCCCGTCCTCGGTCCGGACGCCCGTGACCCGGCCGTTCGCCATGACGATCTCCTCCACCGGCGAAGCGTAGCGGATGTCGACCCCCACGTCGGCCAGGAGCCGGACCAGGCCGTCGATGATGGCCCCGGTCCCGCCCTTCGCGAAATGGACGCCCCACTTCCGCTCGAGCCAGTGGATCAGCAGGTAGATGGAAGTGGTGCTGAAGGGGTTCCCGCCCACCAGCAGCGGCTCGAACGTCAGCGCCTGGCGGAGCCGCTCGTCGTCGATATAGTGGCCCACCAACCCGCTCACCGTTCGATAGCTCTTCAGCCGGACCATGGACGGGATCACTTTCGCCATGGTGGCGAACGAGTCGAACGGCCGGTCCGCCAGCTCCGTGTAGCCCACGTCGAAGATGCGACGGGCCTGCTCCGCCAGCTTCCGGTAGTTGTCCACGTCCGCCGGGTTCAGCGCCTCGATCTGCGCCAGAAGGCGCTCCTCGTCGCCCACGTAGTCGAAGGTGGAACCGTCGTCGAACTGGATCCGGTAGAACGGGTCCACCGGTACCAGCTCGAAGTAGTCCCGGCTGTCACGACCCAGCAGCTCGAACAGCTCGTGCAGCAGCTGCGGCGCCGTGATCACCGTCGGACCCGCATCGAAGGTGAACCCGTCCTGCTCGATGACCCGCGCCCGCCCACCCGGACGGTCCAGCGCCTCCAGCACCGTCACCTCGTAGCCCCGCGCCCGCAACCGCACCGCCGCCGCCAGGCCGCCGAACCCGCTCCCGATCACCACCGCCTTCATCTACGCCTCCTCCGGCGGGCCCGCCGCCGCCAGCACCTCTCGCAATGAATCCAGGTCCTCCACCACCGTCACCTCCTCCGGCACCACCTCCCCCGCTCTACGACCACCCGCCACCATCAGCACACCGTCCGGCAGCGCACCACGCAGCGCCACCAGCTCGCGCCCCGATCGCTCCACATCCTCGTCCTCCCCGTCCACCACGCTCACCGCCACCACGCTCGCCCCCGACTGCTCCGCCGCCACCGCGATCTCCTCCGCCGGCAGCGACGGACCCAGATACAGCACCCGCCACCCAGCGTCCGCCGCCACCACCGCCGCCAGCATCGCCCCGAACTCGTGCAGCTCCCCCGCCGGCGTGCACGCCACCATCAGCGGCGCCTCCGCAGGCGCCTCGTACCGACCCAGCAGCCAGTCCAGAACCTGGCGCACCGCCGTCGACACCACGTGCTCCTGCGCCGGCCGCATCGAGCCCTCTTCCCACAGCTCCCCCACCCGCTCCAGCAGAGGCCCCACCACACGGGTCACGAACACCGGCGCACTCAGACTCACCACCGCCCGCATCAGCTCCTCACGCAGAGCCTGCCCGTCCAGCCGGTCCGCCGCCGCCAGGCACGCCGACAGGTAGTCGCTCCGCCGACCTGCCGACGACCCCTCGCCCTGCGCGTCCTCCCCGATCAGCGCCGCCAGCTCCTCCGTGCTCAGACCCGCCACCGTCGAGATCGATCGACCCCCCTCCGTCGCCTTCTTCAGCAGCCGCAGACGCAGAACCTCCGCGTCCGTGTATAGACGCTGTCCACCTTCCGTCCGCTCCGGATCCACCGCCCCGTACCGCCGCTCCCACGCACGAATCGCATGCGACGACAGGCCCGTACGCTGCACCACCACACCCATCGGATGCCGCGCCCCGTCCGCTGTCCGACCACCGCTCATCGGCCTCCGCCCCTCTTCCTCGGTCGCTCCGCAGAGCCCCAGTCCACCCTCGTACCCGTCCCAAGGTAGGCGCTGGCGGGGCCCTTGTCAATCTTTTGTCGATATAAACCTTGACAGCACCTAGACAGCGAGCTATACATCCGTTCCACAACACGAGACGAGAGGCGATTGCGATGGGCGATGTGAGTGGCGAGCGGCGGGAGAAGCTGCTGGACCGGGGCCCGGTGACGGTGTTGGCGCTGTTCAGTGTGGTGGCGGTGGTGGGGTACGGCGTATTCGGGGCGAACCCGTCGCGGGTGGTGGGTCTCTCGGAGGCGGCGGCGCGGTTCTACGGGATCTCGTTCGGTTTCTTCGCGCAGGTCCAGATCGTTCTGGCGGGTCTGGTGCTGGCGTACTGGCTGTACCGGCGCGTGGGGTGGCGGTGGCTGCCGGCGTTCGGGGTGGTGTACGCGCTGAGTCTGGGAAGCGAGCTGATGGGCACGGCGTTCGGGGTACCGTTCGGTCCGTACGCGTACACGGCGCTGCTGGGCCCGAGGTGGCTGGGGCTGGTTCCTGCGCTGATCCCGCTGAGCTGGTTCTTCATGGCGGTACCGGCGTACGGTCTGGCGGCGCGGGCGCTGCGGCGGGGCACACCGCTGGCGCGGGCGGCGGTGGAGGCGACGGGCCACGCGGGCGCGTTCGGTCGGATCCTCCTGGGCTCGCTGCTGCTGCTGGCTTGGGACCTGACGCTGGACCCGGCCATGAGCGAAGTGACGCGGTACTGGGTGTGGGGGGAGCCGGGTCCGTACTACGGGATGCCGCTCATGAACCTGTTCGGCTGGTACGTGACGGGCGTGGTGCTGATGGTGGTTCTGGAGTGGATGGGCGCCCGCGGCTGGCTGGCGGAGGCCGCGTCGGGTGCGGGGCGGCTGAGCGTGACGTGGTGGCTGGCGATCTTCTACGGCGCGAACCTGATCCTGCCGCTGGGGATGACGGTGGTGGCGGGGATGTGGGGCGCGGCCGTGGCGACGGCAATGGTGTTGGGTGGGGTGGTTGTGTGGGCCTCGCTGCGGTCGCGTACCCCCTCGGGTACGCGGGTCGAGGAGCTCGCCGGTCGTGAGCGCAGGCCGGAGGTGGCACGTTGAGCCAGACCGTGGTGCTCGCTGCGGTGATGGAGCGGATCCGCCGGGGTCTGGCGCCGGTGGGCGCCGAGCTGGCGGACGCCGGGATGCCGGCACCCGACTGGTCGGGCAAGCTGATCCGTCCGCTGGTGGGGTACGCCGGCGCGGTGGATGCAGCCGAGGGGTCCCGGCTCTGGTACGCGCTGGCGGCGGTGCAGCTGGCGCACGAGGCCTCGCTGGTCCACGACGACGTCATCGACGGCGCGGCGGAGCGGCGGGGCGAGCCCACGGTAGCGGTGAGCCGGGGGGTGGCGTGGGCGATCGTGGAGGGAGACCACCTGCTGACGGCGGCGTACCGGCTGGCGGCGAAGACCGGCAGCCTGGCGTGGGCGGAGCTGTTCGCCACGGCGGTGGAGCGGACGGTGGCGGGGGAGAAGGAGCAGGCCCGTTGCCGTGGTGAGGAGCTGGCATGGTGGGAGTACGAGGCGGTGGTGCTGGGCAAGTCGGGGGAGCTGCTCGGTGCCGCGCTGGCCGCGGGCCCGATGCTCCGGGGGGAGTGGGGAGCGCACCGGTGGTACGAGGTGGGCCGTCGCGTGGGCCTGGTCTACCAGATGCTCGACGATCTTCTGGATTACTGCACGCACGTGGACACGGGGAAGCCGTCGCTGCTGGACTACCGGCGAGGGCTCTGGACGTGGCCGCGGCCGTATCTGGATCTACCGGCCGACCTGGACGGCGATGCGGTGGCGGAACGGCTCGGCACGCCCGACCACGACGGGGTCACCCCGCTGGAGCGGGCGCTGGACCGGTTCCGGGTGGAGGTGGAGTCGGTGGCCGCCGAAGTGACGGAGCTGATGCCGGAGGATGCGCTGGTCACGGAGCTCCTGGGCGGCTGGCTTCGGCGCGCCGATGACGCGGTGGCGTCGGCGCGGCGGGTGGCGCTGCCACCCGTCGCCGGCTGGGAGGAGCTCATGGCGGAGCACGCCAAGTCGTTCCGGTTCGCCGCTCGCCTCTTCCCCGCCGAGCACCGGGAGCGGGTGCGGGGCGTGTACGCGTGGTGTCGGTACACCGACGACCTGGTGGACGGATCGGAGCTGCCGGCCCCGGAGCTCGAGGCCCGGCTCGATGCGTGGCTCGGCATCTCCCGTCGTGCCTACTCCGGGGAGGCCACGGGCAACGAGCTGGCGGACCGGGTGATGTCGGAGATGCGGCAGGCCGGGGTGCCGTTCGGCTACGCGGAGGCGCTGGTCGAGGGGATGCGGATGGATCTCCGGGGCACCGAGTACACCACGCTCACCGAGCTGTGGACGTACACGTACCGGGTCGCCTCGGTGGTGGGACTCTGGATGACGGAGCTGTTCGGCATCCGGGACCCGTGGATGCTCGATCGGGCCACCTCGCTGGGCCACGCCATGCAGCTCACCAACATCCTGCGGGACGTGGGGGAGGACCTGGAGGCGGGGCGTCTCTACCTGCCCACCTCGTGGCTCGCGGCCCACAGGCTGGACCGACGGGACCTGGAACGGATGGCTCGGACGGGCGAGATCGATCCGCGATACGCCGAGCTGATCGAGCGGCTGATCCGGGTGGCCGAGGCCGAATATGTCCACGCGGCGCCGGCCATCGACCGCCTCCCGGACTTCTACCGCCGCCCGGTGGCGGTGGCGGCCGACGTATACCGGGGGATCCACGGGTCGATCCGGGCCAACGGCTACGACAACCTGACCCGGCGGGCGTACACCACCCCCCTGGACAAGCTCAAGCTGGGGGCCGGGGCGCTGCTCCGGTCCCGGAGCCAGGACGCCGCCGAGGAGGGCCAGAGCCCACTGTCGTCGCTCCGGCACGCGCTGACGAAGGCGGCCGTGTTCGGTCTGACGCTGGTGGCAGGGCTCGGGCTCGGAGCCTGGCCCGCCATGGCCCAGCAGTCCGACGGGCTGCTGGCGGGCCCGGAGGTCCGGCGAGTGGAGGTGCGAGCGTCGACGGCCACGGCCCGGGCGTTCTACCGGATCGGCGAGCTCTGGATCCAGGCGGTGGACCGGGAGACGGCGGTGGAGGAGGGGCTGGAGGCGGTTGCGGCGCTCCGGGACCGGCTCGCCCCGCCGACTCCGGCCCAGGACCGGCTGCTGCGGGCGTACCGGGGCTCGTTCCGGGCGCTGCGGGCGAAGCACGGCGGCTGGCCGAACGAGCGGCTGCGCAATCTGCGTGAGGGGAACGCGCTCATGGACGCGGCGGTGGCGGAGGCGTCGGACGACGTTGCGGTCCGCTACGTCCGGCTCATGAGCGGATTCTACCTCCCGGGCTTCTTCGGCCGGGGCGATGAGGTCGACGCCGACCTCGAGGCGCTGGTCCGGCTCCTCCCTGAAGCGCATCATCGGCTCCCGGCGGAGCTGGTGCCCGAGGTGACGCTCTTCCTCCTGGAGCACGCGGCACCATCGCCGGAGGAGGGGGCACGGCTCGAGGCGCTGCTCCCGTGAAGACCCGCTACTCCTGGCGCGTCTGGGCCGGTTTCGAGTTGGTCTTCGACCCCTGGATGCGACGCCGTCTCGACGGTGTACACGTCCGTGGCGAAGAGCACGTCAGCTGGCTCCCCGACCTGCCCGTCCTTCTGGTGGCGAATCACGTGAGCTGGTGGGACGGCTTCCTCCTGCGGGAAGTACACCGCCGGATCCGACCGGACGCGCCTTTCCACGTGGTCATGACCGAAGGCGAGCTGCGCCGGACCCCGATCTTCCGCTGGATGGGCGCGCTCCCCCTCGGCGACGGGCCCATGGCCGCACGGTCACTGCTCCGGGAGATGCGGGACCGGACCGGAAACGACGGCCCGGCCCCGCTCTTCGGCTACTTCCCCCAGGGCCGGATCTGGCCGGCGCACCGCCGGCCGCTGGGGTTCCACCGGGGCATCAGCTGGCTCGCCGCGCGGATGGCGCCGATCGCGGTGCTCCCCGTGGGCCTCCACCTGGAGCATATGACCCGGCCGGGGCCGGCGGCGTTCGTCGCGCTGGGCCCGCCCCGGATCGTCCGCGACACCGTGGCGCCGGACACGCTCGAAGCGGACGTCACGGCGCTGGTGGACGGCCTCGTGCGGTGGACCGCGAGCCACGGCGAGGATGCGGGCCGGCGGTGGGCGGAGGCGGCGTGAGCGACCCGACCCTCGTCCTGGTGGCGCTCCTCACGCCCATGACGCTGATCGCGGCGGTGAACCTCCTGGCCGCGCCCCGGCTGCATCGGCTCCCGGCCCGGGCCCACGGCCCCCGCGTCAGCGTGCTGGTGCCGGCCCGTGACGAGGCGCCGAACCTGCGCCGGCTGCTGCCGGCGCTCCTGGCCAGCGAGTACGGGGAGCTGGAGATCCTGGTCCTCGATGACGAGTCTGTGGATGAGACCGCCGCCGTGATCCGGGGCTTCGCGGCCAGCGACCCCCGGGTCCGGGTGATGGCCGGCGCGCCGCCGCCCGACGGCTGGACCGGGAAGAACTGGGCGTGCCATCAGCTGGCCGGATCGGCCACCGGCGAGGTCCTGCTCTTCTGCGACGCCGACATGGTGCCGGGCCCGCGGGCGGTAGCCCGGACGGTGGCGGCACTGGAGCGCTCCCGGGCGGACGCGCTGACGGCCCTTCCCCGCCACGAGCGGGGCGGCCGCTTCGAGCAGGCGGTGATCCCACTGGTCGCCACGGTGCCGGTGGTGGCGCTCCTCCCGCTCCCGCTGGTGGCCCGGACCGCCAAGCGGGAGGGGCTGCGTATGGCCGTCTACGTGGCCAGTCGCGACCTGGCCGTCCGCATGTACCGCGATCGGGCGAGCACCCGGGAGGGATTCATGAAGAACCTCTATCTGCTGGCCGGCGGACGGCCATGGACGCTGGCCGTGGCGCTGGCCGTCCTGCTGACGGCGGGGCTGGGCCCGATCCTCCTCCCCATCGCCGCCGTGGGCACCGGCGCGAGCAGCACCGTCTTCATCCCCCTGGCCGGGCTGGCGGCCGTCCGGCTCATGGCGGCGGTGCTGGTGGCCGATCATCCCAACACGGTGCTGCTGCACCCGGCGGGCGTCCTGGTGGTTGCCACGCTGGCCCTCGAGTCGTGGGGACGGCACCGGCGAGGTACGGTGGCGTGGAAGCGGCGAATCCTGAAGCGCGAGGAGCCATGAGCGAGCGAGTGATCCTGGTGGACGCGAAAGACACCCCGATCGGGACGGCGGACAAGCTGGAGGCCCATCGGTCCGGGGGGCTGCACCGGGCGTTCTCGGCGTTCGTGTTCAACGACCGGGGCGAGCTGCTCCTCCAACGCCGTGCGGAGGGCAAGTACCACTCGGGCGGCCTGTGGTCGAACACCTGCTGCAGCCACCCGCGGCCGGGGGAGGAGACGGAGCCGGCGGCGAGGCGTCGCCTGATGGAGGAGATGGGATTCAGCTGTCCGCTCGAGACCGTCACGGCCATGGTTTATCGTGCGCAGGTGGGTGGCGGGCTCGTGGAGCACGAGTACGACCACCTCCTGGTGGGTCGGTGGAACGGACGCCCGAGCCCCGACCCCGAGGAAGTCGAGGACTGGCGCTGGGCCGACATGGACGAGCTGCGCGACGAGGTAGCCCGCCACCCCCGTCGCTTCACGTACTGGTTCCGGGTGGCGCTGCTCGAGCTCGAAGAGCGGGGGCTACCGCCGGAGCGGGCGGACCGGGTAGCCTGACGGGGGGTTTTCGTTCGCGGCCAGCCGTGTACATTCGACCCCGTGCCCGACAGGTGCGCAGAGCGATCGACCCGAACCCCTTCAATATACATGAGAATCATTGCACTCCTCGCCGCCCTGGCGTTCCTGGCGACCCCGCTGGCCGCCCAGGATGAACCCGATCGCTGGGGCGCCGAGACCGGCCTCACGCTCCAGGCCTCCGGCGGGAACGAGAACCTGAACGTCTTCACCGCCACGGCAGGGCTCTCCCACCTCCGGACCCAGGTCTTCGAGTTCAGCACCGATGTCCGGTTCCGTTACGGCCAGAGCGGGACGGGCGCTGAACGCGCCACCGTGGCAGAGAACCTCCGCGGCAACGTGAGCATGGACCTCTGGCCCGCGGCCGGATGGTCTCCGTTCCTCTTCGCCACGGCCGAGCGGGACCCGATCAAGAAGCTGCAGGCCCGGCTGAATGGCGGCGCCGGCGCGAAGCGGACCTTCTGGCAGAACGGCTGGAACGAGGTATCGGTCAGCGGCGCGGTCCTCTACTCGTACGAGAACCTCGAGGTGGCCGACTCCCTCGGCGACGGGGTCAGCCAGACCGCCCGGTGGAGCTGGCGCGTACGGGGACGCAAGGAGCTCACCGAGGGAAGCCGGATCGAGCAGACCATCTTCTTCCAGCCGGCATGGGATGAGCTGGAGGACTACCAGCTGGAAGCCATCACCAAGATCCGGTTCGCGCTCAACAAGACGATGTCGTTCACCATGGACATCGTCTACCAGCGTGACAACACGCCGGCGCCGGAAGTGGGCCCGGACGACTACTCCATCGCCGTGGGGCTGAGCGTGGCCACCCAGTGGTGAGCCGCCCGTAGCGGGCCGCAGGTGCGGTCCACACGGGCCCGTACGGAGCGACCCCCTGCCGACCGGGCCGGCAGGGGGTCGTCGTGCGCCGGTGCGCCGCGCGGCGGCGCTCCGCTAGACGGTGACCGTCTCCTCCGATGCCGCCTCGGCCTCACGCGTGGCCCGGCTCCAGAAGAACCAGAGCACCAACGGGAAGACGAGCAGCCCGAGGAGCCCCTGCAGGAGCGGGCTGTCGATGAGTGTCGGGAGAGTGAAGTTGGCCACGATGAGGGCGGCGATGAGGACGCCCATCAACGCTTCCCCGGCCACGAACCCGCTGGCCACCAGGATCCCGGTATTGTCCGCCCGCGCGATGGCCGCGTCGTTGCCGGCGAACCGCCGCTCCATGCGGCGATCGACGATCCAGCGGAAAACGCCGCCCACGAAGATGGCGAAGGTGCTCCAGATCGGGAGGTACATCCCCACGGCCACGAGCATGACCGAGGGGGCCCGGACCAGGATCAGCATCACCGCGAAGAGCATCCCGGCAATGAAGAGGGGCCACGGCATCTGCCCGTTGATGATCCCGGTGCTGACCAGCGCCATGAGGCCGGCCTGCGGGGCGGGCAGCGCGGTGGCCGGATCCGCGCCCGGCGCGCCGGCGAAGCCGTACGCCTGGCCCAGGAGCAGGAGCACGGCGGCGAGCCCCGGTGCGGCGATGACCACGGCGATGAGCTCGCCCTTCTGCATCCGGGCGGGGGTGCCGCCCAGGATGTGGCCCACCTTCAGGTCCTGCATCATGTCGCCGGCGATACCCATGGCACAGCAGACCACGGCGGCCACGCCGAGCACGGCGAGGACGCCCTGGTCGCCCCGCATCCCGATGGCCACCATGAGGAGCGCCGCCAGGATCAGCGTCGAGAGCGTGAGCCCGCTGATGGGGTTGTTGCTGCTCCCGATGAGCCCCACCAGGTAGCCGGCCACGGCGGCGAAGAGGATCCCGGCGATGACCATGACCACGGCCGCCACCAGCGAGCCGCCGAAGCTCTGGGTGAAGTAGTAGTAGAGAACCGTGATCGGGACGAGGAGCCCCAGGATCCCGAAGACGATCCAGCGGTAGCGCAGGTCGGTCTCGTGCCGGTCAGGCGCTTCGACCTCGCCTACGCTGCCCAGGTCGGCGAAGACCCGGGCGAAGCCGGTGCCCAGGCTCTTCCGCATGGTCCAGAGCGTCCACACGGCGCCCACCACCATGGTGCCCACCGCCAGCGGCCGGACCTGACTCTGCCAGACGGTGTTCATGGCCACGTCGGCGAACCCGGTGGCCTCGGCGGCGCCGAGAAGGTCCCGGTTCACGAACATCATGACCGGCACCAGGCACCACCAGCCCAGCACGCCGCCGGCGAAGACCACGGCGGCCAGGCGCGCACCGATGATGTAGCCCACGCCCATGAGCGCCGGTGAGGCCGATGGCGTGGAGGCGAACATCCCGCCCGCGTAGGTCGCGCCCTCGGGCCCGCCGATCCGGTCGCCCACGGCGGTGCCCCAGCTCCACCACCCGGTCATCTGCGACGCAAGCGCCTTGAGCCCGGAGCTGTTCTTCAGCAGCTCGATCCCGGCGGCGATCAGCCCGGCGGTGACCAGGTACTTCCCGCCCCCGGTCCCCGACTGGCCGGCCTTGTGGATCTCCGAGGCGGCGACGGACTCGGGGAACGGCAGACCGCTCTCCTCGACCAGCGTGCGTCGCAGGATGATCACGAACAGCACGCCGAGGATGCCGCCCACCATCATGATGAAGGTGGCGATCCAGAAGTTTACGGTCTCCCACACGCCGGCGATGACGAACGCCGGGATCGTGAAGATCGCGCCGGCCACCAGCGCCTCGCCCACCGATGCCGTGGTCCGGGCGAGGTTCTCCTCGAGGATCGTCCCGCCCAGGGGACGCAGCACCGCCAGCGCCACCACCGCGGCGGGGAAGGTGGCGGCGATCGTGAGGCCGGCCACCATCCCGATATAGGCGTTGGCCGCGCCGAGGATCACCGCCATGACCACGCCGAGGAGAACGGCCCGGAGCGAGAACTCCGTGATGTCCTGGTCGGCGGGAACAAAGGGCTCGTACGGTACCTGGTCCGCCATCACAGCCTTCCGTCTGAAGGGGAACGGAGCCCGCCGGACCGGCCCGGGCCGATCCGCGGGCGGAGCAACACCTTGAGCCGGGGACACGCTGCGGCTCCGGGCCCGGGCTGTCAAGAAGCGGCGAGGCATCGTAGGTTTGCCAAGACGCACGGTCCGGGGTCGCGCCCCACCCCCCGGGCCTCCGATGAATCGAACGCGAGTCGCGCATGAAGCTCACCAAGGGACGGATCCCGTCGCTCCTGGCGTGGGGACTGCTGGTCGGCGGTGTGGCCCTGCTCATCACCTTCCCCGAGGTCCGCACGGAGAGCGACCTGTTCATCGGCGCCATCCCGGCGGCCCTCCTCTTCGCCCTGGCGGGACTGGTCTTCGGCCTCTCCCATCCAGAAGGACGGGACTGGCTCGGCGCCCTCCTCCTGGGCTGGGTGCCGATGGTGGTGGCGGTCGTCTCGCTGGTGACCGGGACCGAGGCGGCGCTGAGCCCCATCGTACTGGTGGTGGTGCCCGCCGTCCTCGCCGCCGCCGGCGCCGCGATCGGCGCCGGAGTGGCACGCTGGAAGAGCCGCACGCGCGACGTCGCCTAGTCGTTTACACGCAGCACACGGAGGATTCCATGTATCGCAGCATCCCTGGCGCCCGGATCATCGTGGTCGCCGTCCTCATTGCCCTCGTCGGCGCGGTACCGGCCATCGCCCAGAGCACCACGGAGCAGGAGACGCTGGAGGCCGCGCAGCGGCTGATCCGCGAGCACCAGGGGCTCGACCACCAGATTGACATGCTCTCCAAGCAGATCGATGACGCCCTCTGGTTCGAGCGGCTCGGTGACATCGCCGTGGTCGAGAAGGTCCGGATCTACGGACCGCCGCTGGCCAACGAGCCGAGCCCGCCGCCCGCGGGGCCGGGCAACCCGTTCAAGTTCTACACGTACCTGTTCACGCCCCGGGCCGACTTCGACGGTGACCTCCCGCTCATGGTCCTGCCCCACGGCGGCGTCCACAGCGACTTCACCACCTACTACAGCCGGATCGTCCGTGAGCTGGTGGCCCAGGGGTATATCGTGGTGGCGCCCGAGTACCGGGGCTCCACCGGCTACGGCGCCGGGACCTACCGGGCTATCGATTACGGCGGCCGCGAGGTGGGCGACGTGCTGGCCGCACGGGACTGGGTGGTGGAGAACCACCCCCGCGTCGACGCCCGCCGCGTAGGGCTCATCGGCTGGAGCCACGGCGGCCTCATCACCCTGCTCAGCCTCTACGACCACCCGGACAGCTACGCGGCCGGGTTCGCCGGCGTACCCGTCAGCGACCTGGTCCAGCGGATGGGCTATCTCGGCCAGGGCTACCAGAGCTACTACGACGCCGACTACCACATCGGCGCCACGCCCTACGAGGACCTCGAGGAGTACAAGCGCCGGTCACCGGCCTTCAACGCCGAGAAGCTGACCCGCCCCGTCCGGATCCACGGCAACTACCACGACGAGGACGTGAACATCATCGAGGTCCAGCACCTGGTGGAGGCGCTGACCTTCCACGGCAAGGACTTCGAGTACGAGTTCTACGACCTGCCCGGCGGCCACAGCTTCGACCGGCTCGATACCCCGTCGGCGTGGAACGTCCGGCAGCAGATCTACGACTTCCTCGCCCGCTACCTCAACCCGCCGAACCCGGATATCCAGCTCGGGCTCGGCGCCGACGGACGGGCCTCGCCCTAGGCTACCAGCCGGCGCTGCCCGGCTCGCCCTTGATGGGGCCCGCCAGATCCGGGGTGACCCAGCCGCCGTAGAAGCCGCCCGGTTGCGGCTCGGCGCGATGGTCGCCGACCCAAGCCTCGCCGAGCTTGCCGGCGTAGAAGGCGAGCCAGCCGGCGATGGCGGCGAAATCCGCCACGGGGTCCGGGTACGACCAGGCGATGTCGGGGACCGGGTCGTGGCCGATGAGGCTCCAGTACCGGGCCCGGCCTTTCCACTCGCAGAACGATGTCCGGCCGGTCTCCTCGAGGAGGTCCAGGCGGACATCTTCGGGCGGGAAGTAGTAGACGGGCGCGCCGGCGGTCTCGACCACGCGCGTGCCACGGGTGGTGCGGGCGATGACCTCCCCGGCGTGCACCACCCGCAGCTCGGCGGCCACGTCCTCGATGCGGGGCGGGCGGGGGTAGTCCCAGACCGATTCCTGCCCGGGGCCCGGCTCCTCCGCCCACGGCGGGCGCTCCTGCCCGCGGTACCGGAAGCTCAGGCCTCTTCGATGGCGAAGGCGAGGCGCCAGTCCCCGAGCTGCTCGGGATCGGTGCTGTCGGCGGAGCCCTCGTCCCAGGGCGTGTGCTCGCCGAGCCAGCCCGCCACCTCGCCGGTGAACTCGCGTCGGTACGACTGGAGCGGGTCGTTGGCCGAGATCTGATCGACCTCCTCGCCCGTGGCCTCCAGCACCAGCGTCTCGCCGTCCTCCACCTCGCCCTCGAAGACAACCTTGTTCAGCGTGACCTTCCGCATGGCCGGGTGGTCGGAGATCGACATGTGACCGGAATCGGGGATCCGCAGCGTCTGCTCTTCACCACGCTCGGGGACGGAGCCCTTGAACTGGAACACGAATTCGCCCTGGCCGTCGAGGTCCTTGCTGTCCAGGATCTCGATGTAGCGCAGCGTGATACGGATCTTCTTGGCCATTCTCTTCTCCGGAGATGATTGGGTTGGCAGGCAACACTGTATCGTGAGGCCCGCGCACTACTCTGGCAAGGAGCGCGCCGTCAGCGCCATGGCCGGCCGGCGTTGAGGCTGTAGCGGGAGACGAGGCCGGGCGCCGCCCTACCCGCCCTCCAGCGACGCCTTCAGCCCGGCCACCGTCCGGCGCCGCTCCCCGTTCGCGATCCACTGGATGACGGGCCGGAGAATCCTGAACGGCCCCTGGAGCCGGCCCTGGGCCACGTGGTGGACGCGGGTGCGGCCGTCATCGATCGGCTCCAGCGTGTACCCCGGCCAGCCGTGCATCATGACCCGACCGAGCTTCCTGGCCACGTAGTGGAAGACCACCCGCCGGGGCCGCTCGAGATCCACGACCTCGCCACGGACGGCACCGAGGCGGGTCACGTCGGTGTACTTCGTGCCCACGCGCACGGGCCCGGCCGTGCCCTTCCGGCTGGTGATGTAGAACCAGCTCTCGGGCATCCACTGGTCGTACCGGTCGATGTCGATAAGGCGCTCGAAGACCGCCTCGATGGGCCGGTCAACGGTCTCCTCGATCTCGACCCGGATCACTCATCATCACCACCCTCCGCGTCCTTCCACTTCTCGAACCACCCCAGCACGTACGCCGTCTTGGCGATCAGGTTGCTCGGCTTGCTCGCGATCCCGTGGCTCGCGTCCGGCACCCGGACCAGCGCCGCCGGCACGCCCCGGATCCTCAGCGCCGCGTAGAACTGCTCGCTCTCGGGCATGGGCGTGCGGTAGTCCTGCTCGCCGGTGAGCAGCATGGTGGGCGTGGTCACGTTGCCCACCAGCGAGATCGGCGACCGGGCCATGTAGTGCTCCGGGTCCTCCCACGGCGCGGCCGGGAACCAGTACCGGTAGAAGGTGTTCGGCCCGTCGGCGTAGAGAACGAAGCTGTACCAGTTGATGACCGGCTTCTGGACCACGGCGGCCCGGAACCGGTCGGTCTTCCCCACGATCCACGCGCTCAACACGCCACCCCCGCTCCCGCCCGTGACATAGAGCTGGTCGGGGTCGACGTAGCCGCGCTCGATGACGGCGTCGACACCGCTCATGAGGTCGTCGTAGTCCTGCCCGGGGTAGTTGTGGTGGATCAGGTTGCCGAACTCCATCCCGTAGCTCGTGCTCCCCCGGGGGTTCGTGTACAGCACCACGTACCCGGCGGCGGCGTAGAGCTGGAGCTCCGCAGCGAACCGGGGGCCGTAGTTGCTGAACGGCCCACCGTGGATCTCGAGGACCAGCGGATACCGCTCGCCGGGATCGAAGTTGGGCGGCTTGATGATCCAGCCGTGGATCCGCCGACCGTCATACGATGACTCGTACCAGATCTCCTCGACCTCGCCCAGCACCTTCGGCCCCAGCAGCTCCCGGTTCAGCCCCGTGAGCGGCCGGACCTCCCCCGGCCGCCGGGCCGACGCGGCCGCCACCTCCGCCGGCCGGTACGGATCCGACCGGGTGAACGCGATCCGGTCTCCGGCCACGGTGAACGACCCGCCGCCGTACGGCCGCCCGAAGCTCATCCCGCCCACGCGGTCGACGAGCTCCGTGGCCTCACCGCTGCGGGCGTCAATGGCCAGGACCCGCCCGGCGCCGTGCCAGGTGGTATTGACGTAGATCCGCCGGCCGTCGTCGCTCCAGGCGGGGCTGCCGACCGACCGGTCCAGCTCCACCGTCAGGACCCGAACGTTCGACCCGTCGGCGTCCATGACGTGGAGCCGGTTCTGCTGGTAGCCCAGGAACTCCTCACCCCGACCCGTCCACGCGATCCGCCGACCGTCCGGTGACACGGCGGGGCTCCCCGCCGGTCCTTCCCGATCGGTGAGCTGCGTGATCTCGCCGGTCTCGATCTCCACCCGGTAGATCTCGCTGTCCGACAGTTCGTGCTCCGCCCGCTCCTCCCGGTCGGCCGAGAAGAGGATGGCGCGCCCGTCGGCCGTCCACGCCGGCGAGCCGTGGTCGAACGGCCCGTCGGTGAGCTGCCGCGGCGTGCCGCCCTCGGCGGGCAGCAGGAAGAGATGCCGGTGCCCGTCGCGCAGGTAGCCGGCGCCATCGGCCCGGTACTGGAGCTCGTCGATGTACTCCCACGCGGGGCCCCAGTCGGCGCCCGTTGGCGGCCGGGGCATGTCCACCACCAGTCCCGGGGCGCTCTCCGGCACGAACATGGTGAACGCCAGCCACTCCCCGTCCGGCGACCACACCAGCGAGCCCGGCCCCTCGGTCAGCGCCGTCAGCTTCGCCGTCTGACCCGTGTCCATCCACCGCATCCACAGCTCGCTGCCGCCGTCCGCCGTGGAGACGTACGCCAGCCGGTCACCCGATGGCGACCAGCGGGGCGAGTAGTCGCTCTGCGAGCCCGTGGTCAGCGGCCGCATCTCCCCGCCCTCGTACGGCAGGATCCACAGGTTCGAGCGGCGCCCGTCGGTCATCGCGTCGAACCACGTGCGCACGAAGACCACCGTCTCGCCGTCCGGCGAGATCCGGGGGTCGGCGCCCAGCTCCAGCCCGAACACGTCCATGGGCTGGAAGACCTCCGACGGGCCCGTGGCCGCGATGGACTGGGCCGCGAGGGGTGCGGCGGCCAGCGCGGCCACCATCGCTGCAAGCGCCGGCATACAACAAGGTTGCTTCATGGATCGTGCTCCGGGATGTCGTTGGAGTGGTCAGCGCCTGTAACGTGATGGCGGCCTGAAGCCCGGGCAAGCGACGGCGGCTATGCCTCACCCGGCGGGAGGGTTGCCCAGAGGCGCAAGGCCCGACCCGTCATCGGCGCGCTGGGCGACAGGAAGTAGTAGATCACCCTCAGCACCGGACGGTCCGGCGGGTCCGCCGGGTCCACACAGACGTGGAAGCAATGGTCGTAGCCCTCGGGGTGCTGTTGGGTATCAGGTGAGCGGGAACGCCCCGGAGAAAGAGGCCAGGCGGGCGGCCGATCAGACCTGGACGCGCCGCAGCACGGCTTTGACCCGAGTCATGAAGCGGCCGGGGTCGACGGGCTTGCTGATGTAGTCGTCCGCGCCCTGTTCCAGCAGTTCGATCTCCGCCTCCGAACCGCCCATGCCCGTGAGCACGACGACGGGCAGCGACGCGGTGGCCGGCGTATTCCGGATCCGGGTCAGCACCTCGCGGCCGTCGACCCTGGGCATGTCGAGGTCGAGCACCACGAGGCTGAACAGCGCGTCGTGGTCCAGCAGCTCCATCGCCACCTGGCCGTCTTCCGCCTCCTCGACGCTGTAGCCCTCGCGCTCCATGAGCGCCCGCGTGATGGTTCGGTTCGCGCCGTCATCATCCACCACCAGGATGCGCGGCGTGTCCAGTTCCTCCTCGGCCTCCAGCGCCGCGGCGGCGGCCGTGGGCGCGACCGCCTCGTCGTCATCGCCAAGCACCCGCTCGACCTCCTGCAGCGTGGTCTCCCCCGCCATAACCCGGTCTACGGCCGACTCCAGCAGCGTGCGCATCCCCGACTTCCTCGCCGAGGCCAGAATGGCCGACGCCGGCGATCCGCTCTCGATCAGGCTCCCGATCTCGGACGTGGTGGAAAACACTTCCACCACGGGCAGCCGGCCCTGGTAACCGGTGCCGCGGCACGCGTCGCAGCCGACCGCCCGGACGGTGGATGGAGCCCCGAACGCGTCGGCCAGGCGCCGCTCCTCTTCGTCCGGTTCCTCCACCACCACCGCGCACCGTTCGCACACCTGGCGGACCAGGCGCTGGGCCAGCACTCCCCGGAGCGTCTCCCCTACGGTGGACGCGTCCAGCTCCAGGTCGGTCAGGCGGCGGACAGCGCCCACGGCGTCGTTGGTGTGGAGGGTGGCCAGCACCAGGTGGCCGGTCAACGCCGCCTGCGACGCGACCTCCGCCGTCTCGGCGTCCCGGATCTCGCCCACGAAGATGACATCCGGGTCCTGTCGTAGGATGGCCCGTAACGCGGACGCGAAGGTGACGCCCTTCTTGGTCTCGACCTGGATCTGGGCGAGGCCCGGGAGCTCGTACTCCACCGGGTCCTCGACCGTCATGATATTGAGCTCCTCCCGGTCGAGCTCCCGGAGCGCCGCGTAGATCGTGGTGGTCTTGCCGGATCCCGTCGGCCCGGTCACCACGAAGATCCCGTCCCGGCCACGGAGCAGCTTACGGATCCGCTCCACCTCCCGGTCGGGGATGCCGGTATCCTCCAGCTCGGTGGCGGCAGATGTGTCCAGCACCCGGATCACACACTTCTCGTGGTCCCGCATCGGCACGGTCGAGATCCGGAGGTCGTAGCCCTTCGGGCCCACCCGGATCCGCGCCCGGCCGTCCTGCGGCCGGATCCGGATCGCGATGTCCAGCTGCGCCATGACCTTGATCCGGGAGATGATCCGGTTCATCACCGGCAGCGGCATCTGCATGCCGGTGTGCAGCAGGCCGTCCACCCGGAACCGCACGACGCCCAGGGCGCCCACCGGCTGGATATGGATATCGCTGGCACCGCGGTCGATGGCGTCCGCCAGGATCGAGTTCGTCAGGCGCACCACCGGCCCGCCCACGAACTCCTCCGGCCGGGCCGGCCCGTGCCCTTCCTCCTCCTCCACCAGACTCACCGCCTCGCCGAGCGTCTGGTCCATGGTCGAGAGCAGCGACTCCAGCGCCTTCTCCGGCGTGTAGGCACCCTCGATAGCCTGCTCCAACTGCTTCGGTGGCGCCACCTCCATGACCGGCGTGCGCCCGGACGCGAAGCCCACGGCGGACTCGGTCTCCATGTCCGTCGGATCGGCCGTGGCCACCACGATCTGATGGTCCTCGTCCCGGAGCGGGTACACCAGCCGCTCGCGCGCCAGGCTGCCCGGCAGCAGCTTCGTGGCCGTCGGCTCCGCCGCCTTGAAGTCCGCCACCTCGATCCGGAAGGCCCGGGCCACCGCATCGGCCAGCGCCGGTTGATCCACGCCGAACGCTTCGGCCACCCGTTCCCAGGCCGAAGCGAGATCCGCGTCCCGTGAGACCTGGACGCCGGTGTCCTCCCCGAGCCCGGCCTTCACCGCCGCGCGTACCAGCCAGTGCTGTGTTGATTCGGCCATCAATACCCGTTGTCCTGGAGGAACGCCGTGACCCGTTCGAGCTCGGCGAACACGTCCGGTCCCAGCTCGTGGACGCGGTCGAGGTCGCCATCCTTGCCCGCGAGCTCCAGGGTTTCCAGCAGGTCGCCAAGCCGCAGTGCCCGGATGTTGCGCGACGCGGACTTCACCGCGTGCGCGGCGGACGCGATCCCCTCCGCATCGTCGTCCGCAAGCGCCTGTTCGAGGCGGGCCGTACGTTCGTCCGCCTCCGACATGAACACTTGGAGTGTGGCGTCCGCCACTTCCTCGATCCCGGCCTCCCGCAAGGTGGCGCGGAACCCCTCCAGGTCCACCGGCGGTTCGACCGGTGCCGTCTCGGGGGCGGCCTCGTCGTCGGGACCCTGGTCATCCGGACCCTCGTCGCCCGGCGCCGCCTTGGCGGAGGCTCCACCGGACGGAGCTTCCGCGCTCAGCGGGTGGCCGACAGCCTCGTCGTCCTGCTCTTCCCCCCGGCCGACGCCCCAGCGGTCCACCATGGCGAAGAGGTCCTGCGGCTTGAACGGCTTCACCAGGAAGTCGTCCATGCCGGCGTCGAGGCACCGCTCTCGTTCCTCCTGGAGCGCGTGGGCGGTGAGCGCCACGATCGGCAGGTCGTCCCCGTCGCGCCCGCGGATGACGCGGGTCGCTTCGATCCCGTCCATCTCGGGCATCTGGACATCCATGAGGACCAGGTCGTAGTCGTTGCTCCGCACGGCCTCGACCGCCGCCGCCCCCGTCTCGACCACGTCTACCGTGTGGCCCCGGGACCGGAGCATGCCGGTGGCCACGATCTGGTTCACCCGGTTGTCTTCCGCAACCAGGATCGTGAGCGCGCTCCGGGCGGCAAAGACGGTCTCCCGGGTGATCAGCTCCGTGTCCTCACCCATCGGCAGACCCAGCAGCGCGGCCACGGCTTCGACCAGGTCGGTCCGCGAGACCGGCTTGATGAGATACGCCTCGATGCCCAGGTCCCGGGCCCGCTTGGCATCCCCGGGGCGCCCGGCCGAGGTAAGCATCATTAGCCGTGTGGCCGACAGCGTGTCGTCCTCGCGGGCCGCTTCGGCCAACTCGAAGCCGTCCATGCCGGGCATCAGGCAGTCGATCACGGCCGCGTCGAACGGCTCCCCCGCGTCAGCCGCTTCACGCATTGACGCGAGCCCCGCTTCGGCCTCGGACGCCTCCGCCACCTCGACGCCCGCGTTGCGCAGGTGTTCCATGACGATCCGACGGTTGAGCGGATGGTCATCCACCACCAACATCCGCTTGCTGTCCAGCAGGTCCGGCGCGATCGCCCGGTCCTGTCGGGCCTCGGCCACCTGCAACGACAGCGTGAAGTGGAAATTGCTGCCCTCACCCACCTCGCTCTCCGCCTTCAGTTCGCCTCCCAGCAACGCCACGAGCTTCCGGCTGATGGCGAGTCCGAGCCCCGTGCCGCCGAAGTGGCGGGTGGTCGAGGAGTCGGCCTGGACGAACTCCTCGAAGATCGCCTCCAGTTTGTCCTCGGCGATGCCGACCCCTGAATCGCGCACGCTGAACCGGACCTGCGCCACATCGCCCGGCGTCGTGGAGCCCCCCTCCAGCGACACCCGCACCACCACCTCGCCGTGCTCGGTGAACTTCACGGCGTTGCTGACCAGGTTCGTCAGAACCTGCCGGAGCCGGCCGGGGTCCGAGCTGACCCAGGCGGGCACGTCGGGTCGGACGTCCATGACCAGTTCATTGCTCCGCTCGGCCGCGCGGACGGCCAGGACACGAACGGACGCGTCCACCACCCGGGCCAGGTCGACCGGCACGTCCTCCAGCGTGAGCTGCCCCGCCTCGATCTTGGAGAAGTCCAGGATGTCGTCGAGGATCTGGAGCAGCGACTCGGCGGACGTGCGGGCCAGCTCCGCCGCTTGCCGCTGGTCCACGTCCAGATCCGTCTCCAGGAGCAGCTCGGTCATGCCCAGCACGCCGTTCATGGGTGTGCGGATCTCGTGGCTCATGTTGGCCAGGAACGCGCTCTTCATCTCGCTGGCGTTCCGGGCCTCCACTGCCAGGGCCTCCAACTGCTCCTCGATCCGCTTCCGGTCCGTCACGTCGCGCGAGATCCCGATCAGACCGAGCTCCTCGCCGTCGGGCCCGCGGAACGCCGTCTTGAGCGTATCCAGCAGCACACGCCGGCCGTCGGGGTACTCCACCCAGTGCTCGTGGTTCACCGGCTCGCCCCGCTCCAGCACTTCCGCGTCCTGAGCCGCGTAGATGCCTCCCTTCTCCTGGCCGAACAGCTCCATGGCCGACTGGCCCACGATCTCCTCTTCCTCCAGCCCGACGTACTCCGCGAACGCGAAGTTGCACCCCTGGTACACGCCCTCCGCGTCCTTGTAGAAGACCAGGTCGGGCGTGTTGTTGATCAGCGAGCGGAGCAGCTCCTGCTGCTGGACCAGCTGGTTCAGCGCTTCGATGGCCCGGGCTCGCTCCGTGACGTCCCGGGCCGTGCCCTGCGCTCCGCCGAAGCTGCCGTCGGGGTTCATGGTGGCCCGGGCGGAAAAGCTGAGCGTCTTCCGGTTCCCGTCCACGTCGACGTGGATCGTCTCGTGTCCGTCGAGCGTGCCGCCCGCCAGCACCCGGCCCCACGCCTCCGCGGCGCGCTCCTGGTCCTCCGGCGCGATCCGGTCGATGAACGGCGTGCCCAGCAGCCCGTCCGGCGGCACTCCGTAGATCTCCTCGCACGCGGCGTTCAGGAACGTCCACCGGCCGGCCGCGTCCACGGACCAGACCAGGTCGCTGGCCATTTCCACGAGCCTGCGGTACCGCTCCTCGGCGGCCTCGATGGCCTCCTGGGCCTCCTTCATTTCCGTGACGTCCTCGGCCGAGAAGACGATGGCCCCCTGCTCCAACCCCACCGCAGGGGCGCCGGCTAGCCGCACCCAGAAGGTGTGCACGTCCGCGCGCATCGCGGACAGATCCATCGCCGCGTATCCCTCCGTCCGGATCCCCTGACAGAGGATTTCGAGCCGGTCCCGTTCCGGCTCCGCTACCAGCACATCCTTCGCCTCGCGGCCTTCCACCTCCGACGGGCCGTGGTCGAAGACATCGGCGAACCGCTCGTTCACCTTCTTGATCCGGCCATCCCGGTCCACGAACGCGATGGCCTGGGGCGCGCTCGCCAGGATCGTATCCACGAACTCGCCCTCGCGCAGCCGGCGGAGCACCGGGTTCGCGAACCGGATGAAGACCAGCGCGCCGAGCAGGATGATGGCAAAGGTCAAGGCGCCGCCGATCAGCGCGACCCGAACGAACGGCTCCCGGACCTCCGTCATGTCGACCTTGGCCACGATCCCGATGTCCAGCGCCGGGATGTGCTGATAGCCCGCCAACACCGTCACGCCCCGGAAGTCGGGGCCGATCAGCGTCGCCGACTCCCCCCGAACCGCCCGCCCGATGGGGGATTCTAGGCTCCCATCCGCGGCCTGGACCGTCCGGTCCGAGCCTACGAGCTCGATCCGGTCGCCCTCGAGCGTCCCGGCCAGGAACACGCCGGTCCGCCCGATGGGCGGCATCCGTTCCAATGCGTCGGCAACCTGGCTGAGCGTGGCCGCCCGCGCGGCCCCCGGATCCCCGCCGGCCACATTCGCCTCGTCGAAGTGGGCTACCGCTTCGATGAAGCGGGCCTGGATGCCCACGGCCTCCGACAGCGCGTCCCGCATGGTCTGGATCGTGGCCTGGTACGCCACAACGCCGCTGACCGCGCCCACGAGCAGCGCCACCGCGCTCATGACCGCTACCATGTAGCCCATCTGCCGCTGGTCGCCGTGGGACTCGGCGATGGTCGCCAGCAGGACGAGCGTGAGCACCCCGCCGGCGCCCAGCGCGATGACGACGATGAAGAAGACATCCTCCACCCCCGAGATCGCCTGCACGCCGCCGGGCAGCGCCGTGAACGTCGTGGCGGTCTGCCCCACGGCGTGGCCCCCGGCCACGCCTACACCCAGGAACAGTGCGCCGACCATGCGACGCCGCAGCCGCGTAAGGCCCCGGGCCTCCTTTACGCCGTAGACCGACCCCACCGCGATCACCGCGGTCACGAACACGATGCCGGTGGTGGCCAGGACCGCCCAGGGAGCCAGGACCTTGCGAACCGGGATCTGGAGCGCCGCATAACCCAGGTAGTGGGCGGCCACGGCGCTGCCCGTGATCATCGCGGCCATGACCACCACCCGACCCGCACCCAGCCGGCGCCGCTCCATGGCCACCCGGAACGCCACGATGGCGACGCCGATCGGCACCACCAGCGCGAGCAGCGCGAGCCACGGATTGTAGGTGATCGGGAGCGCAGTGCGCAGCCCCAGCGCGGCAACGAAATGAGTGGACCAGATGCCGAAGCCAAGCGCGACACCCGCGGAAACCAGCCACCACCGGGCCCGCGGCCCGTCGGCCCGGGCGTGGCGTGCCAGGTCCAGCGCCCCGTAGGCCGGCACCACGGCCACCAGATAGGACAACAGGGTCAGGACGGGGTCGTACTCAACGTTCAAAGCGACCTGCATATCAACGCTCGATCACGAATAGCATCTGGCTCGGCGCCCAGTGCGCCCGAGTCCCATCGTGCGAACGGAGCGCCCGCGCGATTTCGGAATCGGCCGGATAGCGGACCCAGAGACCCACATCGTCGGCCGAAACCTCCGTTGCCGTCGACCCGGCACTACCGGCACCCGCGGCACCGGCACCCGCGCCACCGGCACCCGCGCCACCGGCGGAGCCGGCGCCACCCTGGCCGGGGCCGCCCTGGCCGCCGGATCCCCGGCCCGGCCCGCTAGAACCCCGCCCCCATCCCAGCCCCTGGAACCAGTTCCGCAGCGCGGACAGGACCGCCGACGCACGGCCCTCCCCCCGACCCCGGCCACCCGACACCCTCGACCCGGCCGGCTCGGTCGCCCCGTGCTCGCCCGCGTCTGCGCTCGCATCCGCAGAGGGTGCGGTCCAGGCGTATTCCACGGCCTTGTACTCGAAGCTGAAGCCCGCGGGGAGGTAGTCGGCGAGCGGCCCGGGCATCTGACCCCAGCCGGTGCTGGGCGGCAGCGCGCCGGTGTCCTCGTGGTATTGCGCCACCGCCAACCGGAACGTGCGGACATCCGCCACCACCCGGGCCGCGTCGGCCTCGTATACGGCTCGACGCAGCCGTGGCATCCCGATGCCCGCCAGCGTCCCGAGGATCAAGAACAGCGTCAACAGCTCGACGAGCGTGAACCCGGCGCGGCGTGTGGTCATGGCGGATCGCTTCCAGAGTCGGCGGTCCCGGCCTCCCCGACCAGACCGTTCTCGTACAGTGTCGGCAGGCGGTCTCCACTTCTGTACACCACCCCGACCTCGTCGGCCCAGGCGACCAGCTCGAACTCCTCCCCCATCGGGTAATAATCGAAGTCGTCCAGCGGGAGCCCCAGCGCTTCGAGCGACGTCGGCAGTTCGCCCCGCGCCTCGCGGTACGCCTCGATCCGGTGCGCCACCATCTGGGCCATGGCGTCCAGGGACGCCTCCTGGGACTCCTGGGACAACGGCTCGACCCCCCGGAGCATCGGCGCGATGTTCAGCGTCATCACAACGGCGAAGGATGCGACCGAAGCGAGCAGCACGACCATGCGCCAGTTCGACGCACGCGTGGCCTCCGCCTCGCGCCGCTGGGCCTCTTCCGCTCCGGCCTGCATGTCGCCCATGGCCTCCGCCACGTCGTCGTACCAGGCCCCGCGGGACCGGCGCGTTTCCCGGGTGATGTCGTGCTCTTCGGGACTCACGGGAACCTCCCATCGCTGGGGGGACGCCCAATGTAAGAGTACCATCCAATATACTTTGGGGACTCGGGGCGGGCCATTGCGGCGTCCCTCAGCCCAGGGCCCGGGAGCCCCCGATGTCGGCCTGAAGATCGTCGCGCCTCTTCCAGTACCGGTTGCGGTGCAGCGCCACGAACCCGACGCCGTCCAAAAACCAGCGGAAGACCCGGTTCTCCACCACCCGCCACCCCGCCGCCGCAAGCTCCCCGAGCAGCTCGTGGGCGAGCATGTAGTTATTGTCGACGTGGAGGTACGTGGCCACCGGCGGGTCCGGGCGGACCCGCGCCCCGTTACGTAAGGACCTCGATGAACGTGGCGCGCATCTCCGCCGGGCAGTCGGGCGGGATCAGCTGGTCGATCCAGACGCGCACCGTGAGTCCCACCCGGAGGTCGTCGAAGCTGCCGCGTGTGATGTTGCCATCGGCATCCTGGATCGCGATGTCGGTGCTCTCGTAGATCCGGTAGATGCGCCCGCACTCCGACGTGCTCTCAGGATCGTTCTTCACGAAGATGTTGGGCGTCCCGATGGTCGACAAGACGTTGCGGTCGACGATGATCGCTTCCTGGCTCGGCGGGTCGTCGGGGAGCGTCACTCCGCCCTCGCCACACGCGACGGCGATGGCGGCCACGGTGAGCGCGACTGCCGTGAGTCGCACCGATCTTCTCAGCATGCGTCTTCCTCCGAACTGCTCTGGGTATGGGCGGCGATCCCGCGCCGCGAAGTGCTTCCCGTACAATGGCCTCGCCCAGCGGGGCCCGAGGATGATCGTGCCGATCGGTCCGGCCGCCCGGCTCCCTGGGGTGGGAGCCCGTCGCCCCGATCCGGCATCGCTCCGCGTATTATGACAGCACCGGCCCGTCCGGGACAAGGTACAATTTCCGGGGCGGGTCGGTTTCTAGCCGGCCAGCGGCCGCTATTCCATCTCCGGCAGCCCGAGTGCCTCGTAGTGGGTAATCCAGCCCTCCTGGCCGTCGATCCGGACGTGCAGCCGCTCCAGCTCCACGTCCACGGTGACCAGAATCCCGCGACGATCGAGGGCGAGACGAGCCCGGCCGTACGCCGGGCCGAAATCCACCTCGGAGTCGGGACGGATCGTCACCGTCCGTCCCGTACCGCCCTGCGGTCCCTGGTACACGGTCACCTGTCGAGCGGTGTCTATCGGCTCACGCGCGCACGTCCCGGTCACCTGCATCTCACCCACGTGCACACCGGCCTCGCCCAGTCCCCACGGTGCCGTGGGTGAGGATCCCAGATCGCCCAGATCCACGGACAGCGGGACCCGGACCTTCACGCAGCCCGTGCACGCGTCGAACGGGAGTGTCCCATCGGTCAACTCCAGCGGCTCGTCCTCTCCGTCCGGCAGGGATTCGAACGTCCCGCACCCGGTGATCCCCGCGCCCAGGGGGCCGAACTCGCCGTCCCGCCACCCGAAGAGCCGGATGGCCAGACCGGTCATCGGCTCGGACGGGATCAGCTGATACGCCACCCGTAGAACGCACTCGCCGGCTACCTCCAGCGGACGCGCGGAAACCTGGAAGCAATGGTCGTATCCGTCCGGCGTGATCCGGTTCGGCAGCGGGCGCCGGAACAGCCACCGGTCGTCGTCGCCCTTGAACCCCACCACCAGCGTGGTCTCATCGAAGCTGAAGCAGCTGTCAGGGCGCAGCCGCTCCATTCGGAGGTCCACCTCCACCCTGCCTCCGGTGAGGTGGAAGGGGCCGAGGATCTCGTGGGACGTCTCCACGGTATGCGGCGGGATGGAGTCGCCCGCGGCGCTGCCCTCCTGCCCGAGAGCATGGGCAGGAAGTACGAGAGTGGCCAGGATGATGAGCGGGAGACCCCTTCCGGTGCGCATGACGCATCCTCCGTTGCATATGGCGACCCCCGCCACGGAAAATATAGCGACTTGCGCCCGTTCTGTTAAGCGGCACTGGCTGAGCTTGAGCCGCATCCGTGAGCTGTGCGCCGAGGGGGCATACAAGAACAGCAAGGGGGAGGGGCAGGCCGCTCAGGTCAACTCGTTCGCCTGAACCCAGCGCTCCAGCTTTTCCTGGCGATCTGCGTCGACCGGTAAGGCATGGATCCGCTGGATCAGGACTTCCGGATCGACCATCCCCTCGGCGAGCAATGTCCGCACGAACGCCCGGTCCTTCTCCCGGAAGGCGACGAGCTTCGAGGTAGACAGGTCGTGGCCCTCCACTCTCTGGGGGCCCCGGGGACCCAGACATCCAATTCCACAGCTCGACACCCACCGGCGGCTGTCTGAACCAACTATCTGACCCCCCAGGATCCCGGACAAAAGAGAAGCCCCGCTCAGACCTGTACGTCCAAGCGAGGCAACCTTTTCCAACCAAGTACGCCCGACAGGATTCGAACCTGTGACCTCATGCTCCGGAGGCATGCGCTCTATCCAACTGAGCTACGGGCGCTTGGGCGACCGTGGCGAAGTCTCGCCGCGCAAAGCGTGGCGAGAACTACCCCAAACGGGCGCTCATGAACAAGGGAAGCGAATAAGCCGAGTTCTGTTCCTGCCTCGAGGCAGGAGCGGGCCATTTCTCTAGGACGACGGTTACCCGCAGTCTCGAGCAGCCTACCCGGGGCTATCGTGAACCTAGATCACGTCGACGCGGGCAGCGTCTGACCCCTGCTTGGCCTTGCTCCGGGTGGGGTTTACCGTGCGACGGCTGTTGCCAGCCCCCCGGTGGTCTCTTACACCACCCTTTCACCCTTACCTGTACCCGTCCTTGCGGTCGGGCCATCGGCGGTCTGCTCTCTGTGGCACTTTCCAGCGCCTCGCGGCGTCCGGCCGTTAGCCGGCACCCTGCCCTGTGGAGCTCGGACTTTCCTCGCCCGCACCCCGAAGGGAGCGGCCGCGGCCCGCACTCGCTTCCCTGTGTTTTCAATCAACGATACGAGCGCGCCCGGGAGGAGTCGAACCCCCAGCCTCATGATCCGTAGTCATGCGCTCT
>CAZSBL010000026.1:0-15257 GCA_964605205.1 uncultured Gemmatimonadaceae bacterium
TGGACATCCCGGTGATCCTGGTCCGGGACCTGGAGCACCTGCACGCGCTGAAGGATCTCGATGCGTTCGCTTCGGTGACCGTGGAGACGCTGGAGCAGGCCGCCGAGGCCATCGCCTACATCTTCGAGTGACGCGCAACGCCGCCTTGCGGCCCGGCCACCCGGCCGCCACCTTCCGGCCGTCATGAACAATCCGCGCATCGAGAATCTCCAGCGGATGCTGGAGAAGCACCCCGAAGACGCCCGGCTCCGGTTCGGCCTCGCCCTCGAATACGAGAAGGCCGAGCGATGGGCCGAGATGGCGGCCGAGCTGGAACGGTACCTGCAGATGACCGAAGACGAGGGCAACGCCTGGGGCCGCCTGGGTGAAGCCCTCCGTCGTCTGGGCCGGCAGGAAGAGGCCCGGGCCGCGTACGAGAGAGGGGTCGAGGCCGCAACACGGCACCAGCACCCCACCATGGCGGCCGAGTTCGAAGACATCCTCGACAGCTGGGACGGCTGACCCCGCCCGGCTCGCACATCTCAAGGGAGACCCCCATGAAGACCCGCGCCCTGATCGTCGCGCTCGCGACGGCAAGCGGCATGGCCCTGGCCGCCCCGGCGGCCGCGCAGGAGACGGGCACGTTCACCCTCACGCAGAACGGCACCGAGGTCGCCTCCGAGGCGTTCACCCGGTCGGACGACGTGCTGGAGACCGAGATGACCATCCCCGGACAGGCCCTCATCGTGACCGAGGCCACCGTAACCGAAGGCGCCGTGGTGGACCGCCTCGAGATCCGCGTCATGCCTCCGGGCAGCCCCGACGCCGATCCGCTCCAGAGTACCGCCGCCCAGTTCGCCAACGACTCGGTGCACGTGGAGGAGCCCATCGGCTCCGAGCCCATGTCGCAGCCGGCGGTGCGGGGCACCGTGCCGTTCCTGAACCCGAGCCCGGCGCACCTGGAGCAGATACTCCGCCGGGCCAGGGCGCTGGGCGGCAACAACGTGACCGTCCAGGTCTGGGTGCCCGCCCAGGGCCCCGGCCAGGTCGTGGCCGGCCAGGTGGCGTTCCACGACGATGACACAGCCACCCTCTCCCTCGGCTCCGTGGCCTTCGAGCTGGAGACCGATGACGTGGGCCGGCTCCTCGGCGGTGCGGTCCCGTCGCAGGGTCTCACCATCGAGCGGCAGTAGACCGCAGGGCCCGCCGGAGGCCAACGAAGAGCGCCCCTCCCCGCGCGGTTCCCACCCCCGCGAGGGAGGGGCTCGTCGTGCGATGGGGTCCCCGCGGCCCGCGCGACCCGCCGCCTCACGCTCTATATTGCCCGCTATGGCACCCCCCCGAAGCGAGACGTTCCGGCAGGAAGCACTGCCGCACCTCGACGCGGTCTACCGCTTCGCCCTACGGCTGACCGGGTCGGAAGCCGAGGCCGAGGACCTGGTCCAGGAAACGTTCCTCCGCGCGTTCCGCGCGTGGGACCAGTACACGCTGGGAACCAACGCGAAGAGCTGGTTGTTCACTATATGCAGGAACACGTTTCTGCGGGGACGCGAGCGGGACACCCGCCGCCACGAGCTGGTCACGGAGGCGGCCCGATCCGAGTCGCAGGCCGGTGACGATGTCTTCGAGTCGCCGATCTTCACCGGGCGAGCCGACTACGACCCGGAGGGTGACTTCTTCCGCAAGCTCGTCGACCGCGAGATCCTCGACGCCATCGACGGGCTGCCGGACGATTTCCGGGAGGCCGTGGTCCTGAGTGATCTCCAGGGGCTGAACTACCAGGAGATCGCCCATGTCCTCGAGGTCCCACTGGGGACCGTGAAGAGCCGCCTCTTCCGGGGCCGCAAGCTCCTGCAGAAACGGCTCTACCACTACGCGCTGGACACCGGATTCCTGAAGGAGGCCGACCGATGAGCGAGCCGATCAGCTGCCAGGACGCCCTCGAGCGGCTGTACGAGTACCTCGATGGCGAGCTCACCCCCGAGTCCGCAGAACAGGTCCAGCGACACATCGAGGTCTGCGACGCCTGCTACCCCGACGTCAAATTCACCACCGAGTTCCGCGACGCCATTCAGCGGGCTGCCCACGGGCAGCCCACGGTGCCCGACCGGCTCCGCGCGAAGGTGGCCCGGCTGCTGGAGGCCGAGCGGGAGTAGGCAGACGGTGCCCGCGGCACCGTGATGAGGGGATGAGCGGTGCCGGTGTCCAGCGTGGGAATCGGGCTCCCGGCGGCTGGTTCCTGCCCTTCTGTTCCCGGGAAGCCCGGCAGCCCGCCCTGCCCTGGAACTCACCCCTCATCCCCTCATCGAGAGCTGCCGGGCAGCCGGGTCCCGCCACGAACCCCGCACAACCCGGATCATCCCCTCATCGCCGTGGACGGCACGGCCACGGCCGCCGTTCAGAGACCCTTCAGTCGAGCCAGGACGTCTGCCCACCCACAGGCGGCACCACATGACACGCCCGGCACCTCGCCTCGTACGACTCCAGCCCGCCCACCTGGATCGTGGGGCCCTCCGCCGGCGCCGGCTCGCCATCGATCAGTCGCTGGTTCCGCGTGGCCAGCTCGCCGCACTTCACGCAGATCGCCGTCAGCTTGTCGATCTTCTCCGCCACCGCCAGCAGCGCGCCCATGGGCCCGAACGGGTCGCCCCGGAAGTCCATGTCCGTCCCCGCGGCGATCACCCGCACGCCACGGTCCGCCAGCGCGTTCACCACCTCCACCACCGCGTCGTCCATGAACTGGATCTCGTCGATGGCCAACACCTCCGTATCCGGCTTCACCCGCTCCGCCAGCTCACCGGCGCTCGAGACCATCTCCGCCGGGAGCCGGCCCTCGTCGTGGGAGACCACCTCCCGGATCCCGTACCGGTCGTCCAGCTGGCTCTTGAACACCTGCACCCGCTTCTTCGCCAGCGTGGCTCGCCGGACTCGCCGCATCAGCTCCTCCGACTTCCCGCTGAACATCACCCCGCTGATGATCTCGATCCAGCCCGTCCTGCTCGTTCTCTCCATGCCCGCCAAGCTAGATAGGACGACGCGACCCGTCCACCGGTGCGAGACGCCACCACCCTCGCCTCCCCCGGACCGCCAGCCCCCGGTCGGGTTCGCGGCGGTGCCTGGCCTCCGATTCACGCGAAGACGCAATGGGGTCTGCGACATCTGGAGTGGGTGAAACGGAGCCAGGCTCGGCTCCCGGGTACACTGGCGGGGCGAACGCCCGGTCAACCGCGGAGACGCAAAGACACGGAGCATACGCGGAGTTCTTTCTTTCTTTTCCGGTAAGGCAGCGCGGCCGGCCGGCAGCATGCCAGCGAGGCTGCCTTCCCGGGCGAACGTCCCCGACAGCTGGTGTGAGTGAACCCGAACCCGGCCTCCGTGATGCCAACGCTAAGCTTGCGTCTTCCGCCGCCCTGCCTGCCCTGCCCGGGTCCAAATCAAAAGATGTTCTCCGCGCGTGCTCCGCGCCTCCGTGTCTCCGCGGTTAACGCGGTTAACGCGGTTGACGATGCCTCCGGAGCCCACGACCCGCTCGAAATGTCGAAGAGCCACGCAATGAAACCGCATTCTGCAGCTCGTCACGCCGTCAATGTAGGGGATCCTCCCACAACATTTCATCCATCCTCCCACAGACGCCGGCTCGATTAATCATAGCTTTATGATAAATAACGACGGCTGGCGGGTGTCGGTCGATGCAGACGAATCGCAGGGAGCGGAGGATGGCAATGACAGGCGAGCTGAAGATCGGACGGTGGATCGCGCTGGGCGCCGGGGGCGCGCTCCTGGCGGTGTCGGCGCTGGCGTTCGCCGGGCAGTCGGAGCGGAGCCGGATGAGCCACGGGATCCCGGAGACGCCGGAGCTTGCGGAGCTTCGGGGCACGGAGCGGGCGGAGCTGACGGCGGCGCCGCGGGTGCCGGCGCCCATCGACCGGAGCCACGCCGCGCGGGTGGTGGTGGATCTCGAGGTAATCGAGCAGCCGATGACGCTGGCGAACGGGGTCGAGTACACCATGTGGACGTTCGGCGGGACGGTGCCGGGCAGCTTCATCCGGGTCCGCGCGGGAGACCTGGTGGAGTTCCATCTGAAGAACCACCACTCGAGCGAGATGCCGCACAACATCGACCTGCACGCGGTGACGGGTCCGGGGGGTGGCGCGAAGGCGAGTCTGACCATGCCGGGCAACGAGACGGTGTTCGAGTTCCGGGCGCTAAACCCCGGGCTGTACGTCTACCACTGCGCCACGGCGCCGGTGGGGATCCACATCGCGAACGGGATGTACGGGCTGATCCTGGTGGAGCCGGAGGAGGGGCTGCCGGAGGTCGACCGCGAGTACTACGTGATGCAGGGCGAGTTCTACACCGAGGGCGGCTACATGGAGCAGGGTCTCCAGCCGTTTTCCATGGACAAGGCCATGGACGAGAACCCGGACTACGTGGTCTTCAACGGCGCGGTGGGCGCGCTGAGCGGTGACGGCGCGCTGCACGCCGAGGTGGGCGAGACGGTGCGGCTCTACGTCGGCAACGGCGGCCCGAACCTCACCAGCTCGTTCCACGTGATCGGCGAGATCTTCGACAACGTGTACGCCGAGGGCGGTACGGCGGTGACGCACAACGTGCAGACCACGTCGATCCCGGCGGGCGGCTCGGCCATCACCGAGTACCGCGTGGACGTGCCCGGTGAGCTGGTGCTGGTGGACCACGCCATCTTCCGGGCGTTCAACAAGGGCGCCCTGGGGATGATGGAGGTCAGCGGCGAGGCGGACCTGGCGGTCTTCAGCGGCCAGAAGTCCAACCAGAGCTACACGCCCGAGAGCCCCGCGGCCGAGCTGGCCGACAACGCCGACGAGGACCGGTAGGGCCTCCGGATCGATGCCGAACCCGACGACGCTCCTGGCGACGACGCTGCTGATGGCGGCGCTCCCCTTCCCTCTGGTCGCGCAGGCCGGGGGGCGGGCGTCGCCCGCATCCGGGCCCGGCATCGACCAACCGGCCCGGGCCGACACGGTCATCGGCGACGACGGGCCCCGGCCGGCCCACCGGCCCATGGCCACGGTGCCGGCGGGGACCTACCTCCCCCTCTACTCGCCCGACAAGGCGGCGGTGCCGGTGGCGGCGTTCCGGATGGACGCCTACCCGGTGACCCGCTCGAGCTTCGCGGCCTTCGTGGCGGCGAACCCGCGCTGGCGCCGGGATCGGGTCCAGCCGGTCTTCGCCGACCACCGGTACCTGGCCGACTGGGCCTCGCCGGCGGAGCCGGGAAGCCGCCCGCGCTCGCCGGTGACCGACGTGTCCTGGTTCGCCGCCCGGGCCTACTGCGCCTGGGAGGGGAAGCGCCTGCCCATGGTGGACGAGTGGGAGTACGCCGCGCGGGCCGACGAGACGCGGCCGAACGCCCGGCGCGATCCGTCGCACAAGGCCCGCATCCTCGAGCTCACCACCCGGCGTCCGAAGCCGGCGCCGGGCGTGGGCTCGATCTACGAGAACGTGTACGGCATCCACGACCTCCACGGCCTCGTGTGGGAGTGGGTGTCCGACTTCAACACCGTTACGGTGGCGACCGACTCCCGGGGCACCGGCCAGCGGGACAACAGCCTCTACTGCGCCGCCAGCGCCGAGGGGGCCACCGACACCCAGGACTACGCGGCCTTTCTGCGCTACGCCTTCCGGGCCAGCCTGAAGGGCCGCTCCACAGCGAGCGCGCTGGGCTTCCGGTGCGCCGCGGACGGACCCGAACGGCAAGGGCAGCCATGAACGCGAAGCGCCTCCTGAGCAGAGTCACACGAGCGGCCGCCGTGGGCGTGGCCGGCGCCCTCGTTTTCTTCGCCACCGGCTGTGACGCCTCCCATGCGGATGCCCGCGGAGCCTCCACGCACCACGCCGCCATGGACCACGGCGCCTCGGACCACGCCGCCTCGGAGCACCGCGATCTGCCCGCCGGTGAGCCGTCGGACTTCTCCGTCTACCACGCGCGGTCGGTGTGGACGGATCAGCACGGCACGGAGCGGACGCTGCGGTCGTTCGAGGGCCGGGTCCAGGTGGTGGCCATGGTCTACACGAGCTGCGCCTACGCCTGCCCGCGCATCATGCTGGACATGAAGCGGATCGAGGCCGAGCTGGGGCCGGAGTACGCCGACGACGTCGGCTTCCTCGTCGTCTCCATCGACCCCGAGCGTGACACGCCGGAGAAGCTGGCCGGGTTCGCCCGGGGCAGCCGCCTCGACCCCGAGCGGTGGACGCTCCTCAACGGCGCCGACGGCGATGTCCGGGAGATGGCGGTCCTCCTGGGCGTCCAGTACCGGCAGACCTCGCCCGGCGAGTGGGTCCACAGCAACCTGATCACGGTGCTGGACCCGGCCGGCGAAGTCATCCACCGGCAGCTCGGGCTGGGGACCGACCCGGCGGAGACGCTGGAGGCGATCCGGGCGGCGGTGCAGTAGCGCCGGACGGACGCCTCGGTACATTTGTACGGTACCATGGACCGATCCCCGCACCCGGAGATCCATGCAGCTGGTCTGGCACCGCGGCGACCTCCGCACCCACGACCACCCGGCGCTGGCCGCCGCCGTTGAGGCGAGCCCGACGCTCGGGCTGGTGGTCCTCGACCCGAACATCCTGGACGGCACGTCGCGGCGACGGCGCGCCCTCTTCCTCCGCGGCGTCCGGGCGCTCCGGGCGTCGTACGAGGAGCGCGGCGGGGTCCTGGTGGTCCGGTTCGGTGAGCCGGCGGAGGAGCTGGTGGCGCTGGTCGACGCCCTGGCCCCCGTTTCCGGCGGGATCGAGGCGGTCCGGGCGCTGGCCAGCTACACGCCGTACGGCGTCCACCGGGATGGTACAGTGATGGCGGCGCTCCGGGAGGTGGGGCTCGGCGTGCGCTGGTACGACGGCGCCTACGTCCACTCGCCCGGCACCGTTCGCACCGCCAACGGCTCGTTCTACTCCGTCTTCTCGCCCTTCCACCGCCGGTGGACGGCCCGGGGCACGCCGGAGCCCGTTTCCGCCCCGGAGCGGATCCCGGCCCCGTCGCTGGACCCGGGCTTCGACCCCGGGGAGGTGGAAGACCCGGCACCCGGCGTGAAGCTGCCGGAGCCCGGCGAGGCCGCGGCGCTGGAGGCGCTGGAGGCGTGGGTCGAGGGCGGACTCGCCGACTACGCCCGGCGCCGGGACCGGCTGGACGGGGCCGGCACGTCGCACCTCTCGCCGTACCTGGCCCTCGGCGCCCTCTCGGCCCGGACCGCCGCCGTCCGGGTGGAGGCCGCGGCCCACGCCGATCCGGCCGTGGCCGACGGGGCGAAGAAGTGGCTGGCCGAGCTGGCCTGGCGGGATTTCATGGCCGACCTCCTCTACCACCGGCCGGACCTGCTGGACGCGCCGTTCCAGCCGAAGTGGCGGTCGTTCGAGTGGGTCGGCGGAGAGGCCGAGCTTGAGGCGTGGGAGGAAGCCCGGACCGGGATCCCGGCCGTGGACGCCGCCATGCGCCAGCTGAAGGAGACCGGCTGGATCAGCAACCGCGCCCGCATGGTGGCGGCCCAGTTCCTGACCAAGAACCTCCGGGTCGACTGGCGGGAGGGGGAGGCCGTCTTCAAGCGCTGGCTCCTGGACGGAGACACCGCCAGCAACGTCGGCAACTGGCAGTGGGCCGCGGGGCTCGGGATCGACAACGCGCCCTACTTCCGGGTCATGAACCCCGTCTCCCAGGCGGAGAAGCACGACCCGGACGGAGGCTGGCTCCGCCGCTGGGCGCCCGACCGCGGAAGCGACCCGTCGCCCCGGCACCCCGTGGCGGAGCCGAAACCGTCCCGGCAGGCGTACATCGAGGCGGCCGGCCAGGTGGGGGACTTCGCCGGCGAGCCGCCGCCGGTCCGTCGCCCCCGGCTGACGCTGGCCTCGGCCGCCCAGCTCCGGAGCGTCCACGGCGTGGGGCCCGAGACCGCCGCCGCGGTCCTCGAAGCCGTGGCCGACGGCCGGGTCCGCCAGGAAGCACAGCTGGCGGAGGTCCCGGGCGTCGGGGAGCGAACGGCCGCGGCGCTCTCGGCCCGGTTCCGGATCCCGTAATCTGTCACGATGACGCGCGCCGGGACGTTACCCGGGTGAACCGACCCGAAGGTATTCCAGGGATTGCCTTGAAGCCCCCACTCCCTCGTGTCACGCTGACGCTCGCTCTCCTCCTGGCGGCCGGCCCCGTCCCGGCCCAGGAGGTCACCGGCGTCGTGGTCGACCATCCCGCCGGCGCACCGCTGCGCAACGTCCACGTCACTCTCCTCGACCTCGAACAGCGCCAGTACGACGGGGTCCTCACCGACAGCCTGGGGCGGTTCACGCTCTCGCCACCGGCAGCCGGGAGCTGGCTGGTGAGAGCGGAGCACCTCGGGTACACAACCACCCGGTCGGAGCCGGTCTCCGTTTCGCCGGGAGAACGCGTCCGGATCGAGATCCGCCTGTCGACGCAGCCGATCTCCGTGGAGCCGGTGGTGGTAGTCGGCCGCTCGCCCGAGGGCAACGCCGACATCGAGGCCTTCTATGACCGGGTGCGCTACGGCCGCCGGACCGGGCTCGGCACATTCGTCACCCGGGCCGAGATCGAGAAGTCGGCCGCCTTGGAGCCCTCCGACCTGCTCCGGCGCGTCCCCGGCGTCCAGGTGGTGGCCAGGAGTGGACGGGTGGGCTCGACCAGCCGGATCCGGGTACGCGGCTGCCGACCCACCGTGTACGTCGACGGTATGCCCATCAACCATCCGGGAATCACCGGCTCCCTCGATGAGCTCGTCCCGCTGACCGATATCGAGGGCATCGAGGTCTACCGGGGCGTCGGGCGTACCGTGGACGGGTATCACGACCCCAACGGGTGCGGACTCATCCTGGTCTGGACCCGTCGCGGCACCAGCGACGGACCCGACTCCTCGTGGGTCCGATTCCTCATCGGCACGGCGCTGCTGCTGAGCGTCCTCTTCCTCCACTGAGCGATGCGGCCAGGCCGCGGCCTCAGGCCAGCCGGGCCCGCCCCGAGTCCGCCGCCACCACCAGCGCCCGGGGGTAGGGCCGGAAGTAGGCCTGCTCCCGCAGGTACGGCTCGTCGAACCGCTCCACCCAACTGCCCAGCACCGACAGCAGCGCCTGCAGCGGGAGACGCCCCTCCCGGTACTCCGCCTGCAGCTCCTCGAACTGCCGCTTCTCCGCCCTCGCCAGCTCCCGCTTGAAGTACCCCTGGGCGTGCTGGATCACGTTCGCGTGCGCGCCCGCTCCGGCCGGCTCCGCCATGGCCTCGGCGAACCCCGCCCGGTAGGCCGGAACCACCTCGTCGAACGCGGTCCCCGCCTCCGCCACCCGCCGGCCCAGCTCCCGCTGGCCTTCCGGCGAGTGCGCCATCAGCACCAGCTTGTAGCGGGTGTGGAACTCCACCAGCCCGCCCGGACCCTCCGCCAGCGCCCGCCGCAGCCGGGCCGAGGCGAAAATGCGGGTCAGCCAGTGGTGCCGGATCTCCGCGTTCGTCAGCCGTCCCTCGTCTTCCATGGCCGCCATCGGGTAGCGGTCCATCATGATCCCGGCGAACAGCCCGGCGTCCTTCCGGACCACCGGCGCGTCTTCCGGCGCCCCGTAGACCTTCACGTCCTTGATCCCGCACGACGGTGACCGGCTCTTCAGCAGCAGCCCGTCCACGTCACTCGTGGCGTCGGCGAACCCGTGGCTGAACCCGGTCATCCGCTCCGTCAGGTCCCGGGACGTGGACGGCTGGATCAGCCGGAGGCCGGACCGGCCGGCGGCACCGGCGGCGTCGGACCCGTCGTCGCCGGCCACCAGCCGGATCGGGTCCCGGGGCACGCCCAGCCCGATCTCCACCTCCGGGCAGGTCGGCACGAACTCCACGAACGGGTCCACCAGCCGCATCACGCTCGACCGGATGGTCTGCGCGTTGTACCGGCACGCCTCGAGCTCCAGGCACTTGCTCAGCACGATCCGCGGCGTCGGGAACCCGGCGACGCCTCGCGCCGCCGCGTCACCGGCGCCCCTCCCGCTCCCGGAATCCATCCGCCCCTCGCCCCGCCGCCCGCCTTGGTCCCGCCCGTCTTTCGTCATCCATCCTCCGCCTGTTCCTCCACACCGCGCCTCTCGCCATCGCACGCGCACGGTCCAGGCCATACATTGGCCCCTCGACCACCACCGCAACAACAGGAGGGCCAGTGTCCGACCACGTCTACAAGAAGATCGAGCTCACCGGCTCGTCCAGCGAGGGCGTCGACCACGCCATCCGCAACGCCATCGACAAGGCATCGGAGACCGTGCACAACCTGCGCTGGTTCGAGGTTGACGAGATCCGCGGCCACATCGAAAACGGCCAGGTGGGCCACTTCCAGGTCACAGTGAAAATCGGCTTCACGCTGGACTGAGGAGCCACACCATGAGCCAGGGCCCCGGACCCCGATCCCCCGACCACGCCATCCTGATGATGCGCATCATCGGCGGCAGCCTCGGCACGGGCGTCACCCTCTTCGCCTTCGTCAGCTGGTTCCTCCACCAACAGGGCGGCCTCACCACCGATATCGACGCGAGCCTCGCCTTCAACGGATTCCTCGCCCTCCTCCTCCTGGCCGCCCTCGGCGCCATCTTCATCTGGCGGTCCCGCGTGGCGCCCATCATCGAGCGGCCCCGCGAAGAGACAGAGTGGCAGCCCCGCGCGTCGGCCATCCAGACCGGCGTCATCACCACCTGGGCCCTCATCGAGGGCGCCGCCCTGGCCGGCGAGGTGGTCTACTTCCTGACGGGGCACACCCTGGCCGGCGTGCTCGGCGTGGCGCTGATCTGGGTGGCCATCGGGCTTACGTGGCCGAAAAAGGAGTGGCTCTAGGGCTCAACCCGCCAGCTCCTCCAGCAGCTCCCGCATCGCCACGTCGTTCGGGTCCGCCGACCGGTCGTCATCCGCGACGTCGGGGTCGGCCTGCGGGGTCTCCAGCACCAGCAGCACGCCCCGGGTCCGCTCGTCCGCCAGCAGCCACCGGAACGGTTCCTCCCCGATATGGCCCTCGCCGATCAGCGCGTGGCGGTCCTTGTTCGTCCCCCGCTCGAACTGGCTGTCGTTCAGGTGGAAGAAGCTCGGCGGCTCCCCCACCACCTCCTCCCACTCGTCCAGGATCCGCCGCAGCGTCTCCTCGCTCTCGTCGATGGCGTACCCCGCGCTGAACAGGTGGCACGTGTCCAGACCGTACCCCGTCCGCCCCCGGAGCTCCGACGGCACGCCGTCCAGCATCCGCGCCACCTCCGCCGCCGTCCGGCCCACCGTGGCACCGGCCCCCGCCGTGTTCTCCACCCACAGCTCCGTCTCCGAGTCCACCGCCTCCAGCGCCCCCGTGATGGCGTCGCTCACGTGACCTATGGCCTCGTCCACGTCGCCCTTCCCCGCGCTCCCCGGGTGGAAGCACACGCCCGCCACACCCAGGATCGATGACCGCTCCAGCTCCTTCGCCAAACCCGCGTGCGCTCGCTCCCGACGCTCCGCGTCCCCCGTCTTCGCCGTGTTCAGCACGTACCCGGCGTGCACCATCACGTGCTTCGGGTCCATGCCGGTTTCATCGAGCGCCGCCCGGAACCGCTCCACACGCGCGTCGCTGATCCCGGATTTGTCGTTGTAGAACTTCGGGATCAGCGTAAAGACCTGGAGCGCGTCGAGACCCGCCGCCGCGGCGCGGTAGACGGTCATCTCGATGCCGCCGTTGCTGTTGGTGTGGGAACCGAAAATATGCATGGAATTCGGGGTCGGGGTCGGACTCGTATTCGGGATCCGGTCGGACGACGGCGGGCGAGGCCGGGTTCGTCTCGGGCCGCCGGCTGTCCGGCGCTGCAAACGTCGGGCCGGGGAGGGCGAGGGGCAAGGGATCGAGGGTGAGGGCGAGGGCGAGGAGTGGGCGAGGGGCCCGGTCGGGCTGTGGCCGGAACGCAGCAGTCGTACGGTGCCGGGGTTGCCGGGCTTCGTCGGGCGCCGTGATCATGTCCCGAACCCTCCGGCGGCCGACCCCCGACAGATGAGTGGAGAGTTTGGGTCGTCTCGCGACCCGAACCCTCCTTCCATCGATCCCGGAGAACAACGATCGGAAGGTTTGGGTCGCTCCGCGACCCGAACCCTCATCTGGTCGCACAGCCCGCAGCGAACGGAGGGTTTGGGACACCCCTACCCTGGCGCCTTCTCGTGCAGTCTGATAATTTGATTCTGACACTATCAGGGAGGTCGCCCATGAAGACCGATGCGTCCGTTACAGACGTCAGCCGCAACTTCGCCGACTACATCAACCGCGTCGCCTACCGCGGGGAGCGATTCGTGCTGATCCGGGGCGGGAAGCCGGTGGCCGAGCTGTCGCCGGTCCCCACCGGCACGCGGCTCCGGGACCTGCCGGCGCTGCTCGAGTCACTGCCCCGGCTCGATCCCGAGGAGGCCGACGCCTTCGCCGAGGACGTGGCCGGCGCGCGGGCGGAGCTGAACGACGTACCGCCGGAGGATCCGTGGGCGTCCTGATCGACAGCACGGTCCTCATCGACCACGAACGAGGGCGGCTGGACCTGGAGGGCCACATCGCCGAACGCGACGACGAGCCGTTCCTCCTCTCCGTGGTCTCCGTCAGCGCGCTGCTCCACGGCGTCCACCGCGCCGGCGACCGGACCCGCCGGGCCCACCGCTCCGCCTTCGTCGAGGCGATCGTGGATCGATTCCCGATCCTGTCCCTCGACCTGCCCACGGCCCGGGCCCACGCCGAGCTCCGGGCTGAGCTGGCGACGTCCGGCCAGCTCATCGGCGCCCACGACCTCTGGCTCGCCGCCGCGGCCCTCGCTCATGGCCTGACGCTGGTGACCGCCGACGTGCGCCACTTCCATCACGTGGAGGGACTGACGGTGGAGGACTGGGGGGCGTAGCCGCCGCTCGCCCAGCAGGAACGCCGCCAGTCCAGCCGGCAGGGCCAGCGCACGCTCGTGCCGACCGCCCACCGACATCGCCTGCCACCACCCCGTGGCTACGGCCGCACCGCCGGCGCCCAGCCGGTGTTCTGGAGGACCACCCCGGCGAGGAAGACCCCAGCGCCCTGGCCGAGGCTCCAGGCCACCAGGGTATCCACGCGGGCGGTGGTGATGGACCAGAGCCCGAGCGCCAGGAGCCCGCCGTCTTCGATCACGGTGCCCGCCCCCCGTTCCGCACGGTGGTGATCCCCGGCAGGCTCGGCAGCACGATCCCGTGGCCCACGCCGTAGTCGGGCGGCAGGTCGATGGGCAGCCGGCCGGTGATGGGGATCTCGCCGGTCAGCGCCCGGGCGGCGGCCTCCTGGCTCACCGCCGCGTCGCTCCACGCGAGCAAATAGGTACACGCGTGCGGGAGCTGGCCCAGGAGGTACGGGTCTCCGAAGGAGACGATGGGCGCGCCGTCGGCGGCCAGCCCGACGGCCAGCGCCGCCACGTCCGGCGGCAGCCCCAGCGCGCCGCGCCACGGCACCGCCTTCGAGAAGCTGGCGAACACGGTGAGGTCGGCATCGGCGGCCAGGCGACGGACCTGGCCCAGCTCCGCGGCGCCGGACCGTCGCGACAGGCGGACCGTCATCACCCGGGCGCCCAGCTCTGCCAGCGCGGCCTCGAAGCGGGCGCCGGAATCGTGGCTCCGCCCGTCGTCGTAGAGCACGGCCAGGACCCACCGGTCGCGGACGCCCAGCGGGAGCACGCCCGGGCGGCCCCGGACCAGGGTGATGGAGCGCTCGGCGACGCGGCGGCCCCAGGCCTCGTGGTCGCTCCGGCCCACCTGGGCCAGGACCCGTCCCAGGTTGACCTGCGCGGGCGCCCCGTGGAGGCCGGACGCGGCCTTGGCGGCCAGGACCCGGCGCACCGACGCGTCGATCCGGGCCTCGCCCAGCTCGCCCCGGCGCACCGCCCCGACCACCGCCGCGATGGCCTCGCCCTCGTCCGGCGGGATCAGCAGGATGTCGGCGCCGGCCCGGACCGCCGCCACCGCCACCGACGCCGCCTCGGCACGGGTGCCCACGCCGTCCATGTGGAGCGCGTCGGTGACCACCAGCCCGTCGAACCGGAGCCGGTGCCGGAGCAGCCCCGTCAGGATCGGCGGCGAGAGGGTGGCCGGCCGCTCGGGGCCCGGGTCCAGCGCCGGGACCGCCAGGTGCGCCGTCATCACGCCGTCCACCCCCGCGCCGATGGCCGCCCGGAACGGCCGCAGCTCCACGTCCTCCAGCCGCCACAGGTCCGCACGCACCACCGGCATGGCCAGGTGCGAGTCGGTCTCCGTGTCACCGTGCCCCGGGAAGTGCTTCACCACCGTCAGCAGCCCGGCGCTCCGGGCCCCCTGGATGAACGCCACCACCCGGTCGCTCACCTCCCCCGCGTCGCTCCCGTACGACCGCGTGTTGATCACCGGGTTGGCCGGGTTCACGTTCACGTCCGCCACCGGCGCGAACGCCATGTGGATCCCCGCCGCCCTCGCCTCCACCGCCGTGATCCGCCCCGCGTCCGCCGCCACCGCCGCCGGGCCACTCGCGCCCATGGCCATGGCCATGGGCAGCACCGTGGCACCCCGCAGCCGCGTGCCCGGGCCCCACTCCAGGTCCGCCCCCACCAGCAGCGGGACCTCCGCCCAACCCTGCAGCCGGTTCAGCCACCCCGCCGTGCCCCAGCTCGAGCCCACCCCCACGATCAGCCCGCCCACCTTCTCCTCCGTCACCAGCCGGCGCGCCCGCTCCCACCGGGCCCCGCCCTCCGCCGGCTCGCCTCCCTCCACGTACGCCATCACCAGCTGCGCCACCTTCTCCTCCAGCGTCAGCCGCTCCAGCGTGCCCAGCACCCAGAGCCTCGCCTCCGCGTCCAGCGCCCCCCAGTGGGTCACGCCACGGGCCTCGAGCCCCGGCCCAGGCGCCCCGGCCGGCGCCATCCACACCACCGGCTCCGGTGTGGACCGCACCGCCCCGCCGTCCGCGCCCGGCGGCGAGGCGGCCTGGAGCACCAGTGCCATGACGGCTGTGATCATCTCGGTGGCGGGTGGGAGTGGATGTCGACGCACGCGGACGGCCAGGAGAGGGCCGGGAACGCCCGTGCAAGCCTCAATATCTGGAACCGCCACACCGCCCCGCAAGTTCCACCCGCCCGGCCCGCCGGGTCCAGACACCGCCGCACCACCGGCTTACGGCGCTTGACACCCCGCCCCCGCCGCACCACTTTGACCCCGACCTCCCAGACAGCCGCGACCCTTTGCAGGGGTGGGCGACGCGCGGCCGTTACTGCCCCGCGATTCACCCGCCGTGGGTGGACTG
>CAZSBL010000026.1:15267-16336 GCA_964605205.1 uncultured Gemmatimonadaceae bacterium
CTGAGAGGACGTACACGTGGACACGAGCCAGAGCCGAACCGTGGCCAGTCCCCAACTCTTGGCCGAGGCCGAACGCCTCCTCCGGTCGCTGGCCGGTGTCGCCAACGCACGCGTGCACGCCTCCGAGTCCGGCATCGAATCCGTACACATCGATGTCTCCGACCCCGACCGCGCGGACCGCATCGCCGGCCACGTCCGGTCCGCGCTCCTGGCCGGCCTCGCCACCCCCGTCACACCCGCCCGGATCCACGTGCGCGTCACCGACACCCCCCGGCGCGCCACCACCACGCCGGAGAGCGGGCCGGAGAGAGCGCCGGACACCGGGCCGGAGACCGGGCCGCGACACCGCCTGCGACTCCTCCACGACGACGACGACACCGCCTCGCCTCGACCCACACCCCCGCCCGACGAGCCCGTCACCGAGACGCCACGCCTCGTGGCCGTGGACCTCGAGCGCCCCGGCGACGGACGCGTCCTCTGCTCCGTCACCGTCGCCTACCGCACCGGCCTCCACCGCGACGACGCCGTGGCCGTCGACCTCCCCGGCGCCGCCGCCCAGGCCGCGGCGCAGGCTACCGTCCGGGCACTCACACACGCCGGCCTCGACCACCTCGAGCTCGACGGGCTCCGGGAAGTCGAGATCGCCGGCCGCGACTACGTACTCGTCGCCCTCCGGCGCGCCGATCACTACACCCGCGTCCGCTCCGGCTCCGCACCCATCACCGGCGCCCCCGAGCGGGCCGCCGCGCAGGCCACCGTGGACGCGGCCACACAGCTGACATGAGCGACCCGAGCTAAAGGGCCCCCGTGGCCCTGCCGATACTAGGAACGGACACGTGCGTTGCAGGTAACGCGCACACTGAAACAAGGAGACACCAAGGAACAAAGGAGCCCCCCCGCCGGCGGAAATCACGAGACAGGACCTCAGCGGATCCTGCAGTACCAGCGGAGCGTACGCGGCCACCCAATAGCGGAATCAGTCGGCCGACGCTACTGCGAAAGGAGGTGACGCTGCTATGGAACTGATCCTTCGTTTGATCGCCGCGATCGTGTCCCTGCTGGGGGCCGG
>CAZSBL010000026.1:16436-19105 GCA_964605205.1 uncultured Gemmatimonadaceae bacterium
CGGGATCCTTACACTTCCGGTCATTCTCAGCGCGTGTCCAAGCTGGGCAGGATGATCGCGGAGGACTACGGCCTTAGGAACAAAGTGGTGAACGACATCGAACACGCTGCCCTCCTGCACGACATCGGGAAGATCGAGGCACTGTATGCCGAGATCATCTCGAAGGCCGGGACGTTGACCGACGCGGAGCGAAAGGTAATCCGCACGCACGCAACCAAGGGCGCCGACCTGCTCCAGACGCTCACGTCCATGGAGAAGACCGTCATCGCCGGAGTGCGACATCACCACGAGCGGTATGACGGCTCCGGCTACCCCGACGGCCTGCAGGGCAAGGCAATCCCCATCGCCGCCCGGATCATCATGCTGTGCGACTCCATCGATGCTATGCTGTCGGATCGACCGTACCGGAAAGCGCTGCCCTTGTCCCACGTCCGGGACGAGCTGAAGCGGTGCTCCGGGACGCAGTTCGACCCGGACATCGTGGAGGCGATCTTCGACCACAACACACTGGAGCGCGCGGACCTCCTGGTCGATCGAGCCGGAGCCAGGACCGCCGTTCACGCGGTTGCAGGATAGGAGAAAACCAGCAAGGCAAACGTAGCCGTAGCAGATCGGTCCAGGAAAGCGCCAGCCACACCACGTTGAACGAACCCCCACCGGTGGCGCTGCCCGACGCAAGCAGGCATGCCATCCGGGGATGCGGGAGGGAATCGGCATGCCGGGCCTTGCTTCTCTCAGGGGGATTCGGTGTCCACGACCTCATACCAACTGACGCTGCTGGGGGACCCGTCCATCTTGAGACTGGACGGCACCACGCTATCGCTCTCCTTGAAACAGCTGGGGCTCGTCGCGCGGCTCTTCGGGGGCAACGGCCTCCGACCGGTGAGCCGCCTGGAATTGAGCCGACTCCTCTGGCCCCGGGCCGGGGACGCCGACGCACGCCATAGCCTGAGCCAGGCGCTGTACGTCATCAATCGTTCGGCGCCGGGGCTGGTGGAATCCGATCCGGCGCATATTCGGGCCGGCGATGCGTCCTGTGATGCGGTCTTGTTCCGGAAGGCCATCGCCGCATCTCGATGGACCACGGCCAGCGAACGCTACACCGGGGCATTCCTGCGCGGATTCGCGATCGCCGACGCACCCCCATTCTCCCACTGGCGTGATGAAGTCCGGGCTGAGCTCACGGAGCTGGCGGAGCAGGCGGTCGAGAGGCTGTTCGAAGGCCTCCATTGGTCGGACCTCCTGCGGCTGACAAGTGTCCTGATCGAGCAGCGGAGCCTACGGGAGAATGTGATTCACGCTCACCTCGCGGCGCTGACGCAGGAGCGGGGACTCGGCGCCGCGCAAAGCTTCCTGGAATGCAACCCTGACGTGGCTGCGCCCGACCTCGAGCCACTCGTGTCGGGAATCGGAGAAGACGCTCCCGCTGGGAAACGAGCGTATCCATTCGTGGGTCGTTCCGAGCTCATGAGCCAGCTGGGCCAGCTGTTCGAGCGGTCCGTGGAAGGCGAGCCCGGCGTCGCACTGCTGCGGGGTGAACCGGGCATCGGCAAGACCGCTCTCGCCGACCGCTTCTGCCGGTACCTGGCCCTCAAGGGCGCACGGGTCCTCTCAGCCACTGGGCAGGTGTCCGAGCAGAACGTTCCTCACGGCATCGTCGAGCAGTGGCTCGAAGACGTGTCGCCAGAGGATCTCGAGCACCTCCACGATCAACCCTGGATGGCCGTTATCGGCCATGTATTCCCGGGGTTTCCCGGCGAGGAGAAAGGACCCACGCTGGACGTCGGCGCCATCGGCGATCGGCGGCTACTGGAGTCGCTCCGAAGGCTCTTTGCCGATCTCGCGCGCCGAAAGCCGCTGGTGCTGAGCATCGACGACCTTCACTTGGCCGATCCGGCGTCCTTGGGCTTCTTGCGGTATCTATTCAGGCCAAACGTCGAGGGCCCAACGCTGGGGGTGGCGACCATCCGAAATGAAGCGTTGGTAGATCTGCCGCAGGTACACGGTTGGAAAGCGCCCAAGCACTTCGAGGTAGGTGGCCTCAACTCACGAGAGATAGAGGAGTGGATAGAACGGGCGGATGTTCAGACCAAATCCTCTGCGCAGCTAGCTGAGTCGCTCGACCGGCGAACCGGAGGGAATCCCCTTCTGATTTCTGCACTTCTCGACGAGGGAGACGTGGCCAATACTTCTGCCACGCCCCCCGCATCAGTGATCGAATTCTACAGACCCAGGATCAGGGGATGCTCCAAAGAGGCGAGGCGGCTCCTGGCAGCCATTTCGCTCGTCGGAGAACCGCGAGCCTGGGGAGATCTTGCCGAGATCGCCGACCTTTCTCCAAGTGCATGCGCGGAAGCCAGTGCCGAGCTGGAAGAACTGAACTGGATCACGAACAATCACGCTGCTCTAGGCCTCAGGCACAGTCTGTTGGGACAAGCCGCGATTTCTCTCCTTTCAACGTTGGAAAGAAGGGCGTTCCACGGGAGAGCGGCCCGCGTCCTGACCGCTGGCGGGGAGTCGACCAACAAGATGGCGGCTGTTTCTCACGATCTAGCAGGGAACCAACAGGCCGCATTCGCCGCAGCAGTTCAGGCCGCGAACGCATGCGAGACACTTCACGCCCCGTCAGAAATGGAGTTCTTCCTCAAGATCGCCCTCGGCAATGCTCC
>CAZSBL010000026.1:19205-28076 GCA_964605205.1 uncultured Gemmatimonadaceae bacterium
CTTCGTTGTTGGCGGCTGAGGAGGTCCACGGATGGCGAGCAATCCTTGACTCTTGGGCCATCATCGGTCTCAGTGCCCTCCAGCTCGGTGATCTTGCCCAGGCCCGTGAAGCAGAGCGTGAGATCAACACGCTCGCTCCCCGGTCCGGCAAGCTCGGCAACGACATGTCGTACGTCTACACCTTCCTGGCCAGGATGATGGAGCTCCGCAACGAAGTGGACGAGGCCATCGCCTCGTTGGAGACGGGCATCGAGCACTACCGGCCCCGCAACCGCCTCGCTGCCGCGCGGATGGAGATCGAGCGGTTCCGTCTCCAGCTGAAGACCGGCGTCGACCCCACCGACGAACTCGACGCGCTCCTGGCCGATCTCCACGGCTCCGGCGCGGTGCCGCTGATCGAGCGGGCGGAGAGCCTGAAGACGCGGGCGGCGCTGAAGCGTCGCTAGACCAGCCCCTCCCCCTCCACCCACGCCTGGACCAGCCACTCCCACCCCAGGTGCTCCCGCACGAAGGACGGCCGATACCCCAGGAGCCGTTGCATGGAGTTGCTCATGCTGAAGCCGTCGGGGTAGGCGAACCGGGTTGCGACCCGGTTGACGGTGGCGGAGGTGTTCTGGAGGTGGATGGCCACGTGGAGGAGCCGGGCGAACTGGAGCCAGTGCGACGGGACCGGTAGCTCCCGCTCACGGAAGAACCGGCCCAGCGTCCGACGGGACTGGCAGAAGGTGCCGGCCAGCGCCTCGATGCTGCTGGTGTGGGGCGCGGTGGCCAGGATGGTGGCGATCCGGTCGCGGGTCTCAAAGTCGGGGACCACGCCGAGCCGATGGAGGTGCCCGGTCGCGGCCTCGGGGAGAGAAGGGGGTGCGGCCCCCAGCAGCATGCGGAGCGCGCTCTCGGTCCCCGGGCCCGCGGCAGGCAGCACGCCCCGGGGGGCGAGGTCGGGGATGGCCCGGAGGATCGGGGCCAGCGGGGCGATGTCCTCGGGCTCGGGGAGGACGACGAAGAACGGCAGGCTCGCCGGTCGTTCCCGGAGCCAGTCCAGCTCGGCCCATGCCTCGCCGGTGGGGAGGAGGAACCAGGCGACGGCGGCGCCGGGGAGGATGCTCTCCGGCTGCCAGCCCGGGTCGATGGGCTCGCACTGCTGGTACGGGGGCCGGAACAGGTAGAGACCGGCGCGCGAAGCGGACATGGGGATACCCTCCTGCGAGTGAACGTTGTCGGAACAACGTTAGCGCGGGGGTATCATCGGGGTATCAAAAGCGTGCGGCGGCGCGGTTTGCGCGGGAGCGAGGGCGCGGGCGAGGCGTCGAGGGAAGAAGGCCCGCCCTCGTTGCTTCGACCCTCGATCCTGGCGCCTACCAGCCCATCTCCTCCGCCATGGCGTCGGTCTCCGCCACCAGCTCCTCGAGCCGGTCGTAGGCGTCCTCGCCGGGCCGCTGCGCGGCGCCGGTGACCATGCCGTAGAGGTACCCGATCTGCTCGACGAGCATCGGCTGGGGGTAGGAGATGTCGTCGCGGGCGGTGAGCTGGCGGTGGAGCGCGGTGAGGCGCTCCAGCTCGGTGCCGGTGGCGTCGGCCATCTCGTCCTCGACGGCGGCGAGCATCCGGCTGGCGCGGCTCATGAGCTCGCGGATCCGGAGGGCCAGCGTCTCCTGGGCCTCGAGGTCGGTGTCGGTGACGCCGATGGCCCGGGTCCGGGGGTCCTGGACCACGAGGAGCTCCTCGGTGGCGGACCAGTCGTCCACGCTCACGCGGACCAGGTACATCCCCGGCGCGATGCTCGGCCCGCGGGCGCTGAGCCCGGCGCCGTCGCGGCCCCGCTGCCACGGCCCGGGGTGCTGGAGGGGGATGGTGAAGCGCGTGTGGCCGGCCTTCGCGGGGACCGACGGCCCGCCCACGCGGACGGTCTCGGTGGCCCGCATCCCGGCCCGGGTCTCGAGGCGGTAGCCGGCGTCGTCGGAGGACCAGCCGTTGATGACGTTGCCGGCGTCATCCAGGAGCTCGACGGTGACGGTGCCCGGCTCCTCGGCCAGGAGCCAGTCGATGGTGGCGCCGGGGTCTCCGTACTCGAACGAGAGCCCGCCTCCGCCGGCGCCGTAGCCGCCCCACGTGCGCCACTCGGCCAGCGTGGCCGGGGCGGGGCCGAAGAGGTGGAACGCGCGCTCCGCCGCGCTCCCGTCCAGCGCCCGGAGCGGCGTCAGGTCCCGGAGCACGTGGAAGCCGCGGCCCATGGTGGAGATGGCCAGGTCGCCGCCGGCGTGGCGCAGGGCCGCCTGCGCCGCGGGGTCGTCGGCCCCGTGTCCGGCGAGCCGGGCCCCGGCCAGCGCGCCCTGCGCGAAGGCCATGTCGGTGACGGGCACGGCGGGCAGGTCGAGCTGGAGCGGCTGCCAGTGGGCGCCGTCGTCGAACGAGACGTAGATGCCGAACTCGGTGCCGGCGTAGAGCAGCCCGGGGCGGACGGGGTCCTCCCGGGTCACCCGGACGATGTAGTCTTCGGGGATCCCGTTCTCGCCGTCGGTGAGGCGCTCCCACGTCTGGCCGTAGTCCCGGGTCCGGTAGACGTACGGGTGCCAGTCGTTCAGCATGTAGCGCATGACGCTGTAAATGGCGGTGCCGGCGTGGTGGGGCGACGGGTCGATCTGCTGGACCCGGCCGCCGGCCGGCAAGTCCGGCGGGGTGATGTCGGTCCACGTCTCGCCGTTGTCGCGGCTGACGTGGAAGGGGCCGTCGTAGGAGCCGACCCAGATGACGCCCTGCTCGACGGGGCTCTCCTCGATGGCGTAAAGGGTGGAGTAGACCTCCTCGCCGGTGATGTCCCGGGTGATGGGCTCGCCGCTGACGCCCTGAGTGCCCGGGGGCGTGGCGGTGAGGTCTTCGCTGAGCCGCTCCCAGTGGACGCCACCGTCCTCGGTGACCATGACGTACTGGGTGCCGTAGTAGACGCGGTCGGGGTTATGCGGGCTCACCTCGATGGGGCTGACCCGCTGCATCCGGTACGGGAGGTCGCGGGCGGCGTGGCCGTACATGTAGACGCCGCCCACGTAGTAGTTCTGGTTCTCGCCGGTCTCGGCGTGCCAGACCATGAACCGGCCCTTGCAGCTGTTGTAGACGACGCTGGGGTCCCCCGGCTTCGGGACCGCCGGCCCCGTCTCGCACCCCAGGGTGATCTCGCTGTCGCCGTCGGCCGTGGGCCGGCTGGCGACGCCGATGGCGCTGTTGTCCTGCTGGCCGGCGTACGCCCAGTACGGGAACCGGTCATCCAGGTCGATGGAGTACATCTCGGCGGTGGGCTGGTTGTCCTGGCCCGTCCAGGTCCGGCCGCCGTCGCGGCTCACGTTGGCGCCGCCGTCGTTGCCCTGGACCATGAGGTCGGTGTTGGTCGGGTCGATCCAGATGTCGTGGTTGTCTCCGTGGGGCGTGGAGACGGTGTTCCAGTTGACGCCACCGTCGGTGGACCGGAACAGCGGCACGTGGGCGTTGACCCAGATGACGCTGGGGTCCACCGGGTCCACGTCCACGTTGGTGTAGTAGAACGCCCGTGCGGTGAGTCGATCGAACGACGACGCGTGCGACCAGCTCTCGCCGCCGTCATCGCTCCGCCAGAGGCCATCATTCGGCTCGGGCGCCTCGATCAGCGCGAAGACGATGTCCGGGTTCGCCCGGTGCACAGCCAGGTCGATCTTGCCGAAGAGGTGCTCGTCGGTGGTGGGGAGCCCGCCGGCCCCCGGATCAGTGCCCGCGGTGCCCAGCTCGGTCCACGTGTCGCCGCCGTCCGTGGACTTGTAGACGCCGCCCTCGTGGGAGCCGCTGATGATGGTCCACGGCTTCCGCTCCGCCCGCCAGCTGGAGGCGTAGACCACGTCGGGGTTCCGCGGGTCGATCTCCACGTCCACGATCCCGGTGGAGTCGGAGATGAAGAGGACCTTCTCCCACGTGCCTCCGCCGTCGCGGGTGCGGTAGACGCCGCGCTCCGGGCTCGGGCCGAAGGCCTGGCCGATGGCCGCCACGTACGCCACGTCCGGGTCGCGGGGGTCCACCTCGATGGCGCCCGTGTTCCCGATGTCACGGAGCCCCGTGAACCGCCACGTCTCGCCGGCGTCGGTGGACCGGTACACGCCGAGGCCGGTGATGACGTTGCTCCGGAGCCCGTCGCTCCCGGTGGCGACCCACACCACCCTCGGGTCCGACTCCGCCACCCGGATCCCGCCGATGGACGGCGTCTCGAACCAGCCGTCGGACAGGTTGGTCCACGTCCGCCCGTAGTTCGTGGTCTTCCACACCCCGCCGCCCGTGGCGCCGAAGTAGTACGTGCCCGGCTGCCCGACCACGCCCGTCACCGCGGTCACCCGCCCGCCCCGGGCCGGCCCGATCCAGTCCCACTCCAGGTCGTCGTACAGCGCCAGGTCATAAACGACGTTGGCCGGGTCCGACGCCCGGCGCTCCGCCAGCGGCGTGGCGGACCGCTCGGTGGCCGGCTGCGCCTGCTGTTCCGCCGAGATCGGGAGGGCCGTCTGACCGGCCTCCGCGCCACCACCGGCGCTGGCGCAGGCGGAGAGGGAGACCAGCGCGGTCGCGGCCAGCGGCAGCGCCGCGCGGCGGAGGGTGGACGCGGCGCTGCGGTCCGAAGCGGTGCGAGGGTCGGACGCGGGCCGGGGATCGGAGGCGGGCCGGGGGTCGGCCGCCGCCGTCGTCGTCTCGAGGCAGGTGTTCATGGCGTTGCGGGACTCGGGTTCTGTTCTCAGGAACTGTTGGGAGCGTCTGTAGAGATGACGCCCCGCACCGGCAACTCGTTGGCGCCGGTGCGGTTGGGAAGATGAGGCGGCGCGTCCCGATGCGCCATTGCGGAGGGCCGGTGGGGCCAGGCCGGGGGCGGCTGCCGGGACGAGGCCGGTACCCCAGGCCGTCACCCCCCGTCACGAACCCTGGCCGGAATCCGTTGTATTGGTAAGGGGCTCCCGGACATTTCGAGTGGGTCGTGGGCTCCGGAGGCATCGGCAACCGCGGAGACACGGAGGCGCGGAGCACGCGCGGAGAACGCCTTGTGAATTTGATCCGGGCAGGGCAGGCTGGACGGCGGAAGACGCAAGCTTTGCGTTGGCATCACCGAGGCCGGGTTCGGTTTCATCCACACCAGCTGTCGGTGGCTCTCTCCGCCCTGAAAGGTGGCCTCGCCGGCATGCGCCCTCCCGCCGCCCGCGCCGCCTCACCGGAAAAGACAGAAAATGCTCCGCGTATGCTTCGCGTCTCCGCGCCTCCGCGGTTGACCGGGCGCTCGCCCCGCCAGTGTACCCGGGAGCCGACCCTGGCTTTGTTTCACCCACTCCAGATGTCGAAGATTCTGGTAAGGAAACCTGCGTTGAGCATCCGAACACCGAGGTGAACATGCGGTCTCATCGAACCCGCGGCGCCGTTGCCGCCCTCGTCTCCCTGGCGGCCATCGCTGCCCTCGGCCTCACCGCCTCCCCCGCCCGGACCGCCGCGCAGACGGTGCTGGGCACCGTGGTCGACCGGGAGACGGCCCTCCCCCTGCCCGCCGTCTTTCTGGTACTGGAAGGCACGGACGGCACGCAGGCGGCCCGCGGGCTGACCGGCGGGGATGGGAACTTCATCCTCCGGGTCCCGGCCCCGGGCACGTACCGGCTACGGGCCCAGATCATCGGCTACGCCGACGCCGTGACGGCGGCCTTCCACGTGGCGGACGGTGAGACGGTGCGGCAGAACGTGGCGGTGTCGGTGCAGGCCGTGAGCCTGGACGGGATCCGGGCGGAGGTGGGCGCCCGGTGCCGGGTCCGTCCGGGGTCGGGGGCCGAGACGGCCCGTCTCTGGGAGGAGGCCCGGAAGGCGCTCGAGGTGGCGGCGTGGACGGAGGAAGAGGCGGCGCTCCGGTTCAGCATCGTCGAGCACCGGCGGGAGCTCGATGCCCGGTCGCTGCGGGTCACGGGCGTACGGGAGCAGCGGCGGCAGGGCTTCTACCACGAGAGCCCGTACCGCTCCATCCCGACCGACAGCCTGGACCGGTACGGCTACGTACAGCCGGTCCCCACGGACCCGGCGATGGCGCGCCAGGCGGGGCAGGACCCGCTCTGGGACCACTTCGCCCCCGATGCCGCGGTGCTCCTGAGCGAGGCGTTCCTGGACGGCCACTGCTTCCGGGTGGCCGCTCCCACCGACCCGGACCGGGCCCACCTGGTGGGGCTGGCGTTCGAACCCGTTCCCGGCCGCGACGTCCCGGACATCCGGGGCACGCTCTGGATCGACCGGGGCACGGCGGAGCTCCGGTCGCTGGACTTCTCGTACGTGCGCCTCCCCTACTCCCGCACCGACTGGGAGCAGGCGGGCGGACACGTGGAGTTCGAGCGCCTGGCCACCGGGCTGTGGATCGTCCGGCAGTGGCACATCCGCATGCCCCTGGCCGCGGCGGCCTCTCCGGGCTACGGCGGCAGCCGTGAGCACGTGGAGCTCCAGTCGCTGGAAGAAGTGGGCGCCCGCATCCTCGGCGTCCGGACCCTCGATGGCCAGGTCCTGGCCGAGGCCTCCGGCGCCACCCTCTACGGCGTGGTGGAAGACAGCGTCACCGGCGAGCCGCTGGCCGACGCCACCGTCGCGCTCGTGCCCACCGGGCTCCACGCGACGACGGGGCCCGACGGCGTGTACCGCCTCGGCGGCCTCCCGGCCGGCACCTTCGAGGTTCGCGTCAGCCACCGGGACCTGGAGCTCCTGGGCGGTGCGCCCATGGTGGAAGAGGTCACCCTCGAGGCCGGGCGCGCCACGCGCCTGGCCGTGGCACCGTCGCTCAACCGGCTGGCGCTGGAACGGTGCGGCGAGGCCGGGGCGTTCCGGGATCCGGTGGTGGTCTACGGCCACGTCCGCGAGCCCACCGGCGAGACGCCGGTCCCCGGCGCGCTGGTCCGGCTCTTCACGCGGACCGGTGAAGAGCGGGGCGTGGCGGACGATGAGGGCGGGTTCGCCCTCTGCATCGAGCGCGCCGATACCGTGGCGCTGGCCGCCGTGGGTCCCGCCGGGGCGTTCCGGGACCCGTCGGAGCTCGAGCTCCGGCGCCTGCCCATCGACCGCGGCGTCCTCACTCGCCAGGACCTGGCCCTCGGCGTCGCAGCCCTCGCCTCCATGGCCCGGGGAACCGCGCACCGGGGCCGGGTGTGGAGCAACGCCATCATCGGCACCGTGGTCCGCCACGACACCGGAGAGCCCGTCTCCGGCGCCATGGTCACCGCCCGCGACACCGAAGACCGCCCGATCCACAGCTCCGTCACCAACGAGGACGGCCGATTCCGCGTGCCCCACCCCGACGCCTACAGCACCGAGTTCGAGCTGACCGTCCAGCACGTCGCCTACGGGACCATCACCCAGACCGTGACCTTCCGTCCCCGGGAGCAGCTCGACGTGGAGGTGGTCCTCACCGAGCGCGCCATCGAGGTCGACCCCATCGTCGTCACCGCTCGCCGCCAGGGCTTCCTCGTCGAGATGGGCTACTACGAGCGCCTCGAGCGCGGCTCCGGCCTCTTCGTGGAACGTGAGGAGATCGAGCGACGACGCCCCAGCCGCCTCACAGACATCATGCAGGGGCGCCCCGGCGTCCGGGTCGTGGAGACCCAGCCCGGTCAGTACGACATCCGGAGCAACACCACCGTCACGTTCCGCGGCGACTGCCAGCCCGCCATCTGGGTCGATGGCGCCAAGGTCCGGGCCGGCGGCCAGCCCAGGGTCCAGCGGCTGTCGTCACGGGGGCCCCCGCTCTACACCCAGCCCCAGCTCAGCGAGGTGGTTCAGCCCGGCCAGGTCCAGGCCATCGAGTTCTATGACGGCCCCGCCGGGATGCCCATCCAGTACGGCGGATCCGACACCTCCTGCGGCCTGGTCCTCGTCTGGACCCGCCGCGGCGGAAGGTAGCCGGCGGCGGACGACGGCCACGGCCCCGGGACGGCCACGGCCCCGGATCGAGACCGATGGCGAGTCCCGGGGGGTCGGAGCCGGCGATGTGGTCGTCTCCGACCTCCTCCCGGAGCTGCAGCTCCCCGTGGCGATCATCGTCGGGGCCTGACCCCCGCCTTGAATCCGCCCGGCCCTCCGCTACCTTCCACTCATGGCCTACACCGACAAGTTCTACGGCGAGCGCGTCCGCAAGTTCAGCAGCCGGATGGAGTCCGTCCTCTTCGACGCCTACCGGCGCGCCGACGCCGACCGCGAGGAGCGGGGGCTCGGCCCGCCGCACCCCGGCGAGGTGCAGCTCTTCTCCTGGCCCCAGGAGTGGCCCGACTGGTCGTGCGGATTCGGCGGCGAGGCCCGCAACCAGCCGTGCATCGACCAGACCCACGTCATCACCGACGACGGCACCCGCATGGTCTACGTCTACCACGCCGGCCGCTTCGTCATCTCCCTGGAGAAGCCCGGCAAGGCCTTCTGGGTGGCCGTCCGGAAGCACAAGCTGCCGGGCGCCCGGGACCAGGAGGCGTGGGAGAAACTGGCGAAGGGGGACTAGCCGCCAACCTTCGGCAGCACAAACCCCGTCCGCTTCCGCCACGCCTCGTACCCCGGGTACCGGCTCAGGCTCGCCTCGATGGCCAGCATGTTCGGCAGGAAGAAGAGCCCCCAGACGGCGGCCAGGATCAGCCACGGGATCCAGTGGTTCACCACCGTCGTGAACGACCCGTAGATCAGCATCTCGCCCAGGTAGTTCGGGTGCCGCGTGCGGGCGAAGAAGCCGGTGGTGATGAGCCCCGGACCCGACGACGACGCTGGCGGCCCGCCCCGCGCGTCGCCTCGCCCTTCGTCGCCTGACCCCGAGCGCCGGGCGGCGAGGATGGCGTTCTTCTGGACATCCGCGCCGATCATGAGCACCAGCCCCGTCACGTA
>CAZSBL010000026.1:28176-30171 GCA_964605205.1 uncultured Gemmatimonadaceae bacterium
TTCCGGTCGCCCACGGCCACGTCCTTGAGCACCCACGCGATCCCGTAGCTGCCGTGGAGGGCGAGGTAGGTCCAGGCGGCGGGGGTGAAGACGTCGTACGCCTGCATGAGGACCAGGACGAAGACGCCGGTGGCCGCCTTGTGGACGTCGATGACCACGTTGAGGGGCGCCCAGCCGTGGTCCGTCCCGGCGCCGATCACCCGGTCGGCGGTCCGGTGGAGGAAGCGGGCCCAGTGAAAATCGTTCATGACGTGAACGATAATAGCTCATGTCGTGAACGGATTTCAAAGGGCGGCCCTCTTCCTGGCGGCCTCCACCCCCGCGCGCTACCCTACCTTCATGACCACCATCCGCGCCGCCGTCATGCCCGCCCCGGACGCCCCCGTGGAGGTCCGGGACCTGCCCGCGCCCGAGCTGGAGCCGGGCTCCGCGCTGCTGGAGGTCGAACGCAGCGAAGTCTGCGGCACCGACGTCCACCTCTGGCACGGCAGGCTCGCCGGCGTGCCGTACCCGCTGGTCCCCGGCCATGTCTCGGTGGGCCGGCTGGCCGGGATCCGGGGCGCCGTGACCGACGTCCACGGCCGGCCGTTCCGGGAGGGCGACCGCGTCACCTTCCTGGACGTCCACGGCACGTGCAACGCGTGCTGGTACTGCACGGTGGCGAAGGCGACGACCCGGTGCCCCCACCGCAACGTCTACGGGATCACCTTCGGCGTGGACGACGGCCCGTCGGGCGGATGGGCGGAGGCGGTCTACCTCCGGCCCGGCACGAAGGTCATCCGCGCCGAGGCCCTCGACGCCGACGCCTTCATGGCCGGCGGCTGCGGCCTGCCCACCGCGCTGCACGCCGTCGAGCGGGCCGGGATCGCGCTCGGCGACACCGCGCTGGTCCTGGGCTCCGGCCCCGTGGGCCTCTCCGCCGTCATCCTGGCCCGGATGGCCGGCGCGCTCCGGGTCCTCTGCATCGGCGCGCCCGCCGCGAGGCTGGAGACCGCCCGGAAGGTGGGCGCCGACGCCGTGCTGGACATCACCGAGTCGTCGCCCGAAGACCGCCTGGAGTGGGTCCTCGAGCGGACCGAAGGCCGGGGCGCAGACGTCACCATCGAGGCCGCCGGGGCCCCCGAGGCCTCCGTCCAGGCCATGCGCTTTACCCGCGACGCCGGCCGCGTGGTCATCGTCGGCCAGTACACCGACCACGGAAACGTGCCGTTCAACCCCCATCTCGATCTCAACAAGAAGCACCTCGACGTCCGCGGCTCCTGGGGCTCCGACTTCTCCCACTTCTACCGCGCGGTCCGGATCCTCGAGGACCCGGACCGCGGCGCGCCGTGGGGGCGGCTGCCCACCACCACGTACGGCCTCGATCAGGCCGAGGCGGCCATGGAGGACGTTGCGGCAGGGCGGGTGGTGAAGGCGCTGATCGACCCGAAGGCTTGATCGCCCGAGGTCGCACCGGACAAGCCCCTCACCACGCATCCGTCCCGCTCCGTCATTCCCCTGCCCCAACCCGGCAGCGATCATGGACCTCGCGAGTTCGCTGCCTCATTGCCCGGCATGGTAATACCAAAGTATACTTGGAGTATGAAAACGGCGATATCGATACCCGACGACCTGTTCGAATCCGCCGACGCCCTGGCGGAGGAGCTGGGCGTGTCCCGGAGCGAGCTCTACGCCCGGGCCGTGGAGGAGTACGTGGCCAAGGCCCGCGGCTCCGACATCACGGCCAAGCTGAACGAGGTGTACGCCGACGAGCCCAGCGGGCTGGACCCGGAGCTGCGATCGGCGCAGGCGCGGAGCGTGAGCGCGGAGTGGTAGTCCAGCGCCGGGAGGTCTGGTGGGCCGAGCTCGGCGTCCCTCGCGGGTCGGAGCCCGGGTTCAGGCGGCCGGTGCTCATCGTCCAGTCGGACGCGTTCAACCGGAGCAAGCTGCGCACGGCCGTGGCCGTGGTCCTGACCTCGAACACGCGGCTGCTCGACGCGCCGGGCAACGTGCTGC
>CAZSBL010000027.1:0-29633 GCA_964605205.1 uncultured Gemmatimonadaceae bacterium
ACCTGTACATCCGCATCCCTTTTCGCCATCCTCGGGGTTTATGAGACGCGCTCTAATCTGTCGGCCCAGATCCGTCGGTGTTCTCTCTGTCCCCAAACGAATGAGGTCAACAATGGCATACCGGGTTGCCGTTATCCGTCGAAGACTCTCAACGATGCTATTCGCGTCTGCGAGCCTGATGATTGGTTTCGGAGCTGTAGCCGGACAGGAATCGGATTCATGGCAAATCACCGAGTCCGCAGAAGTTGAGATCCCCCCCAACTTGAACGCGGAAACCGATCTTTACAGGGTCATGGACGCGATTCTCCAGCCCAATGGCTCGCTGATTATTGCCAACGCTGGGACCGGCCACGTGCTGTTCGTCGACTCTTCCGGAACCTTGACGGCTCAGTTCGGCGGTATGGGACAAGGGCCCGAGGAATTCGCGTTCATCCGCAATCTCTCGATCTACCGCGACTCCCTCTACATTTTCGACGGCAGGCTCCAAAGATTCACGGTTTTGGATCCCGCTCGTTCATTCGTGCGGACCGAGCGGTTCCCCACCATGAATCGACCGCCGCGGTTGATCGATCGGTTCGACGATGGCCGATGGTTCATGCGTGTTGCCGTTCCCCGAGGTCGGGGCGGAGCCGGGGCACTGCAGCGCACGGTGAGCGAAATCTACGTCCTTGACTCCGATATGGCCGAACCTCGCCTCGTCGGAACATTCCCCGCCAATATCATGGCGACATTCCAGGCGGGACCCGAAGTCGGCTACCGCGAGGCCCCCTTTAGTCCTTCACTGGAGATCAGCGTCCGCGGCACCTGCGCATACGCTCTCTCGACGGACCATGGAGCGGTGTGGGTCATAAGTTCCGAAGGGGCTATAGTCGACTCGCTACAACTGCCAGTCGCAGACCGAGAGATTGGGACGCAGGACATGGAACGTTGGGTTGACCAGACCCTAGCCCAAGTGCCGCCACAAGCCCGAGCTCAAATGCGGAGTGTGTTGCAGGACATTCCCACTCCTCCGAACATGCCCACTTACCGAGCGCTCGTTGTTGACCCTATGGGCTTCCTGTGGGTTGGTCATCTCGACGAAGGAGGACCCGATGTCCCAAGGCGCTGGACGATCTGGACCGCTTCAGGTGGGCTGACAGGCGATTTGCAGCTACCCCGCGGCGAGATTCTGGACATCCAGACCAACCGTCTCGTGCTTCTTGTCCGGACCGAATCCGGTGAGGAGGCCTTGCGAGTGTTCCGGTTTCAACGCCCACGTTCCGCCGCTGGCGGAACAACGGACTGCATAATGTAGAGCGGGAGCGATAAGGATGAGAGCCGTCGTCTTGACATCGTTGTTTCTGATCACCTTGGCCTCCTGTGATCGGGCCCCATCTTACGGGTCTTTTGAGGTCGCACCCGACCGTGCGATAGTAGTGATGTTCGTGCGTCCAAACCCGATCCTCAACGGCTACCATCGGACCATCCAACTGAAGATGGGAGACGGTTTCCCAGCCCGCGGAAGCTTCACCGTCCAAGATCGTGACGACAGCACAATCCGCCTGTATCGGATCGCACCGGAGCGATTTGTTGCGGTTGGTCATACCAAGCGATTTGAGGTCCGTTTCGACACCACGCCTCCACTCCTGCGGGAAACTGCGCTAAGAACTGTTGACGATCCTGCCGGGACGCTGGTCGGCATATTTGGCCGCGACAGGGAAAGGAAATGGAGGTTCATCCCCGCTTCGGAGGCGGTTCACCAAACACCATAGCGCAGCCTCCGGCGGGCCCTGGCTCGTTCGGCGTCCTATAGCAAGGATGGCCGGTTTGAGTCTCCGCGGAAGGGGTTCGGACGCCACACTGTTGACCCCGGATCCTGCGCTGGGGTGGTGATTGGGGGATGAAAAACACCGCCCAGGGCCTTACGTTGCAGGGACTTACGCTCAAGTAAAGTTCTGCCACGGAGGGCACCCAGACGGTGCGCAATCATCGTATCGAATCTCGGCCTCACGTACAAGGTGATCCGGCCCCGCTGCGGGTGTGGCACAGCCAGGAGAATCTGACCGACGGCGGCGGCCTGGTGGTGCTGCGCCGGCTGTTCGACGTGCTCCATCTCGGGCGCTGGATCGACACGCGCAGCGGCGGTCTCGGGGGCTACTACCGCCCGTCGCTGCTGGTGGAAGTCTGGGTCACCCTGCTGCTCGATTCCACCGTCTCGGTCCGCTACGGCGAACAGCAGGCCGGAGCCGAGCGGGGCTACAATCCCCACAAGCCGGGCCGGCCCTCGCACCATCCGCTGCTGGCCTTCCTCCAGGAGACGGGCGATGGGCTGGGCGTCCGCTGGCGGCCCGGCAACGCCCACACCGCGGAGGGGGCCGAGGCGTGGGTCACCGAGCTCGTCGCGTGGCTCCGCGCACAGGGCGTCGAGGCCATCACGGTGCGGCTCGACAAGGGGTTCTTCAGCCGCTCCATCGTCGAGACCCTCGAAGCCCTCGAGGTCGACTTCCTCCTCAAGGTCCCGAACCACGAGTGGCTGCAGAACCACCATCGAGGGCGCTGGCGCCCCTCGAAGCGAGGTGAAGCGATCCGCTCCGACGGCGAGACCTGGACCGCCTCCGGCGAGCTCTGGGGTGTCCGCCTGCTCTCGCTCCACGTGCGTCGATCTCTGGCCGAGGCCGATGACTGTTTGGCCCTCGATACCTACGAGGTCACTGACAGTGCCCATATCCTCACCAACATCGAGGGGATCCACGTGCTGTCCGCCTGGCGGGCCTACAACCGGGGTGCCCGCGTCGAGCAGCGCATCAAGGAGCTCGGCCAGCTCTCGGTGGGCGAGACGGCCGTCGATGATCTGGACGGCAACGCCCTCCTCTGGACCCTCGGAACCCTGGCCTACCAGCTCCTTCACGTGCTCCGCACCGTCTGCCTCACCGGAGAATGGCAAAGCGCTCAGCCCAAACGGCTCCGGCGCTGGGTCTTCGCTCTGCACGGGAAGCTCACCACCCACGCCCGCAAGCACTACGTCCAACTCCTCCGGGACGAACCCCTCCGGCCCCGCCTGCTCGCAGCCCTTCGTACTCTGGCCGGGAACCTCCCGCCACCCCTCATCGCCGGCTGACTTCACCTGCACCCCTTGCCGCTCAAAGGCCGCCCACGGCGGCCGTGGTCCCGCTGTCTCTACCCCCTAGATTCCGGCCCCGAATCGCCGCCACACCACCCCGTTCCGGCCCCTCAGCCCCGTTCAGCACCCACTCCACAACCTTTCCAGCCTCCCGCAACCCCTCTCACGCCGCGCTCACCGGGCCGACTGCAGGATCCGAGATGAAATCACGAACCGGAAACCCCGGCCGGCCGCCTCGCGCCGAGCGTTCCCGGGACACGGCCAGGCACCGATCGACCCGCGCGGCCCATTCGCGGCACCCGTCGACTATGCCCTGAACTCGTCCTCCCCCACTCCTCGCGCGTGCCGGAGCGGGTTCTCGAGCAGGTGGGTCGGCAGGAAGATGGCCATGATGAAGAGCACGAAGGCCACCAGGAACCCGCCGGCCAGGATGTACCACTCGGGCCAGGCCAGGTAGATGATGGAGGTGATGAGCGCCATGGTGGCGCTGAAGAGCGAGAGCTGGATCCGCCGGATCTGGAGGGAGAGGAATCGCTCGATATGGTAGAGGTCTCGAGGATGGACCCGGACGCGCAGCTCCTCGCGGTCGGCCCGCTTGATGATGCTCTGGACGCCGGTGATGGCGGCGCGGGCGTCATCCCAGAGGGTGCGGGCCATGTCGGCGGGCTCGGTGGACGCCACGCGCATGAGCTCGCCACGCATCCGGTTCACCACCACGCGGGAGACGTGGAGGCCGTTGAACGCGGGGTCGTAGCGGAGCCCGAGCCCCTCGAGGAGCGCGGCGGCGCGGAAGAAGTAGACCAGCTCGCGGGGCAGCATGAGCGGCCAGGTGTAGAAGGTGTCCATGATCTCGGTGACCATGTCCTGCACCTTCTGCTGTCCGAGCTCCCGGGCCCGCTCGATGATGTCGAGGATCTCGGCGGCCGCGTCCCGGACCTCGGCCCGGGAGATGTCGGGGTCGATCATGCCGAGCTCGTACATGGCGTTGATGACGCCGTCCACATCGTCTCGGGCGGCGGCCATGGCGGTGCGGATGATCTGGTCGCGGGTGTTGGGCCGGAGCTCCACCACCATCCCCCAGTCGAGGAGCACCACCCGACCCTCGGTGTCCACCAGGATGTTGCCGGGGTGGGGGTCGGCGTGGAGGATCCCCTCGACCAGGAGCATCCGGAGGTAGACCTCGGTGAGGGTCTCCATCAGCGCGTCGAAGGTGAGCTCGCCCTCGGCGAAGCGCGGGGCGAGGGCATCGACGCGATCGCCCTCGATCCACTCCATGACCAGTACGCGCCGGCGGATCATTCCCTCCACGGCCACGGGCGCGGTGATCCGGTGGTCATCGCCGAAGTGCTTGTGGAAGAGCTCCATGTGGCGGGCCTCTTCCCGGAAGTCCATCTCGACGCGCACCCGCGCGCTGAACTCCCGGACCACGTTGGTCAGCGCCTTCACGTGGTGGCCCCGGAAGAGGATGTTCAGCAGGTAGAGGATCCGGAACGAGATGTCGAGGTCGAGGGCGACGAGCCGCTCCACGTCGGGACGCAGCACCTTCACCGCCACATCTCGTCCGGCCAGACGCGCCCGGTGGACCTGCGCCAGGCTGGCGGCGGCCGCGGGCTCCGTCTCGAACGTCTCGAAGAGCTCGTCCGCCGGCGCGTTCAGCTCCGCCGCGATCACGCTCCGGATCTTCTTCGGCTCGTCGGCCGGCACCCGGTCCTGGAGCGAGGAGATCGCGCTGAGGTACGGCTCCGGGAGGATGTCGGCCCGGGCGCCGAAGACCTGGGCCAGCTTGATGAAGGTGGGGCCCAGGTTGGCGATGGTCCGGGTCAGCCGCTTCGCCCGCTTCCGGTGCTTCTCCGGGCTCAGCCGGCGCGGCCGTCCCACCACGATCCAGCGGCGCCGGTCGCGGAGGAAGGCCAGGAGGTAGGGGACCAACCGCAGGATGATGGCGAAGGACCGGCCCCAGCGTCTCATAACAGCAGCTTCGTCGCCAGGCCGAGGAGGAGGAAGAAGCCGGCCACGTCGGTCACGGCCGTCACGAAGACCGAAGACGCCACGGCCGGGTCCACCCCGATCCGCTCCAGCAGCACCGGCACGAAGGCGCCGGCGAAGGACGCCACGATCAGGTTGCCCCACATGGCGAACATGACCACAGCGCCCAGCATGAACGTTCCGTTCTCGAAGAGGAGGTAGCTGGCGCCGCCCACGAGCAGCCCGAGGACGATCCCGTTGACGAACCCGACCAGCGCCTCCTTGAATGCCACGCGCCACCGGCGGGCCGCGCTCTCACGGGTCAGGGCAAGCCGCCGGATGGTCACGGCCAGCGTCTGGGTGCCGGCGTTCCCGCCCAGGGCGGCGATGACCGGCAGGAGCGCCGCCAGCGCCACCATCTGCTCGATGGTGTCGGTAAAGAAGTAGACCACGAACGCACCCGCCGCGGCGGTCAGGGTATTGAGGATGAGCCACGGCAGGCGGGCCCGAACGGCGTCGTGCCACTCACCCTGCACCTCCTCCTCACCGCCGATCCCGGCCAGGCGCAGGAGGTCCTCCGTCTGCTCCGCCTCGATGACATCGAGGACATCGTCCCAGGTGATCCGGCCGAGGAGCGTGTTGTTCGGCCCCACTACCGGCACCGACGGCTCGTTGTACCGTCCGATCAGCCGGCCCACCTCCTCCTGGTCCAGGTCCACCGGGATGGAGGTCAGGATCGGCTCCACGATCTCCTCGATCTTCTGGTCCGGGTCCGCCAGGACCAGCTCCTGCACGCCGACCTGGCCCTGGAGCCGGCGCAGGAGGTCCACGACGAAGATGTTGTAGAAGTCGTCGCCGATCTCGTTGGCCTGCCGGCGCACCTCTTGGATCGCCTCTCCGGCCGTCAGATGGATGGAGATCGCCACTACCTCGGTGGTCATGATCCCGCCGGCCGAGTCCTCCGGGTAGGCGATCAGCTGCCGGAGCTCGCGGGCCTCGACGGGCTCGAGTGTGGCCAGGACCTGGGCCTGCTCGTGGGGCTCGAGCTCGCCGATCAGGTCGGCGGCATCATCGCTGTGGAGCTCCTCCAGCAGCTCGCTGATCCGCTCCGGATCCAGCGCCACCAGGATGTCCTCGGGGTGCTGGTGCGCCTCCATCTCGGCCAGCGTCTCGGAGGCCAGATCGGCCGGCAGCATGTCCAGGATCCGGACCCGCTCGGCCTCTTCCTCGAAGTGCTCGATGACGTCGGCCACATCGCTGGGGTGCAGCTCCGCCAGGAACGCGGTCAGCGCCTCGTCATCTCCCGCGTCGAGGAGCGCTTCGAGTCGGAGCAGCCGCTCCTGGAGCTCGTCCACCTGCGGGGCCTCGGGCGTACTCACGACGACGGCTCCACGTCTGCCTCCGGTGAGGGCGCCGGGCTGGAAGCCCCGGGCTCGGGCGGCGCGTTACGGTCCACCGGGGGCCGGTGCCGGGGCGCGGGGCCGCGCGCCTTGCCGGGCGGCGGCGGCTCTCGCCCACCCGGCCCGGTGGGCGGCACGGCGCCCGCCGAGAAGACGAAGGTGAACCCTTCCTCCACGGTGACCGGCAGCCGGATGATCCGGGCCGCCGGCACGATGATCAGGAACCCGGTCACGGGGTTCGGCGCGGTGGGCAGGAAGATGGTCACGCCGTCGTCGATCCGATCTTCGAGGGCGCGGGGGGCCTCCCCCGTCTCGAACCCCAGCGTCCACTGTCCCGGCGACGGGTACTCGAAGAGGACCACGGACCGGAAGAACTTCCGCTCCTCGCTGCCGAACACGCTGCCCACGATTCGCCGGGTTGCGCCGTAGAGCCGGCTGACCAGGGGCACCCGGTTCAGCGCCGCGTGCCACCAGTCCACCATCTTGGAGCCCACGGTGGCCTCGGCCACCCACCCGACGCCGAGGAGGAGCAGGACCAGCAGGATCAGGCCGAGCCCGGGGATCGCAACGCCGAGGACATTGTAGACGGACCGGCCGAGGATCCCGTCCAGGGTGGTGAACAGCCACCAGAGTATGTAGACGGTGACGCCGAGGGGAGCGATCACGATGAGGCCGGCTATGAGCCGGCGCCGCATCACTCGGCCCAGCGCCCGCCAGCGCTTCATGCGACCTCCAGTCCGGCCACGATCCGCTCCTGGTGCTGCCACATCTCGCTCTGCTCCCTGTCCGTCTCGGGGTGATCGAAGCCCAACACGTGCAGTGTGCCGTGGACCGCCAGGCGAGCCAGCTCCCGCCGCAGCGGCTCACCCTGCTCCGCCGCCTGGGCCGCGGCCCGGTCGACGCCGAGGTAGACATCGCCCACGGGCGGCTCCCCGGGGCCGTGCAGCGCGAACGCCAGCACATCGGTGGGCCGGTCCCGCTCGAGCCAGTCGCGGTTCAGAGCGATCATCCCCTCATCATCCAGGAGCGTCAGCGACAGCTCACCCTCCGCCACCCCCCGGTCCTCCGCCACGGCCCGCGCGCCCCGCTCCACCACGTCGGCGGCGTCGTCGAGTCCGGGGTCGGCCACAACGTTCACACGCACCTGCATCAGCGGACCTCCGCGGCCACGTCCTGGCGGACCCCTTCGGTGTGCTCCGGCGGTGTCTCGGGCTCGTCCGGTGCCCGGGCGGGTGGGTAGTCGATCCGCTGGTGGTACATCCCGGTGAGCACGTTCACGAACTGCTCCTTGATCCGGGCGAGCTCCAGCAGGGTGAGGGGTGTCTCGTCGAGCTGGCCGGCGTCGATCTTGACCTGCACGATCCGGTCGACCAGCTCGGTGATGCTCTCGGGCGTCGGATCCGGCAGCACCCGGGCCGCCGACTCCACGGAGTCGGCCAGCATGACGATGGCCGTCTCCTTCGACTGGGGCTTCGGCCCCGGGTAGGCGAAGTCCGCCGGATCCAGCTCCGCCTCGGGGTCGGCCTCCTTCGCCTGGTCGTAGAAGAAGCTGATGGACTGGGTGCCGTGGTGCTCCGTGATGAATGCCTTCAGCACCTGCGGCAGCTTCGCTTCCTCGGCCAGCTTCACGCCCTCCAGCACGTGCTCCCGCACCCGCTGCGCCGAGGTGAGGGGCTTCAGCTTGTCGTGGGGGTTCCGCCCCGTTGGCTGGTTCTCGATGAAGTAGTGGGGCCGGGCCATCTTCCCCACGTCGTGATAGTACACGCCCACCCGGGTCAGGAGCGCGTTCGCGCCGATCCGGCCGGCCGCCGCCTCCGCCAGGTTCGCCACGTTGATGGAGTGGGCGTAGGTGCCCGGCGCCTCCATGGAGAGCCGGCGCAGGAGCGGCCGGTTCGCGTCGGCCAGCTCCAGGAGCGTCTGGTCGGTGGTGATCCTGGTGAAGCCCTCGAGCAGCGGCATGAAGCCCATGGCCGCGAACGCGCTGGCCACCGCATTCAGCGCGCCCCACCCGGCGAACATGCCCACCTCCTCGATGGGCCAGGCCCGGAGCAGGGCCAGGATCACGCCAACCACCAGATAGGCGCCGGCGATCAGCGCGATGAAGCCCCAGGTCTGAGCCCGGCGCCGGACCACGCGCACCGAGAGCGCCGCCACGGCGCCACCGATGACCAGGGTGAAGAGCGCCTCCATGCCGAGGAACGGCGGCTGTCCGATCAACAGGATGGCCAGGACCAGGGACAGGTTCAGCGCCAGGCGGCCGTCCCACAGCGTGGCCACCACCAGGGCCGGGAACGCGATGGGGATCAACGCCACCCGCGGGTCGTCATACGACGCGATCACGGCGGCCACGGCCACCAGGGCCAGCGTCAGGAAGGTGATCACGTTGACGTGCCGCAGGTTCCGGTACACCGGCTCGCGGTAGAAGAAGAGGAACACGCCGAACAGGCCGAGGACCATGAGGTTGAAGAGGAACCCGCCCAGCCCGCGCAGCCCCCGCCTCACCCCATCGAGCTCACCCCGGCGCTCCAGCTCCTGGCGGTAGGCCCGATAGCGCTCGACATCGGCCTCGGTGACCGGCTCCCGTGCGGGCACCACCCGCTGCCCCTCCATGATCTGGGCCTTGATGGGGTTCACCGCGCCCCGGGCCCGCTCCCGGGCCACGTCCGTGGCCTCCCAATCCGGGCGCAGACTCGCCACCATGAACCGGACCAGGATCAGACGCTGGAGCTGCTCGTACCCCTGGGGCGCCGTGGTGGGCACGTGGAACCGGGACCGGTCGTAGAAGTCGGTGTTGTCCCACACGCTGTCGCCCGGCGCCGCCCGCTCCCGGTCCGGACCCACGATCCGGATCCGCTGGCCACCGGCCTGGTCCAGGTCGCCGCTCATGGCCACCCCCCGGGGCAGCTCGTCGAGGATCACGTCGCGGACCGTCCGGCGAAGCCGGTCCCGGAGCGCCGGTTCCATGAGCAGGTCGATGTCCGCCTGCGAAGGCGGGATGGCGTAGGCGGAAAGCAGCTCCCGGACTCGCCGCCGGGCCTCGGCCTCCTCCTCCACCGAGGCCGCGCTGTCGACTCGCATGAAGAACCGGTCGACGTCCGCCAGCATCGAGTCCACGGCCGTCGGATCCAGGACGAAGATCGGGTTCACGCTCGCCGCGGCATCCCGCCGCTCCCGGGCCAGCTCCTCCTCCGTCTTGTAGACCGGGAACGGCACGGAGGCGATGACGTCTTCCTCGAGCACGGCGCCCCGCTCGACGGGCCCCATGTCCGGCAGCGGGGTGACCGGGAACAGCAGGCTGACCGCACCGGCCACCAGGAGCAGGATCGCCACCCGTGCCCCGTGATGGAGCACCCCGTCGGGCCAGGCACGCTCCGGCGCCCGGCTCAGGATCCGGATCAGGTCACCCCAGCTCATGATGCCTCTCCGTCGGTCTCCGGCTCCCCGCCCACGGCGGCGTACGCATCGATGATATCCTTCACCAGCCGGTGGCGCACCACGTCCTTCGCCTCCAGGTAGGTGAAGTTGATCCCCTCGATCCCCTTCAGGATCGCCTCGATCTCCAGCAGCCCCGACTCCCCTTCCCGGACCAGGTCGATCTGCGTCTTGTCTCCGGTAATGACCGTCCGGGAGTTCAGTCCGAGCCGGGTCAGGAACATCTTCATCTGGGCCCGGGTGGCGTTCTGCGCCTCGTCGAGGATCACGAACGCATCGGCCAGCGTCCTCCCCCGCATGTACGCCAGCGGCGCGATCTCGATGGTTCGACTCTCGATATAGCGCCGCACGCGGTCCTGGGGCAGCATGTCCTCCAACGCGTCGTAGAGCGGCCGCAGGTACGGATCCACCTTCTCCTGCAGGTCACCGGGCAGGAAGCCCAGCGACTCGCCGGCCTCCACCGCCGGTCGCGCCAGGATGATCCGCTTCACCCGGTTCTTCAACAGCGCGTCCACCGCCATGGCCACGGCCAGGTACGTCTTGCCCGTCCCCGCCGGACCGATGGAGATCACGATATCGTTCTTCGCGATGGCCTCCAGGTACACGGCCTGCCCTTCCGATCGAGGCTGGATCACCTTCCGGAGGCCCGGCAGCAGGATCCGCAGGTCGTCACGACCCACGCCCTCCCCCTCTTCCAGATCCACCTCGCCGGTCTCGATCTCGCCCTCGACGCCCTCCATGACCTCGCCTTCCTCCAGCCCCGCGTTCGCCGCCAGCCGGCGCACGTCCTCCACCCCGAACGGAGTCTGGAGTCGGGCCATATCGATGAGCTTCTGCGCCACGGGGATCGCCCGCTCCACGTCGCCGAGCTCGCCGGAGAGGATCAGGTAATCGCCCCGCAGGATCACCCGACAGCCGGTCTGGTGCGCCAGCTCCTGCAGGTGCGCGTCATTGACGCCCGCCAGGAGGAGGTAGTCCGCGCCCTCGCTGGGCAGGCGGTGCTGGATGATGGTGGTCTCGTCCATGCGCTACTCCCTTCGCGCGATGTGCAGCTCGGCGAGCTCGTGGTCGGGGAGCTCCGACGGCGCCCCTTCGAAGAGCGCCCGGGCGGCCGTGGTCTTCGGGAACGCGATCACGTCCCGCAGGCTCGGCACGCCCGTGAGCAGCATGATCAGGCGGTCCACGCCGAAAGCGAAGCCCCCGTGGGGCGGCACACCGTACTTGAAGGCCTCCAGCAGGAAGCCGAACTTCCGCTCCGCTTCCTCTCCATCGATCCCCAGCGCCCGGAACACCAGCCGCTGCGTGTCGGGGTCGTGGATCCGGATCGAGCCGCTGGCCAGTTCGTGCCCGTTGTACACCGCATCGTAGGCCCGGGATCGGATGAAGGCGTGGAACAGCGCCCGCCCCGTATCGGCGTCGGCGGGCCCGTCACCCACACGCTCCTGGATGGCGGCCAGGTCCGCCGGGTGTGGGGCCGTGAACGGGTGGTGGGCGGCCACCAGCCGCTCCGCCTCCATATCCCACTCGAAGAGGGGGAAGTCCACGATCCACGCCCAGGCGTGGTCGTCGGGGCTGCGCAGCCCGAGGACATCGCCCAGGTGACGCCGGAGCGCGTCCAGCGCGCCCTCGGCGCCGTGGATCAGCTCCGCGTCCGCCGCACCGCCGTGGCTCTCGCTCACTCGCGGACGGGTCCAGAACGAGCCGATCACCGCCACGAACACGTCGCCCGCCTCGATCCCGGCCGTCCCGGCCAGCCGGGCACCGACCTCGTCATCCAGGAACCGGGCGAACTGGCCCGACCACCCGTCGTCGGTCCGCTTCACCCAGAGGCAGCCCGGGGCGCCGGCGGCCTGGGCCACATCGTTGAGCGCGTCCAGCTCTTTCCGGCTGAGCGCGTCCGCGCCCCCCTTCGCCACCACGCCCTTGATCCGGTCCCCGCTCTCCTGGGTGCTGGAGAACAGCCGGAAATCCGTTTCCTGCAGCACCTCGGTCACGTCCTGGAACTCCATCCCGAACCGGAGATCCGGCTTGTCGGTGCCGTAGCGCTCCATGGCGTCCGCGTAGGTCAGACGCGTGAACGGCGTCTCCAGCTCCACGTCCAGGATCTCCCGCCAGACCGCCGCCATCGTCCGCTCTCCCACGCCCAGCACGTCGTCTTCATCCACGAACGACATCTCGGCGTCGATCTGGGTGAACTCCGGCTGCCGGTCCGCCCGCAGGTCCTCGTCCCGCAGGCACTTAGCGATCTGGAAGTACCGATCGAATCCGCTCACCATGAGCAGCTGCTTGTAGATCTGAGGGCTCTGGGGCAGCGCGTAGAACTCGCCGGGGTGGAGACGACTCGGCACCAGGTAATCCCGGGCGCCCTCCGGCGTCCGCCGTGTCAGCATCGGCGTCTCGATCTCCCAGAACCCCTCGTCGCCCAGGTGACGCCGCACCGCCTGCATGGCCCGGTGCCGGGCGCCCAGGGCGTCCCGGAGCCGGGCCCGCCGCAGGTCCAGGTATCGGTAGCGCAGGCGCAGCTCCTCGGCCGGCTGCTCCTCCCCCGGGACCTGGTAGACCGGGATCGGCGGCGTCTCCGCGGCCGTCAGCACCTCGAGGGTGCGGACGTGGATCTCGATGGCGCCGGTAGCCAGCTCCTCGTTCTCCTGCCCCTCCGGCCGACGGATCACCTCCCCCTCGATGGCGATCACCGACTCGGCGCCCAGGTGCGCCGCCCGCTCCACCGCGGCCTCATCGCTCCAGTCGGGCCCCACCGAGAGCTGGACCAGCCCCGACCGGTCCCGCAGATCGATGAATACCAGCCCGCCCAGGTCCCGACGACGGTGGACCCACCCGGCGAGCCGGACGGTCTCCCCCGCGTCGTCGGCCCGCAGCGCGCCGGCTGTGGTGGTACGGAATCGGGTCGCGAGCTCCTGACTCATGCGCGGTCTATCTCCTTCTCCGACAGCAGACGACGCGCTCCCAGGTAGAAGAGCACGGCGCCCGTGGCGTCGGCGATCCAGTCGAGTATGTCTGCCTGGCGCGTGGCCAGGGTCGATTGGTGCAGCTCATCGGCTATCCCGGTGAGGAGGACGGCCAGCAGCGCGAGCCAGCCGGCTCGCCGCCCCCGCCGGTGTCCCGTCCAGGCCGCGATGGCACCGCCCACCCCGTACATCACGAAATGGGCCGCCTTGTCCCAGCCGCTGGGGATGGACCCGGTCGACAGCTGGAGCGTCCCGAGGGTCAGTACGGCCGCCGCCCAGAGCCCCAGCGGCAGGTAGGCGAGCAGCGACCTCACCCGGTCTCGGCCTCGCGCAGCGCCTGGAGGAAGGCCTCATCGTCCTCGGCCTGCATCAGCCGCTCCCGGACCTCGAGCCGGCGTACCAGGTGCGAGATCCGGCTTAGCGCCTTGATATGGGGGCCGGCGGCGGACTCGGGCCCCACCAGCAGGAAGACCAGGCGCACGGGCTCCCGGTCCAGCGCCTCAAACTCGACCGGGGAGACGGTCACGCCCCCGGCCACACAGAGCTCGGGACACGCGTCGCTCTTCCCGTGGGGCAGCGCCACCCCGTGGCCGATGCCCGTCGAGAGCACCTGCTCCCGGTCCCGGACCACCCGCAGCACGGCCTCCGGGTCCCGGACGCACCCGCCCGTCGCCAGCACGTCCACGAGCTCGCGCAGGACCTCGTCTTTGGTCGTCGCTGCCAGCGGGACTTTCACCCGCAGCGACGAAAGCAGTTCGGATAGCAGGACCACGACTCGTTCAGGAAGGTTCGAAGGGCTCCACAATCGGCGTAAGGTAACCGGCCCCCAGACCCGCGACAACCGATCTGCGCGGCCTCAGGCGCGTCTCCACGGGACCCCCCGGGCCCCACCGCATACTCCGCGTTGGAGGTTCTACTGGCCCGATCTTCGCACTACGTTAGCTGGCCCATGACTTCTACACGCGAACGTCCCGACCTCATCGGCCTGGTCCCGGACCGGGCCCGCGAAGCGCTCCGCGCCCATTTCGACGCGCGGGGCGTGGCCTCGTACCGCGTCGGTCAGACGCTGTCCTGGCTCTACGACAAGGTGGCGCTCTCCACCGACGAGATCACGGAGCTGCCGCAGGACGCGCGGGATGCGCTGGCCGAGGCGTTCGCCTTCACGGCGCCAGAGCCCGCCCGGGTCCAGGTCTCGGAGGACGGCACCGCCAAGCACCTCTGGCGCATGGACGACGGCGAGCTGGTGGAGAGTGTGCTGATCCCGGCCGAGGACCGGCTCACGCTCTGCATCTCGAGCCAGGCCGGGTGCGCCATGGCGTGCACCTTCTGCGCCACCGGCTGGTCCGGCTACCGGCGGAACCTGACCGCCGGCGAGATCGTGGCCCAGTACCGGGGCACCCGCCGGTGGGCCGAGGCCAACGGCTACGGTCCCATCACCAACATCGTCTACATGGGGATGGGCGAGCCGCTCATGAACGTGGACCCGGTGATGGACTCCCTCACCCTCCTGAACCACGGCTACCACGTGGGCGCCCGCCGGATCACCGTCTCCACGGTGGGGATCGTGCCCGGAATCGACGCGCTGACGGAGCGGCCCGAGCAGTTCAAGCTGGCGCTGAGCCTCCACGCGCCGAACCACGCGCTGCGGAAGAAGATCGTGCCCGTGGAGAAGAAGTACCCCATCGCCGACCTGATGGAGAGCCTGAAGCGGTTCGACGAGGCCGGGGGCCGCCGGGTCACCTTCGAGTACATCATGATCGACGGCGTGAACGACGATCCGGCGCTGGCCGACACCCTGGCCGGGCTGGCCGAAGAGGTGTGGGCGCACGTGAACCTGATCCCGTACAACCCGATCCCCGGGCCCGACTGGCAGCCCTCTCCGGCCCACCGGATCCAGGCCTTCGCCTCCCGCCTCGAGGATCGGGGGATCAACACCACCATCCGGACGCCCCGGGGACGCGACATCGCCGCTGCGTGCGGTCAGCTCCGGGCGGAGCATGAGACCCGACCGCCGAAGCCGTTCGTCGAGCTGACGGCATAGACCGGACGGCCGCCCGGTGCCGCCCGGTGCCGCCCGGTGCCGCCCGGTCCCCTTACCCGCTCCCGTCGACGGAGTCCGCCGTTCCCGGCCCGCCGGAGTCCACCGCCTCTCCCCCGCCCACGAGCCCGCGCAGCCGGTCCAGCCACCCCCGCTCTCCCGCCGGGGCCGGCGGCCAGTCCCCGCCCAGGACCACCGTCACCTCGAGCATGCGTGACGAGTCCACGGCCGTGGCCACGGAGTCGATCCCCAGCGCCGCGGCCACCGCCCGGGCCCGGGCCGGTCGGCCCACGCGATCCACCACCACGGAGCGAGCGTGGCGGAAGTGGTCGGCGTTGCCGAAGAAGACCACGTCGAAGCCATCGCCCCGGAGCCGGTAGGTGGCATCCCGGGCCAGCCCCGAGATCCCGGCGCCGTTCAGCACCTCGACCCGGACCTCTTCCGGGTTCGGCCCGGGGCCCAGCGCCCGGAGCCCGGTCCCGGCGGGCTCATCGTCCCAGAACCCGGCCACGGCCGATGCCACGAACGCCGCCACGAGCCCGGCCACCACGAAGAGGGCCGCGGAGATCCAGCGCCGGTCAGCCAACGCGGTCGTTCTCCACCAGCGAGTTCCAGAACGCCACCGTGGGCGCCCGCAGCGGGGTGCCCTTCCGCAGCGAAATCCGGATCCGATCGGCGGCCACCGCCCGGACCACGCCGTCCGGGTCGTCCGGGGCCCGCTCCCGGAGCTCGGCCAGCCGACCGGTGGAGTCGTCGCGGCCGGGCTCCGTGTAGTCAGCCATGTAGAGCGCGTGGCCCAGGCGGTCCAGGTCGGGGTGACCGAGGGTGTGCCAGCGCACGGCGGTCAGCACCGGCCGCTCCCAGACGCCGGCCGCCTCCAGCCGGGCCGCCGCGGCGGGGCCGTGCAGCATCCCGCCAGGCAGCTCCCTGAACGGCGGCTCGAGCTCCGGCCGCAGCGACTCGGGATCCGCGTCCCGGAGCGCGTCGTGGAGCATGGCGGCGGCCCGCCACGGATCGAGGGACTCCTGCTCCAGCCCCCACGCCTTCCCCCACGCCACCATGAGCCCGGCCACCCGGGCCATATGGTCCCGGCGGCTGGCGGTGGCCACGGCCCAGTCGGGCAGACGGCCTTCGGCGGCTTCGGCGATCAGGGGATGCATGACGCCGACGAAGGTAGGGGATCGACGTCGCTTGCGAAACGAGGGCGGGGGGCCGGTATCCGTCGGCTCCCCCGCCCTCGTCGGAACGGATCGAGATGTTCGGGCTCGGGCGCCGTCAGCCCGGCTCGATCCGCAACTGGCCACCCGGCGTCTCGCCCTGGGACCGGGGCCGGATCCGGTTCTGGTCATCGACGAAGACCAGCAGCGGCTCGAAGTCTTCGAGCTCTTCCTCGTCGTAGCTCGCGTACGACATGACGATGACCTTGTCGCCGGGCTGCACCAGGCGCGCCGCCGCGCCGTTCAGCACCACGTCTCCCGACGCCTCCACGCCGGTGATCACGTACGTCTCGAAGCGGGCGCCGTTGGCGATATTGACCACGTGCACCTTCTCGTACTCACGGATGTTCGCCGCCTCCATGAGCACCGGATCCAGGGTGATGCTGCCCTCGTACGCCAGCTTCGCATCGGTCACCGTGGCCCGGTGGATCTTCGATTTGCACATGCTGCGCCGCATGGCGGCCCCCTTTATCCCTGCTGTCCCAAGATCACGTTGTCGATCAGTCGCGTCTCGCCAACCCTCGCCGCCACGGCCAGTACCGCCCCGGGCCGGGCCTCCGAGAGGTCGTCCAGTGTCTCCGGGTCTACCAACTCGATGTACTCAGGTTCCACATCCGCGTCGCGCATGGTGCCCCGGACCCGGGCCTTGAGCCGGTCCGCGTTCGTCACGGCTTCGTCCTCGAAGACCGACCGGGCCGCGAACAGCCCCTGCGACAGGCTGCGCGCCCGCGCCCGCTCCGCCTCCGACAGGTAGGCGTTCCGTGACGACAGGGCCAGCCCATCATCCTCCCGGACCACCGGCGCCGTCTCGATCCGGACAGGCATGTCCAGGTCGACCGCCATGCGCCGGACCAGCACCACCTGCTGATAGTCCTTCTGGCCGAACACCGCCACGTCCGGCTGGACCATGCCGAACAGCTTCGCCACCACCGTCAGCACGCCCTGGAAATGGCCGGGACGGCTCAGGCCGCACAGGCGCTCCGCCAGCGGGCCGGGAACCACCTTCACCACGGGCTCGCCATCAGGATAGACCTCGCCGGCCTCCGGCGCGAACACCAGGTCCACGCCCCGTCCCTCCGCCAGCTCGGCGTCACCCTCCAGGTCCCGCGGATACTCCTCGAAATCCTCGCCCGGCCCGAACTGGGCCGGGTTCACGAAGATCGACAGGACCACGAATTCCGTGAGCTCCCGGGCCCGATCCACCAGCGAGAGGTGGCCTTCGTGGAGGCAGCCCATGGTCGGCACGAAGCCGACCACGTCATCCACGCCGGCCAGGTGGGAGCCGGCCCGCTTCCGGGCCGCAGCCACCTCCACCCGCAAGTCCTCTACCGTATGAACCGTTTTCACTCGTGACTGTGTTCCGGGCCCGGGTACTCGCGCCCCCGGACCGCGTCCACATATCCGGCAACCCCGGCCCGGGTCGCGTCCGCCAGGTCGGCGAACCGCCGCAGGAACTTCGGGGTGAACGCGTCATTGAGCCCCAGCATGTCGTAGAGCACCAGCACCTGCCCGTCGCAGTCGGGCCCGGCGCCGATCCCGATGGTGGGAACCGGCAGCGACGCCGTGATCTCGGCCGCCAGCCCTCCCGGCAGCAGCTCCAGCACCACGGCGAAGCACCCGGCCCCGGCCAGGCGCTCGGCTTCCTCCCGGATCCGGCGGGCGTTCTCCTCGTCGCGGCCCTGGACCCGGTAACCACCGAGAGCGTGCACCGACTGGGGCGTGAGGCCCACGTGCCCCATGACCGGGATCCCCGCCTCCACCACCGCCCGGACGTGCTCGGCGGTCCCCTCGCTCCCGCCCTCGAGCTTCACCGCCTGGGCCCCGGTCTCCGCCAGCACGCGCCCCGCGTTCCGCACCGTCTCCCGGGCGTCGACGTGGAAGGTCATGAACGGCATGTCGATCACCAGCAGCGCCCGCTCCACGCCCCGACCCACGGCGGCGCCGTGCCGGATCATGTCGTCCAGCGTCACGGTCAGGGTGGATTCCATCCCGAGCACCACCTGGCCCAGAGAGTCCCCCACCAGTACCACGTCCACACCGGCCTCATCGACGAGCCGCCCGAACATGGCGTCGTACGCCGTCAGCGCCACGATGGGATCGCCGCGCTGCTTCATTTCCAGGAGGGTCCGGACCGTGGTCCGGGATCGGTTCGAGCCGGTGCTCATGGATGGCCTGCCGTCTTCGGCTGGGGTTCTGCTACGCGCCCGAAGCTAGATTCGGCCTCCGACCGTGTCAAACGTCCGCAGGGGCCCACCCGTTGACGTCGGTCCCCGGACCGGGCCACCTTCAGGGTCGTGTCCGACCCCATCACCTACGACTCGCTCCTGGTCCACTACCTGGCCCGCGAGCTGGAAGGCCGCCTCGTGGCCCGCCGGCTCCGGCGGGTCCGGTTCGATTCCGAGCACCGCCGGTTCACCCTGGAGCTCGACGAGCAGCGCCTGGTCTGGGAGCTCCACCCGACCCGGGGCTGGATCCGGGTCATCAAGGACCACGACGGGGACGACGATCTCCCCGCCGAGGCCGCCGAGGGCTGGGGCGGTCGTCGGGTCCGAACCCAGCGCCGCCCCCGGGTCCGGGCCGTCACGGCGCCCCCGGACGACCGGATCATCGAGATCGAGATCGACGCCGGCGGCCCCGACCTCGCCGCCCGGTTCGTGGTGGAGCTCATGACGAACCAGTGGAACGTTCTCGCCCTGGCGCCCGACCGCCGCATCGTGTCCACCCTCTGGAGCCGCCACGCCGGCGGGCGGGCACTCAGGACCGGTGAGCTCTACCAGCCGCCCAGCGGCTTCGAGCCCCGGGAAGGGCGCGATCAACCCCTCGCCCTCGAACGCTGGACCGAGCTCCTCGCCGAGGTCGACCCCGACCAGCGGGAGCGGGCACTGGTCCGGAACGTGGCGTGGACGAGCCCCCTCAACGCGGGGCCGATCCTGGAGGCCGGAACGGCGCCCGACGCGCCGGACCCACTGGAGGCCGCGTGGCTCCGCTACCGGGAGCTGGCCGCCCGCCCCGAGGCGCACCCCCATGTCATCCAGCGCGACGGCGGGTTCCCGTACCCGCTCCCCCTCCCCGGACTCCCGGCCAGGCCCGTGATGTCGCTCCTGGCGGCGTTCGACGAGGCGGCCACCACCGACGCGCTGGCCCCCGAGGTGCGCTCCGCGCTGGAGGACCGACTCGAGCGGGTCACCCGCAAGGCCGAACGGCTGCGGGAAGAGGCCGAGGCGGCGCCGGCCCGTGCCCGGGAGCTGCGCGCCCGGGCCGATCTCCTCATGGCCCGCCTCCACGAGCTCGAGAAGGGCCTGGAGTCCGTGGAACTCGACGACTTTTACGGTGAGACCGTCACCGTCGAGCTCGATCCCGCTCTCTCACCGGTCGAGAACGCCGAGGAGCTCTACGACCGGGCCGGCCGCCGTGAGCGGGCCGCCGACCGGCTCCCCGCCAAGGTCCGGGAAGCCGTGGCCGAGCGCCACCGGATCGAGGGGTTCATCGAGGCCCTCGACAGCGATGAGGCCGATCCCGAGGAGCTGGCCCGCTGGATCGACGAGGTGCGCCCCACGTCCGGCTCCGACGCCGACGACGCCGAACCTCTGCCCTACCGCCGTTTCCGCAGCAGCGGCGGCCTCGAGATCCGCGTGGGCCGCAGCGGCAAGGCCAACGACCATCTCACCTTCCACCACTCCTCGCCCGACGATATCTGGCTCCACGCCCGCGACGCAGCCGGCGCCCACGTGATCCTCCGCTGGCCGGAGCGTGACCAGAATCCCCCCAGGCGCGACCTCCTCGAGGCCGCCATCCTCGCCGCCGTCCACTCCAAGGCCCGCACCTCCGCCACCGTGCCCGTGGACTGGACCCGGCGCAAGTACGTCCGCAGCCCCCGCAAGGCCCCGCCGGGCACCGTGATCCCCGACCGGGTCTCGACCCTGTTCGTGGAGCCCGACAAGGAGATCGTGGCGCGCCTGAGCGAATAGCCGTCGGGCTCGGCGAGCGCCGGTGCCGGCGCTCGCAACAGGCGGCGCGAACGGCATCACGGCAACAGCGAAACCATCACGGACGCGCCGCATCAGGCCCGGGAAACGGCGGGTCGGTCTTCGACGGCGTACGGGCCCCGGGCATCAGGCGGCCTTCGGCCGCAACCGGCCAGCCTTGCGGCCGGCAGCGGCTCGGCCCTGCGGGCCTCGCAACAGGCGGCGCGACGGGCATCCGGACCATCCGCAAGGCCCCGGACGCGCCGCAACGGGCCCGGCCTGGCGGCCAGGGCAACGGCTCGCGGCTCCGCCGCTCGCAGGAACGGCCACCGCCCGTGGCCTCAGCGGCCCCGCCCACACGGCCGCCCTGCGACCGAAGGGAGCCTGTTGCGCCCCGAAGGGCGCCCCCTTGCGAGGCCGAAGGCCGAGCCTTGCACGCCAAAGGCGAGCCTGTTGCGCCCCGAAGGGCGCCCCCTTGCGAGGCCGAAGGCCGAGCCGATGCGGCTGAAGGCCGCCGGTTGCGAGGCTCGAAGAGCCGAGCCTGATGCGGGCCGGAACGGCCCGCCTGTTGCCGGCGCCCCGCGCCGGCCTGTTGCGCCGCGTAACGGCCCGCTACACGCCGTCCAGCGCCGTCCGCAGACTCCCTACGAAATCCTCTGCGCCCGCCACGGCGCCCGCCCTGATCGCCTCGATCAGGGCGCTCCCCACCACCACGCCATCGGCCACGCGGCCCACGGCGGCGGCCTGCTCGGGCGAGCGGATCCCGAAGCCCACCACCACCGGCACCGACGCCACCGCCTCGAGCTCCCGGACCTCGGCTTCGAGCTCGGCTCGCAGCTCCGCCCGCGCCCCGGTGACACCGGTGCGGGAGATGTAGTAGAGGAACCCCTGCGCCCGTTCCGCGATCTGCCGCGCCCGGTCCCGGGGTGTGGTGGGCGCGATGAGACGCACGAGCGCCAGCGGTGACGCTTCGAACTTCTCCTCCAGCGCCCGGTCCTCCCCCAGCGGCAGGTCCGTGAGGAGGACACCGTCGGCGCCAGCGTCCAGGGCGTCCCGGAGGAACCCGTCCACGCCGTAGCGGAACACCGGGTTCAGGTAGGTGAACACCACGACGGGCGTGTCGGCGTCGTCGCGCCGGAACGTCCGGAGCGCGTCCAGCGTGGCGGTCAGGGACCCGCCGCCCTCGAGGGAGACCTGGGAGCTGCCCTGGATGGTGGGGCCGTCGGCCAGCGGATCGCTGAACGGCACGCCCAGCTCGATCACATCGGCGCCCGCCCGGGCGATGGCGTGCATGAGGTCGGGCGTCTGGTCGAGGGTCGGGAATCCGGCCGTGAGGTAGGGCACGAGCAGTCGCCCACCCCCATCGAGTCGGGTTTCGAGCCGGCGACCCAGCCGCGTGTCAGACGAAGTAGGCACCGACGTCGATTCCATGTTTCTCCGGCCGCGTGGTCTTGATGATCTGGGGGGGACGGCCGCCACGCTCGAACTCGTCGGCCCCCAGGTTCACCGTCCTCGGCTCCGCCAGTGGCATCCCGTTCTCGTCGTAGATGACCTTGACGATGGGCTGATTCAGCTTGGCCGGGTCCGGGTTCGGCGCGGTGACCACGGCCATCTCGTGGGTGTCCAGGATGACCAGGGTCCCCACCGGGAAGATCCCCGTCACGTTGATCAGCGCTTTCACCAGGAGCGGATCGTAGCCCCGCTTCGGATTGTCGCGCATCTCCTTGAGCGCGTCCTCCGGCCGCCACGGGACCTGCTGGTACGAACGGTTCGACGTGGCGGCATCGAAGCCGTCAGCCACGCCGATGATCCGGCTGAAGAGCGTGGGCCGCCGGGGCCGCTTGTTCTTCGGGTAGCCGGTCAGGTCGATCTTCATGTGGTGCTCGTAGGCCATGAGCATGGCCCGGAACGGCACCTCGCTGAAGCCGTGCATGTTGAACAGCGCCAGCAGCCCCTCGGTAGTGTGCTGCTGCATCTGCTCGAACTCCTCGTCGGTCAGCCCGCTCGGCTTGTTCGTGATCGCCTCGTCGATCCGCATCTTCCCGATGTCGTGGAAGAGGCCGCCCAGCCCCAGCTCGTACAGCTGCAGCTTGTTCAGCCCCAGCTTCTGGCCCAGCACCACCGCGAAGATGCAGACGTTCACGCAGTGGGTGAACGTGTAGTCGTCGTAGTCACGGAGCGCGGTCATCCCCATGATCGACGTCTCGTTGTTCAGCACCTGATCGACGATGGACTGTACCGCCCGCTTCACTCGCCGCACGTTCACCGATTTCCCGAGCCGGGTGTCGCCCAGCACGTTCTTCGCCACCTCCACCGTCTGGAAGTAGGCCCGCTTCGCCCGCTCCTTGGACTGGGCGTCATCCTCATCCAGTGCGGTCTTCTCCCGTTCCGGCCCCACCGTGATATGCTGGACGGGCGTGGCCTCGAGCTGCTGGATGAACGCCTGGAACGGGGCGTCGGCGTTCGGCTTCTTCAGCAGGAGCGACAGGAACGGCGGCCATTCGTCGCGAGTCAGTCCGCTCTGGATCAGAACCGTGCCGATCCCGTGCTTGTCCAGCGACTTGGACATCATGGAGAACGCCGCGTAGGTGGACAGGTCGAGCCGGATCCGGACCTCGTTGATGAAGATGAAGTCGCCCACCAGCCCCATCTCCACCTCGCCCTCCCGGTCCACTACCACCCGGGCGGCCTGATGGAGATCGTCCAGCGCCTTCTGCACCGTCTGGTTCTCCAGCGGGAACAGCTTCATGGCCTGGAGCGCCGCGTACAGCGTGGCCAGCAGCTTCTGCCCCTGCGTCTGGAGGACCGCCGTCGAGTCTACGTTGACCGTCTGGGGACTCATGTCTCGGTCGCCTCCCCGCGCTCGTGCTTCAGCGCCCGCGTCACCGCGTTCCGGACGATGGGGTCTTCATCGCCGCGGGCCTTCTCCAGCGCCTTGTCGGCCTCGGGCGTGGCCGCCTGGCCGAGGCCCAGGGCGGCGCACGCCCGGGTCTCCGTCGGGTTGCGCCGGCCGAGGAAGCCCTTCGAGTTCAGCAGGTCGTCGAGCTCCGCCACCGCCGCGTTCCCGCCGATGGCGCCGTACGTCTCGAAGAACGCCATCTTCTCGGTCAGGTCCGCGTCCCTGATCCGCTTGCCGTGGATGTGCTTGCGGAGCACGTCCCGGGCCGAGGCGAACCGGACGGCGCCCAGCGCCTTCACCGCCTCCACCCGCACGTCCCGGTCCCCATCGTCGAGGGCGATGGTCAGCGCCTGCAGCGCCGGGGTCAGTCGTACCGCCACCAGGGCGTGGACCACCGCCAACCGCACGTCCCGATCCGGGTGCCCGAGCGCCTCTTTCAACCCCTCCACCGCCTTGGCCAGTCCCACCCGACCCGCCACCCGGGCGGCTCCAGCCACCAGCGCTGGCTCATCCGACCGGAGCAGCGTGTTCACCTCGTCCGGGTAGCGGGTGGCCAGGCCGTCGATGGCCGACTCGAGCCGCATCGCCACCCCCGAGGTCTCCGACATCTCCGCGAAGCGGATCAGGATCGGCATGGCGTCGGCCCGCAGCCGCCGGAAGAAGAGGTTGACGTCATCGTCTTCCGGTGACACCGCGCCGTCCTCCAGCGCCTGCACGAACTGCTCGAGGACCTCCGGGTCGCTCAGCCGCTCGAACAGCTTCTCCACCCGGGTCCGCAGCTTCGTGCTCAGCGGGCTGTCCGACCCGTTGGCCATCCCGTCCAGCTCATCCAGGACCCGGGCCGCTTCCTTCAGGTCACCACCGCTCAGCAGGAGCGGCAGGAGCTGGTCCAGGATGTCCAGGATCTCGACCTGACGCTCCGCGTACTTCGGCTCCTCCAACCGGTCGAACAGGGCGTTGAGCACGTCCCTGCGGACATCACGCTCCATCTCGACCTCGACCTCGGTCTGGAGCGTGGCCATCTCGTTCTGGTCCAGGAAGTACAGCGTCTCGTCGAAGTCCTCCCGGGTCAGCCCCTTCGCACTCAGCGCGCCCGTGGCGCCGGCCGCCGTCTCGCGTTCCTCTCCGGCCTCTTCGGCGGCCTCCTCGCCCGGTGGCGCCGCTTCACCGACGAAGCCGCCGCCGAGCTCCGTGGGCGACGACTCCGGCTCTTCCGGGATCGACACGCCGTCCGCCAGCAGGTCCACGTAGCCGTACTGCAGGCACGCGAAGTCCTCCTCCCAGAGGACGGAGATCATGTCGTCGGCATCGTCGTCGCTGCGGTTCGCACGGTTGACCGCGTCCAGGAACGGGCCGACCTCCTCCTCGAAGCCCGGCAGCAGCGTCAGGCTCCGGATCCCGTCCTTGTAGAACGCGAACGCCAGGCTGTCCCGGCCGGCCCCGACCCTGAACGTCTTCCCGGCGTACCGGAAGCCTTCCTCCACCACCACCAGCTCCAGCGCGTCGCCATGGTCCCACAACGCCTCCAGCTCCTCCCGCAGCTGCTTCCGGAAACGCTGGAAGACCGGGTTGTTCGCCTCGTACATGACGAACGCCCGGAGCGCCTTCGACATGGTCGACATGAGGGCCTCGACCGATGCGACCGGGATGGCAGGGGCTTCCTGCTCCTGTGTGGCCTGTTTCGTATCCGTCATGCCACGTCCCTCGACGTTGGGTCCTACCGTTCGATCTCGGCTACCTGGGCCACATCCTTGTCGCCCCGACCGCTCAGCGAGATCACCACCGGGCCCGACCCCAGCCCCGAGCCCTCCGACAGCACGTGGGCAACCGCGTGCGCCGTCTCCAGCGCCGGGATGATCCCCTCCAGACGCGCCAGTCGGTGGAAACCGTCCAGCGCGGCCGCATCATCCACGGCCACGTATTCCGCGCGGCGCGTGTCCCGCAGCCACGCGTGCTCGGGACCCACGCCCGGATAGTCCAATCCTGCGGACACCGAGTGGGCCGGCGCAACCTGCCCCCCGGCGTCCTGGAGCAGGTAGCTCAGCGATCCGTGCAGCACGCCCGGCTCGCCCGCCACCAGCGACGCCGAGTGCCGCCGCGTGGCCAGCCCTTCACCGGCCGCCTCGACCCCGATCAACCGCACGTCTTCATCGGGGATGAACGCATGGAAGATGCCCATGGCGTTCGAGCCGCCGCCCACGCATGCGACCACGGCGCCCGGCAGGCTACCGGCCCGTTCCTGGATCTGGTCCCGGGTCTCCCGACCGATGACCGCCTGGAAGTCCCGGACCATGCGGGGGTACGGATCCGGGCCGACCACCGAGCCGATAATGTAATGCGTATCCCCGACATTCGTCACCCAGTCACGGATCGCCTCGTTCGTGGCGTCCTTCAACGTGCCCGTTCCCGACTCCACCGGCCGGACCTCCGCCCCGAGCATCTCCATCCGCACCACGTTCAGGTGCTGACGGCGCATGTCTTCCCGCCCCATGTATACGACGCACTCCAGCCCGAAAAGGGCACAGACCGTGGCCGTGGCCACCCCGTGCTGGCCGGCGCCCGTCTCGGCGATGATCCGGCCCTTCCCCATCCGGCGCGCCAGCAGCACCTGCCCCAGCGTGTTGTTGATCTTGTGGGCGCCGGTGTGGTTCAGGTCCTCCCGCTTCAGCCATACATCGCAGCCCGCGGCCTCGCCGAGGCGCTCGGCCCGGTAGAGCGGCGTGGGGCGCCCCACGTAGTCCCGCCACAGGGCGTCGAGCTCGGTCCGGAACCCGTCATCATCCGCCACCGCATCGTACGCGGCGGTCAGCTCGTCCAGCGCCGCGATCAGCGTCTCGGGGACGTAGCGTCCCCCGTACTCGCCGAACCGACCCGTCTCCCTTTCGTTCACCACCGCTCCCCGCTCTCCCATCGTCCGTGTCCCTTCACGTCTGGTCATTGTCCCGCCCACCGGCGCCCGCGGCCCGAGCCGTCCGGATGAACGCCCGGACCCGATCCGGGTCCTTCCGGCACGGCTCCGCCTCTACCCCCGAGCTCACGTCCACCAGCGCGGGGCGGAACCGGCCCACGGCATCCGCCACGTTGTCCGGGTCGAGTCCGCCACCGACCCCCAGGACCGTGCCCGCCGGTAGCCGCTCCCGGACCGCCGCGATCTCGTCCCACGGGAATCGGGCGCCCACCCCGCCGTGGCCGCGGTCGCTTCGACCCTCCACCAGCAACAGGTCCGCATCCCGATACCGGGTGGCCGCCGCCACCAGCTCCTCGCCCCGCTCCGGCTTCACCACCTTCCAGACCTCGTAGCCCGCCCCCACCAGTTCGCCGACTCGCTCCGGCGGCTCCGCGCCGTGCAGCTGGATCACGTCCAGACCCAGCGCCTCCGCCTCCCGCAGGATCGTGGCCACCGGCGCGTCCACGTACACGCCCACACGGCGCGCTCCGGCCGCCGCCTCGCATACCGCCCGCGCCGCTTCCAGCGAACGCGTCCGCCGGCTGCCCGGCACCCGGATCACCCCCACGTGGGTCGCCCCGGCCTCCACCGCGACCGCGGCATCCGCCGGGTCGCATACCCCGCAGATCTTCACCGCCGGCCCCGTCATGCTCCGCCCCGTAGCTCCGTCGAGCGCGGCCGGCCGGCCAGCCGGCCCACCGCCTCCATGGCGTCCGGGGCGCGGACCAGAGACTCCCCCACCAGCACCGCGTCCACCCCGGCCGCGCCCAGGCGGTCCACGTCTTCCGGCCCGTGGATCCCGCTCTCGCCCACCACCACGTACCCCGCCGGCACCCGCGGCGCCAGGCGCTCCGCTACCGCCAGGTCCGTCTCGAACGTCGACAGGTCCCGGTTGTTGATCCCCACCACCGTGGCCCCGGCGTCCAGCGCCCGATCCAGCTCATCGGCGTCGTGGGTCTCCACCAGCGCCGCCATCCCCAGCGCCCCGGCCTGCGCCAGCAGGTCCGCCAGCTGCCCGTCATCCAGGATCCGCACGATCAGCAGCACCGCGTCCGCGCCCATGGCCCGGGCCTCGTACACCTGCACCGGGTCCAGGATGAAGTCCTTCCGCAGCACCGGCAGCTCCACCGCGCCACGGGCCGACTCCAGATCCTCCCGGCTCCCGCCGAAATGCTCCTCGTCCGTCAGCACGCTCAGCGCCGACGCCCCGCCATGCCCGTACACCGACGCCTGGCCCGCCGCGTTCAACTCCCGGTTGATCCATCCCGCGGACGGAGACTTCCGCTTGATCTCCGCGATCACCGAGACCGTCTCGCCATCCCGCAGCGCCCCCGCGAAGTCCCGGGCCGGGGCCGCCGACTCCGCCTGCTTCCGCAGCGCCCTCGCCCACGGGGCGAGCCGGCCCACCTCCGTCCGCTTGCTCCGTACGATCCCTTCCAGCGTCGTCGTCATCCTTGCGCTTCGGTCCTTCTTCGGGTTACTATGCCTTCGGAGTTTGTTCGGAGGCGACCCAACCGGGGATCACCATGACCATGCACGCCAAGAAGCCGTTGACCAAGAAGCAGAAGGTGATCCTCGACTTCATCGGGGACTTCGCGGAAGAGCACGGCTACGCGCCCAGCTTCGAGGAGATCGCCGGCCACTTCGGCTACGGATCCCTCGCCACCGTCCATGAGCACCTCGAAAACTTGCAGGCGAAGGGGTACATCCGAAAGGGGTACAACGAGAGCCGCTCCATCGAGGTGGTGCCGGCGGAGATGAAGGTCTCCGCCATTCCCCTGGAATTGATGGGGAACGTGGCGGCGGGCGAGCCCATCGAGGCCATCGCCGACCGGGAGACCGTGGCGGTGCCGGAGGACATGCTGGGCCGGGGCGAGCACTACGTGCTGCGGGTCAACGGCGATTCCATGATCGAGGAGCAGATCCGCGACGGCGACTATCTGGTGGTCAAGCAGCGTGACACGGCTGCCAACGGCGAGATGGTGGTGGCGCTGGTGGACCAGGAGTCGGCCACCGTCAAGAAGTTCTACAAGGAAGGCGACAGGATCCGCCTGCAGCCGGCCAACGAGGCCATGGAGCCCATGTTCTTCGGACCCGACCGGGTCATGATCCAGGGGATCGTGGTGGGCGTGATCAGGAGGTACGCATGAAGCGCAAGGAGCCGTTCGTGGTAGGCCGCAGGACGCCGAAGGGGACCACCGTGGTGCTCCTCCGGGGCGCCCAGCAGATCTTCCCGGGCCCGTGGACGCTGCGGGCCGTGGTGACGCCGAACCAGAAGGGGTAGGCCGGGTCCGAAGGGGTAGGTCGGGTCCGAAGGGGTAGGCCGGGTCCGTCGAGTCGGTTCGTTCGTTACGAGCGCTCGACCCCTGCATCCCCGCCCACTCCCGAGACCGCGCCCAGCCGCACGACCCGGGTGCGGGTGACCCGGCGCTACTCCTCGAGCACCCGCCGGGTAGCCGACCGGAGCCGGTCGAGGCCGTCCAGCGCCGCGCCATCGGCCAGCGCCGCGTCGGCCTTCTCCACGCCCTCTTCCAGGGAGTCGACCGTGCCGCTGACGTAGACGGCCGCGCCCGCGTTCAGGACCACGGCGGCCCTCGCCGCGTCGTGCCGCTTCCCTTCGAACACCTCCGTGACCACGCGCGCATTGTGGGCGGGATCGCCGCCGGCCAGGTGGTCAGGGTCGAGATCGGTCCAGCCGAACTCGGCCGGATTCAGCTCCCGTCGTCGCACGGTGCCGGCATCCAGCTCGGCGACGTGGGTCGTGCCGATGGGGCTCAGCTCGTCGAGTCCGGGCTCGCCGTAGACCGCCAGCGCCCGGTGATGGCCCAGCTCCCGGAGCCCGTGGGCCACGAGGTCGAGGAGCGCCGGGTCGGTGACGCCCACCACCTGCCGGCGTGCGCCGGCCGGATTGGTGAGCGGGCCGAGCAGGTTCATGATGGTGGGGATCCCCAGCTCCCGACGGACGGGCGCCACATGCCGCATGGCCGGGTGGAGGAGGGGCGCGAACATGAAGACGATGCCGGCCTCCTCGAGGACCTCGGCCATAGCCTCCGGCTTCAGCTCGATCTGGACGCCGAGGGCCTCCAGGATGTCGGCGCTCCCGCACTTCGATGTGAACGAGCGGTTCCCATGCTTCGCGATCCGCACCCCCATCCCGGCCGCGAGGATCGCCGCGGCCGTGGAGATGTTGAAGGTGGTCAGCGCGCCACCGCCCGTGCCGCACGTGTCCACCAGCGAGTCCGGATCTTCGGCCTCGACGGGCACCATGGCGGTCCGCAGCGCCCGAACCCCACCCGCCACCTCCGACGCCGCCTCCCCCTTCGTCCGCAGCCCCACCAGCAGCCCCGCCATCTGGATCTGCGACGCCCGCCCACCCATGACGTGGTCGAACGCCGCCCGGCTCTCGTCACCGGACAGGTCGGCGCCGCCGGACAGCTGCGCGATGAGCTCTTTGAGACTCGGGCAGGTCTCTTCTTCCGGGGCCTGTGGTTCGGGTCGGTGCATGCGTGTGGGCTCGGCTCTGTGAGGACAGGGAAGTTTCTTGGCGCCGCGCGGGGTGTCAACCTGGGGTCGATCCGATGCGCCGCCGAAACCGCCTCGCAACCGGCGGCGCGACAGGCATCACGGCGACATCTCCAGGCGCCACGGGCGCGCCGCATCAGGCCCGGGGAACGGCGGAAGCGGTCTGCGTCAGCGCCCGGGCC